>NZ_JAANNB010000213.1 GCF_011603975.1 Cellulomonas sp. IC4_254 | reverse complement strand
CGCGGGGGCTGCGCGGAGTCGTCGGGGTGCGACCATTGTCTCGCGCCGGGTGCCGCACCGGCGACGAGGAGAGGACGACACCACACCGTGACCGAGCAGCTGCGCCTGATGGCGGTGCACGCCCACCCGGACGACGAGTCGAGCAAGGGGGCGGCGACGACCGCCCGGTACGCCGCGGAGGGCGTGGACGTGCTCGTCGTCACCTGCACCGGCGGGGAGCGCGGCGACGTGCTCAACCCGCACCACCCGCCCGTGGAGGGCGGGATCGAGGGGATGCGCGCCGTGCGCCGCACCGAGATGGCCGCGGCGGCCGCCGCGCTCGGGGTCCGGCAGCACTGGCTGGGGTTCGTGGACTCGGGGCTGCCGGAGGGCGACCCGCTGCCGCCGCTGCCCGAGGGCTGCTTCGCGCTGCAGCCGCTGGAGGAGGCGGCCCGCCCGCTGGTGGAGCTCGTCCGCGAGTTCCGGCCGCACGTCATCACGACGTACGACCCCACCGGCGGGTACCCGCACCCGGACCACATCATGTGCCACCGGGTGGCGTTCGAGGCCTTCCACGCCGCCGGCGACCCGGAGCGGTACCGCGGCGCGGGCGAGCCGTGGGAGCCGCTGAAGCTCTACTACAACCACGGGTTCTCGATGGCCCGGATCCGCGCGGCGCACGAGGCGATGGTCGAGCGCGGCCTGGAGTCGCCGTTCGGCGAGTGGGTGGAGTCCCGGGCGGCCCGGGAGATCCCGGAGCGGGAGGTCACGACGCTGGTGGACGTGCACGAGCACTTCGACGCGCGGGACGCGGCGCTGCGGGCGCACGCGACGCAGATCGACCCCGAGGGCTTCTTCTTCGCGATGCCGCGGGACCTGGAGCTCGAGGTGTGGCCCACCGAGGAGTTCGAGCTCGCCGAGTCGCGGGTGCCGACGACCACCCCCGAGGACGACCTGTTCGCCGGCGTGCGCGAGGTGCTCGCGTGACCGGGGCGCTGGCGGTCGCGCACGGGACGCTGCTGCAGGGCTGGGCGGCGGTCGCCGCGGCGGTCGACCCGTCGCCCTCGCCGTCGAGCATCGAGATCCCGCCGGAGGACCAGACCTCGCCCGGGCTGCTCGGGTTCCTCGTGACGTTCGCGGCCGCCGCGGCCGTCATCCTCCTGGCGTTCTCGATGGTGCGGCACCTGCGGGTCGTCGACCGGAACGCGCGGCGCCAGCAGGCCGACGAGCGCACCGCGACGCCCGCGCCGGACGCCGCCGTCGCGGACGGCACGACCCCGGCCGGCGACGACCCGCGTCCCGACGGGCCCGACGGCCCCGGCACCCCCGGGTCGACCCCGCCGCGGGGCCGCGCGTGAGCACCCCGCCGCCGGTCCGCCCGGCGGTGCGGGTCACGGTCGGGCAGCTCCGGGTGAGCGACGACCACGACGCCAACCGCGAGGTGGTGCGCCGGGCGTTCGACACCGCGGGCCGTGCGCGGGCGGACGTGCTGGTGCTCCCGGAGTACGCCTCGGGCTTCGACCCGCGGGGGACCGGCCCGGAGCACGCGGAGCCGCTGGACGGCCCGTTCGTGACGCTGCTCCGCGAGCGTGCCGCTGCCGACGGCGTGGCGGTGCTCGCGGGCACGACGCTGCCCGGCGCCGACCCCGAGCGGGCGGTCAACGCGGTCGTCGCGGTGGACGCGGACGGCGCGCTGGCCGGCGTCTACCGGAAGGTGCACCTGTACGACGCGTTCGGGCACCGGGAGTCGGAGCGCCTGGAGCCGGGCCCGGCGGACGCCCCGCCGCTGACGCTGGACGTCGCCGGCGTCCGGCTCGGCGTGCTCACCTGCTACGACCTGCGGTTCCCCGAGTCCGCGCGCCGCCTCGTCGACGCCGGCGCGGAGGTGCTGGTGGTCCCGGCGGCGTGGGCGGCCGGTCCGCTCAAGGCCGAGCACTGGCGCACGCTGGCGACGGCCCGGGCCATCGAGAACACCGCGGTCGTCGTGGCCGTGGGCCAGGCCGGCCGGGGCGTCACCGGGCGCTCGCTCGTCGTCGGCCCGGACGGCGTCGTCGGGCTCGAGCTCGGCGAGGAGCCGGAGCTGCGCACCGTCGACCTGGACCCGGAGGCGCTGCGCGGCGTGCGGGAGTCGAACCCGTCGCTGGCGAACCGCCGCTACCGCGTGGTCCCGGCGGTCTGACCGCCGCCCGCGGTCAGCCGCGCGGGCGGCCCTCCGCGTCGAGGTCGGTGTCCGGCGACGGCCAGAACGTGCGCAGCAGCTCCTCGGGCGTGAGCACGGCCTCGGCCTGCTCGACCGGCTCGTCGCCCGCCAGGGCCCGCACCTCGTCGTGGATCCGCTCCATCGACGCGTCGAGCTGCGCGGCGACGTCGGCGGCGAGCTTGAGGGAGTCGGTCAGGTGCCGGGGCACCTGGCGGGCGTACTTGTAGTAGATCTTGTGCTCCAGGCTCGCCCAGAAGTCCATGGCGATGGTCCGCAGCTGGATCTCGACGACGACCTGCTCGACGCGGTCCGAGAGGTACACGGGCACCTGCACGATGAGGTGCAGCGACTGGTACCCGTTGCCCTTGGGGTGCGCGATGTAGTCGCGCTCCTCGAGCAGCGTGAGGTCGGCCTGCCCCACGAGCATGTCCCGCACCCGGTAGATGTCGGAGACGAACGAGCAGGTCACCCGCACGCCGGCGATGTCGAACATCTGCTCGCGGACCGCCTCGGGCGTCAGCGGGATGCCCTTGCGCCGGCACTTGCGCACGATCGACTCGAACGACTTGAGCCGGCTGCCGACGTGCTCGACCGGGTTGTCGTCGGCAATGTGCCGGAACTCGTCGCGCAGGATCGCGATCTTGGTCATGACCTCGTCGATGCCGAACTTGTACGTCAGCGCGAGGCGGCGCATGTCGCTCATGAGCGCGCGGAGCTCGGCCGGGTCGGGACGCTGCACGGTGCCGGTCATGCCTCCACCGTAGTTGTCCCAAGCGGGGGTCAGCGCAGGACCGCCAGGGCGGCCGCGACGTAGTGGCAGGTGAAGCCGACGACGGTCAGCACGTGGAAGATCTCGTGGAAGCCGAACCACCGCGGGCTCGGGTTGGGCCGCTTGAGGCCGTAGACCACGGCGCCGAGGGTGTAGGCGAGCCCGCCGCCGGCGACCAGCCAGACGACCTCGGGCCCGCCGGTGGGCGCGCGCCAGAAGGCGGGCAGGAACCAGACCGCGACCCAGCCGAGCGCGATGTACACCGGGACGTAGACCCAGCGCGGCGCGCCGAGCCAGAACACCCGCGCGAGCAGCCCGACCAGCGCGCCGGACCACACGATGATCAGCAGCGTCCGGGCGGTCGAGGCGGGGAGCAGGGCCACGGCCAGCGGCGTGTACGTGCCGGCGATCACCAGGAAGATGTTGGTGTGGTCCATCCGGCGCAGGATGCCGGCGACGCGCGGGGACCAGGTGCCGCGGTGGTAGACCGCGCTGGTGCCGAACAGCAGCATCGCGGCGAGCCCGAACACGGCGCACGCGATCGTGAGCGGCTGCGTGGGGGCGAGCACGACCAGCACGACCGAGGCCACGGTGACGAGCGGGAACATCCCCGCGTGGATCCAGCCCCGGAGCCGGGGCTTGACGGCGTCCACGATCTGCTCGGCGGTCTCGGCGGCCTTCACGGCGGGTTCCCCTCTCGGTCGGCGGCGCGGGCGGCGTACGGGGGCGCCGCCGCGGTCGGGTCGCGGCGGGCACGAGCCTAACCTACGAGTGCGTAGGTTACGGGTGCGTAGGTTCTGGTCGCGGAGCCGGCGGCCGGCCTGCACCAATCCTCCCCCTGGCGCTCGCGCGACCGGCGGTCCCGCACGTCCGCCGAGCGGTAGCGTGTGCACGCCGACCACCCAGACGAGGAGACCCGCGCGTGCGCCTGCCCCACCCGCTCTACGGGCTGTACGAGCGCCGCCTCGCCGCCTCGCTGCCCCGCGACCGGGTCCCGCGGCACGTCGGCGTCATCCTCGACGGCAACCGGCGCTGGGCGCGGCAGCTCGGCGAGTCGACCGCGACCGGCCACCGGCGCGGCGCGGACCGGATCGCGGACCTGCTGGCCTGGGGCGAGGAGGTCGGCGTCGAGGTCGTCACGCTGTGGATGCTGTCCACCGACAACCTCAGCCGCGACCCCGAGGAGCTGGACGCGCTGCTCGGCATCATCGAGGACGCCGTGCGCGAGCTCGCGGCCACCCGCCGGTGGCGGCTGCAGGCGGTCGGTTCGCTGGACCTGCTCCCGGAGCACACCCGGGCGACGCTGCGGGACGCCGAGTCCGCGACGGCCGACGTGCGCGGGCTGCACGTGAACGTCGCGATCGGCTACGGCGGCCGCAAGGAGATCGCGGACGCGGTGCGGTCGTACCTGAAGGAGCGCGCCGCCGAGGGCGCCACCCTGGACGACATCGCCGCGACCTTCGACGTCGAGCACATCGCGGACCACCTCTACACGAAGGGCCAGCCCGACCCGGACCTGGTGATCCGCACGTCGGGGGAGCAGCGGCTCGGCGGCTTCATGCTCTGGCAGTCGGTGCACTCGGAGTACTACTTCTGCGAGGTCTACTGGCCGGACTTCCGGCGCGTCGACTTCCTGCGCGCGGTGCGCGACTACGCGGCCCGGGAGCGCCGGCACGGCCAGTGACGCCGGCCCCGGGCGACGCCGGGACGGCCCCTGGGTGAACATCGTGTTGCGGATCACACCCGCGGCGTGTCGTGCGCGGCGCCGTGTCGGAGGCGCGGCGTAGCGTCCGGAGCAACGGGCGGCACCCGCCGCCCCCGGGAGGCCAGCCCTATGGAGCACCTGCTCCGGGGGGAGGGCCGGTCCTGGCCCTCCGTGGCCGGCCGCCCTCGTCCCGTCACCGAGCGCCGCAGGACCCGACGGTCCGGCGCGAGGGGTCCGACTCGGCGCTGAGCAGCGCCGGAGGGAGCCTGCCGTGGTCAGCAAGCTGGGAACCGCCACCGCCTCGACCGACCAGCCGGAGGGGCGCCGGACGCACGTCCTCGACACCTCCGTCCTCCTGTCGGACCCGCGCGCGATCACGCGGTTCGCCGAGCACGACGTGGTCCTCCCCGTCGTCGTGATCACCGAGCTCGAGGCCAAGCGGCACCACGCCGAGCTCGGCTACTTCGCCCGCGCGGCCCTGCGGCTGCTCGACGACCTGCGGGTCGCGCACGGCGGCCTGGACGCGCCGATCCCGCTCGGCGAGCAGGGCGGCACGCTCCGGGTGGAGCTCAACCACACGAACCCCGAGGTGCTGCCGGCGGGCTTCCGGCTGGGGGACAACGACACCCGGATCCTCGCGTGCGCCGCCAACCTCGCGGCCGAGGGCCTCGACGTCACGGTGGTGTCGAAGGACCTGCCGATGCGGATCAAGGCGTCCGCGATCGGGCTGCGGGCCGAGGAGTACCGGCACGAGCTCGCGGTGGACTCCGGCTGGACCGGCATGGACGCCCTCGACCTCACCGAGCGGCAGATGGCGGACCTGTGGGAGCACGAGTCGCTGCCGCTCGCCGACCTGCCGGACGCGCCGACGCTGCTCACGCACACCGGCCTGGTGATGCACAGCCCGCGCGGCTCGGCGCTCGGCCGGGTGACCGCCGACAAGCACGTGCAGGTGGTGCGCGGCGACCAGGACGTGTTCGGCCTGCACGGCCGCAGCGCGGAGCAGCGCATCGCGATCGACCTGCTGCTCGACGAGCAGGTCGGCATCGTGTCGCTCGGCGGCCGGGCCGGCACCGGCAAGTCGGCGCTCGCGCTGTGCGCGGGGCTGGAGGCCGTGCTCGAGCGCCGGCAGCACCGCAAGGTCATGGTGTTCCGCCCGCTGTACGCGGTCGGCGGCCAGGAGCTCGGCTACCTGCCGGGCAGCGAGGCCGAGAAGATGAACCCCTGGGCGCAGGCGGTGTTCGACACCCTGAGCGCGGTGGTCAGCCGCGAGGTGGTCGAGGAGATCATCGACCGCGAGCTGCTGGAGGTGCTGCCGCTCACGCACATCCGCGGGCGGTCGCTGCACGACGCGTTCGTGATCGTCGACGAGGCGCAGTCCCTGGAGCGGAACGTGCTGCTCACCGTGCTGTCCCGGATCGGGCAGAGCTCCCGGGTGGTGCTCACGCACGACGTCGCCCAGCGGGACAACCTGCGCGTCGGCCGGCACGACGGCGTCGCGGCGGTCATCGAGGCGCTCAAGGGGCACCCGCTGTTCGCGCACGTGACCCTCACCCGGTCCGAGCGCTCCCCGGTCGCGGCCCTGGTGACGGAGATGCTGGAGGGCATCGAGCTCTGACGCGTCCCCGCGTCGCCGAGTGGGCAGCAGATGTCGCCTCCCCGACACGGGACGGGACGTCTACTGCCCACTCGGCGCGGGGG
>NZ_JAANNB010000212.1 GCF_011603975.1 Cellulomonas sp. IC4_254 | reverse complement strand
TGGCGCTCATCGGGCCCTCCCGAGCTCGCGCGCCGCGTCCGCGGCGCCGTCGGCGGTCAGGTGCACGAACAGGTCCTGCAGCGGCACGGGACCGAGCTCGAGGCCGACGGCCCGCGCGGCGGCGGCCTCGCCGTCCGCGAGCGTCGCGAGCACGGTCGCCTGCGCGGTGCCGCCCAGCTGCTGGCGGCCGAGCACGGTGCGTCCGACGACGAACCGCTCGACCTCGCGCGCCGGGCCGGTGACGGAGACGCCGGTGACCCGCAGCGCGTCCGCGTCCCGGGCCAGCAGCACCCGGCCGCGGTCCAGGACGACGACGTGCTCGACCAGCCGCTCGATCTCGCCGATGAGGTGGCTGGAGAGCACGATCGTGCGGGGGTGCTCGACGTAGTCCTCGAGCAGCGCGTCGTAGAACGCGTACCGGGACGGCGCGTCCAGGCCGAGGTGCACCTCGTCGAGGATCGTGAGGTCCGCGCGGGTCGCGATGCCCAGGACGATCCCGAACGCCGACCGCTGGCCGCGGGACAGCTTCGACGGCTTGGCCGACGGGTCGAGCTCGAACCGGTCCACGAGCCGCTCGGCGACCTCGCGGGAGAACGCGGGCCGGCAGTCCTCGACGTACCGGAGGTTCGTCCGCAGGGTCTCGGTGTCCAGCACGTCGCCCGACTCCCGGACCAGCAGCACCCGCGGCAGCAGGTCGCCGTCCTCCCACGGGTCCCGGCCGCCGACCAGCAGCCGGCCGTCGGTCGGGCGCCGGAACGCGGCGGCCACCGAGGCGAGCGTGGTCTTGCCGGAGCCGTTGCGGCCGAGCAGGGCGGTGATCGACCCCGCCGGCACGGACAGGTCGACCGCGTCGAGGGCGGTCTTCCGGCCGTACCGGACCGTGAGGCCGTGGGCGTCGACCCCGAGCGGGGTGCCCGGGCCGGCCGCGGCGCCGGCGGCGGTCACGACGCCGCCCCGTCCTGCCGGTCGCCGGCGGTGCGTGCGGCGTGCGCGCGGAGCCGGGCGATCACGTCCTCGAGCGGGATGCCGAGCGCGCGGGCGTGGTCGGCCACCGGGTCGACGGTCTCGGCGAAGAAGGTCTCGCGGCCCTCCGCGCGCAGCCGGTCCCGCGCGCCCGGGGCGACGAACATCCCGACGCCGCGGCGCTTGTAGAGGATGCCGTCGTCGACGAGCTGGGCGAACGCCTTCGCGGCCGTGGCCGGGTTGATGCGGAAGGTGGTGGCGTACTGCGTCGTGCTCATCACCTGCTCCTCGGGCTGGAGGTCGCCGCGCAGGACGTCCTGGCGGATCTGGTCGGCGATCTGCACGTAGATGGGGTCGCGGCCGTCGAACACGGTCGGCCTCCTCTCGTGCGCCGGTTCAGTGGTTCGTTACTCCACTAATGAACCACAGGAGCGACGCCCGTGACAAGGCTTGTTCGCACTTCGCATTCGAAACACTTGCTTCTGCTTCGAAGCATGTGTACCGTCCTCGTTATCGCTTCGAATCCGAAGCACCACGACGACCGAGGAGTCACCATGAAGGCAGTGCGGTTCCACGAGACCGGCGCGGCGGACGTCCTGCGCTACGAGGACGTCGAGCTCCCGGTGCCCGGCGCCGGCGAGGTCCGGGTCCGGGTCGCCGGCTCGGCGTACAACCCGGCGGACGGCGGGATGCGCGGCGGGTTCCTGCCCATCCCGATCACGCTCCCGCACACCCCGGGCTACGACGTGTCCGGCACCGTCGACGCGGTCGGCGAGGGCGTCACCGGCCTCGCCGCGGGCGACGCGGTCGTCGGGTTCCTCCCGATGACCGCCGACGGGTCGGCGGCGGAGTACGTCGTCGCGCCGGCGGAGGCCCTGGTGCCGGCGCCGACCCGCATCCCGCTCGCCGACGCGGCCGGGCTGCCGTCGGTCGGGCTCACCGCCTGGCAGGCGCTGTTCGAGGCGGGCCGCCTCGAGGCCGGGCAGCGGGTCCTGATCAACGGCGCGGGCGGCCCCGTGGGCGGGTACGCCGTCCAGCTCGCCCACCGCGCCGGCGCGCACGTGATCGCCACCGCGAGCCCGCGCAGCGCCGACGCCGTCCGGGCCGCGGGCGCGGACGAGGTCGTCGACCACACCACGACCTCGCTGCTCGACGCGGTGACGGAGCCCGTCGACGTCCTGCTCAACCTCGCGCCCGTCACCGAGGAGGGGTTCGCCGCCCTCGCCACCCGGGTCCGCGACGGCGGCGTGGTCGTGTCGACCACCCCGCGGGTGCCCACGCCGGAGGACCCGGCGCGCGGCGTCCGCGCGGTGACCGTCTACCTGCACCCGGACGCCGACGTGCTGCGCCGGCTGGTCGGGCTGGTGGACGACGGCGCGCTGACCGTCACGATCGCGCGGCGGGTGCCGCTGGCCGAGCTGCCCGCGCTGCACGCCGAAGCCGACGCCGGGCGCGTGCACGGCAAGGTCGTGGTGGTCCCGCCGGCCGCGTGACCCGGCGACCGACGACGACGGACCCGCCGACCGGCTCCTCGTGAGCCGGCCCGGCGGGTCCTCGCGCGTCGGTCAGGCGGTGGTGACGCCCAGGCGCGCGGCCAGCAGCTCCGCGACCTGCACCGCGTTGAGCGCCGCGCCCTTGCGCAGGTTGTCGTTCGAGATGAACAGCGCGAGCCCCCGGCCGTCGGGCGCGCCCGGGTCCTGCCGGATGCGGCCGACGAGCGACGGGTCGGCGCCCGCCGCCTGCTGCGGGGTCGGCACGTCCGCGAGCTGCACGCCCGGCGCACCGGCCAGCAGCTCGTACGCGCGCTGCGGCGTGATCGGCCGGTCGAACTCGGCGTTGATCGACAGCGAGTGACCGGTGTACACCGGGACCCGGACGCAGGTGCCGGACACCAGCAGGTCGGGCAGGCCGAGGATCTTCCGGGACTCGTTGCGGAGCTTCTGCTCCTCGTCGGTCTCCAGGCTGCCGTCGTCCACCAGGTTGCCGGCCAGCGGGATCACGTTGAACGCGATCGGCGCGACGTACTTCTGCGGCTCCGGGAACGTCACCGCCGTGCCGTCGTGCACCAGCGCGAGGGTGTCCTGCTCGACCGCGCCGCGCACCTGCTCGTCGAGCTCGCGTGCACCGGCCAGACCGGAGCCCGACACCGCCTGGTACGTCGAGACGACGAGCCGGCGCAGGCCGGCCTCCTCGTGCAGCACCCGCAGCACGGGCATCGCGGCCATCGTGGTGCAGTTCGGGTTCGCGACGATGCCCTTGCGGACCTCGTCGAGCGCGCCCGGGTTCACCTCGGACACGACCAGCGGCACGTCGGGGTCCATCCGCCAGGCGGACGAGTTGTCGACCACCGTGACGCCGGCCGCCGCGAACCGCGGGGCCTGGGCCTTCGACGTGGTGCCGCCGGCGGAGAACAGCGCGATGTCCAGCCCGGTCGGGTCGGCCGTCGCGGCGTCCTCGACCGTGATCTCCTCGCCCCGCCACGGCAGGGTCGTCCCGGCCGACCGCGCGGAGGCGAAGTACCGGATCTCCGCGACCGGGAAGTCGCGCTCCTCCAGCAGCCGGCGCATCACGGCGCCGACCTGGCCCGTCGCCCCGACGACGCCGACCCGCAGGCCCGCGCTCCGGTTCTCGCTCATCGTCCGGTCCCTCCGTACACCACGGCCTGCTCGTCGGCGCTGTCCAGGTCGAACGCCGTGTGCACCGCGCGCACCGCGTCGTCGAGCTGGTCGGCTCGGGTCACCACGGAGATGCGGATCTCCGAGGTCGAGATCATCTCGATGTTGATGCCGGCGTCCGACAGCGCGGCGAACAGCCGGGCGGACACGCCGGGGTGCGACTTCATGCCGGCACCGATCAGCGACAGCTTGCCGATCGTGTCGTCGTACTGCAGCGACGTGAAGCCGATGTCGGGCTGGTGCTCGGTGAGCGCGGCCGTCGCGGCGGCGCCGTCCGTGGCGGGCAGCGTGAACGAGATGTCGGTCCGGCCCGTCGACGCGACGGAGACGTTCTGCACGATCATGTCGAGGTTGACCCCCGCGCCGGCGACGACCTCGAAGATGCGCGCGGCCTTGCCGGGCACGTCCGGGACGTCGACGATCGTGATCTTGGCCTCGCTGCGGTCGTGCGCGACGCCCGCGATGATCGGCTGCTCCATCGGTGCTCCTTGTTCGGTCGGGGCGTCGGTCACCAGCGTGCCCGTGCGGGTCGAGAACGACGAGCGGACGTGCACCGGCACGCCGTACCGCCGCGCGTACTCCACGCAGCGCAGCACGAGGACCTTCGCGCCGCTCGCGGCCATCTCGAGCATCTCGTCGTACGTGATGCGGTCGATCTTGCGGGCCGACGGCACGATGCGCGGGTCCGCGGTGAACACGCCGTCCACGTCGGTGTAGATCTCGCAGACGTCGGCGTGCAGGGCGGCCGCGAGCGCGACGGCGGTGGTGTCCGACCCGCCGCGGCCGAGCGTCGTCACGTCGTTGGTGTGCTGCGTGACGCCCTGGAACCCGGCGACGATCGCCACCGCGCCGGAGTCGACCGCCTGCTGGATGCGGCTCGGCGTCACGTCGATGATCCGGGCCTTGCCGTGCGCGGAGTCCGTGATGACGCCGGCCTGCTGGCCGGTGAACGACTGCGCCTCGACGCCCAGGCTGCTGATCGCCATGGCCAGCAGCGACATCGAGATGCGCTCGCCCGCGGTCAGCAGGATGTCCATCTCGCGCTGCGGGGGCAGCGGGGTGATCTGCTGCGCCAGGTCGATCAGCTCGTCCGTCGTGTCGCCCATCGCCGAGACGACGACCACCACGTCGTCGCCCGCGCGCTTGGCCTCCGCGATCCGCTTCGCGACGCGCTTGATGCTGTCGGCGTCGGCGACCGAGGAACCGCCGTACTTCTGCACGATGAGGGCCACGGGAGGGAGCTTCCTGCTGCGGGGTCGCGGGCGCCGGGCGGCGACCGCCGGGGTCGGCGGAAGTCTAGGCCGCGGCGCACGGGGCACCGGCGGTCCGCCCGCATCGCGGGACCGTCAGAGCAGCTCGGCCCCGAGCCGCACGATCAGCACCGTCACGACCACCAGGAACACCACCCGCACGAAGCCGCTCCCGCGCGCCACGGCGGTGCGCGCGCCGAGGTACGACCCGGCGATGTTCGCGGCCCCGACCAGCAGCCCCAGCCGCCACAGCGGCGCCCCCTGGGCCGCGAACACGACCAGCGCGCCGAGGTTCGTGGCGGCGTTGACGATCTTGGCCTGCGCCGACGCCTCGAGGAACGCGTAGCCGAGCACGCCGACCAGCGCGATGACCAGGAACGAGCCCGTGCCGGGGCCGAGCAGCCCGTCGTAGAAGCCGATGCCCGCACCGAGGGCGAGCGCCACCAGCAGGTGCGTGCGGCCCTGCCAGCGCAGCGCCGTCGCCCGGCCGACCTGCGGGCGCGCGACCGTGTAGACCGCGACCGCGACCAGCGCGACCAGGATCACCGGCACGAACACCTGCTCCGGCAGCAGCGACGCCAGCGCGGCTCCCCCGCCCGCGCCCACCAGCGCCGCGAGCGCCATCGGCCCCGCCGTCCCGAGCCCGGGCTGGACCCGCCGGTAGTAGGTCGCCGCGCTCACGGAGGTGCCCATGATCCCGGCGAGCTTGTTCGTGGCGAGCGCCTGCACCGGGCTGATCCCCGGCACCAGCAGCAGCGCGGGCAGCTGCACCAGGCCGCCCCCGCCCACCACGGCGTCGACCCACCCCGCGGCGAACCCGGCCAGCATCAGGAGCACCACGGTGCCGACCGTGAGCTCCAGGCCCGAGACCGTCACGCGGTGCGCGGGGTGCCGGGCGCCCGGTGGGCGGCGACGACCGCCGCGCCCGCGTGCCGGAGGGTCGCCGCGACGGCGGCCGCGCGCTCGGGGCCGCCGACGTAGCCGGCGACCATCGCGCCGTCGCGGAGCACCACGAGCTCCTCGGCCGCGCCGACCGGGTCGTCCAGGCCCAGGTCGGCCAGCAGCGTCGCCGCCGTGCCGACCATCCACCGGCGGTGCTCCGCGACGACCGCGCGGACCGGGTGGTCCGGGTCCGCGTACTCGGCGGCCGCGTTGATGAACGGGCAGCCGCGGAACCCCGGCCGGCACGACTCGGCGCCCAGCCCCTCCGCGTACCCGCGCAGCACGGCGCCGGCGTCGCCGGGGTGGGCGGCACGGACCGCGTCCAGGGCCGCGCGCTCGGCGGCGGCCACGGCGGACAGCCAGGCCACCACCAGCGCGTCCTTGGTCGGGAAGTGCCGGTAGAACGTCACCTTGCTGACCTCGGCCGCGGCGATGACGCGGTCCGCGCTGACCGCGCGGATGCCGTCGGCGTAGAACAGCCGGCCTGCGGCGGCGAGGACGCGCGCCGCGACGGGCGAGGCAGGGCGGGCGGCAGGGCCGGCGTCGGCTGCGTCCACAGGGGCGG
>NZ_JAANNB010000211.1 GCF_011603975.1 Cellulomonas sp. IC4_254 | reverse complement strand
GGGTGGGGGTCAGGGGGTGTCGAACGGGGCGACGAGGGTGCGCAGCAGGTCCGCGAGGCGGTCGCGCTCGGGGGCCGGCAGCGAGGCCAGCAGGTCCCGCTCGATCTCCAGCAGCGTCGACATCGCGGCGTCCACCCGCGCGCGGCCCTCGTCGGTCAGGCTGACCAGCACGCCGCGCCGGTCGTCGGGGGACGGCAGCCGCTCGACCAGGGCGCGGGACGCCAGCCGGTCGATGCGGTTCGTCATCGTCCCGCTGGTCACCAGCGTCTGGGTCAGCAGCGCCCCCGGCGACATCCGGTAGGGCGCGCCGGCTCGGCGCAGCGCGGACAGCACGTCGAACTCCCACGGCTCCAGGCCGTGCCGGGCGAACGCCTGCCGCCGCGCGAGGTCGAGGTGCCGGGACAGCCGGGTGACGCGGGACAGCACCGACAGCGGCGCCACGTCCAGGTCGGGGCGCTCGCGCGCCCACGCCGCGACGATCCGGTCCACCTCGTCCCGGGGCGCACCGGGCTGACCCTGTGGAACGGCTGCCGACATGCGGGCGAGGTTACTCGACGGGTGCCGCCCCGTCGGGCTCCGCGGCCGCGTCGCCGGGTCGCGCGCCCTCCGTCCTCGCGCGCGGCTTCGCGGCGCGCCTCCTCGGCTCCGGGGCGGTCGTCAGCCGCGGGCGGCGCTCCAGGCCGGACAGCCCGTTCCACGCGAGGTTCACCAGCGCGGCGGCGACGTCCGCCTTCTTGGGGCTGCGCGCGTCCAGCCAGTGCTGGCCGGTGAGCGCGACCATCCCGACCAGCATCTGGGCGTAGATCGGCGCCGTGCGTGGGTCCAGGTGCTGCTTCGTGAACTGCGCCGCCAGCAGGTGCTCGACCTGGGTCGCCACGTCGCCGATCAGGCTGGAGAACGTGCCGGTCGCCTGCGCCACCGGGGAGTCGCGCACCAGGATGCGGAAGCCGTCCTCGGAGTCCTCGATGTAGCCCAGCAGCGCGAGCGCCGACCGCTCGACCATCACCTTGGGGTGGCCGCCCTCGTCCAGGGCACCGGTCAGCGCGCTGGTCAGGGCCTGGATCTCCCGGTCGATCACGACGGCGTAGATGCCCTCCTTGCCGCCGAAGTGCTCGTACACGACGGGCTTGGACACCTCCGCGCGGGCGGCGATCTCCTCGACCGACGTGCCCTCGAAGCCCTTCTCGGCGAACAGCCGGCGGCTCACGTCGAGCAGCTGCTCGCGCCGCTGCGTCGCGGTCATGCGGGCGCGCGTCGTCCGTGGCGTGCGGCGGGGCTCGGCGGTCATCGGGCCATCCTCGCAGGCGCGCGACGCGGGCGGGGGCGGTGGTGGTGCCCGCCGGGTGCGTCCCGGGCTGGCAGACTGGCCGCCGACGCGGGGCGCCGGGACGCCCGGGACCCGCGGTCCGCCCTGGTGTAACGGCAGCACGCAGGCCTTTGGAGCCTTGAGGTCCGGGTTCGAATCCTGGGGGCGGAGCCGCGCCGCCGCGCGCTGCCGTGCGACGATGCCCGACGTGCCCGTGACGCCCGCGTCCGCCGCCGTCCCCCTGCGGGCGGCCATCCGGCGTGGGGACGTCGTCGCGGCGGGGGTGACGCTCGCGATCGGGGTCGCCGGGCTGCTCGCGCTGCCGGCGGTCGCCGCGATGGAGCCCGCCGAGCCGGTGCCGGTGCCGCCGCCGGGTGCGCCCGGGTGGTGGCTGGTCGTCGCCGCGCTGGTGGTGCAGGCGGGCGCGGTCGCCGTGGCCCGGGTGGCGCCGCGCGCGGCGCTGCTGGTCGTGGCGCTGGTCCCGCTCGGGGTGACGGCCGCGGGCGGCGGGCCGGCGGTGGCGGCGTCCGGCCTGCTCACGGTCGCGGTCGTGGTGGTCGTGTACCGCGCGGTGGTCGCGTGGTCGCTCGCCCGGCTGCGCGGGGCGCTGGTCCTGGCGGTCGTGCTGCTCGCGGTGGCCTCCGGCGTCGCGGGGGCCGGGGCGGTCGACGCGCCGGGGACGCCGCTCGTCGTGCTCGCGGCCGCGGCGCAGTCGGTGGCGGTGGTCGCGCTCGGGCTGGTGCCGGCGCTGGTGGTGTCGTCGCGGCGGGCGGTCCGGGCGGCGCAGGAGGGCGAGCTGCGCGCCCTCGCCGGCGAGCAGGAGGCGCGGGTCAGAACCGCGCTGGCGGAGCAGCGGACCGCGATGGCGCGCGAGCTGCACGACATCGCCGCGCACCACCTGTCCGGGATCGCGCTGATGGCCTCCGCGATCGACCGGCAGATCACCACCGACCCCGAGGCGGCGCGGCAGGGCGTGCGCGAGGTGCGGGAGCAGAGCCGCGTCGTGCTGGCGGACCTGCGGCGGCTGGTCGGGCTGCTGCGCCAGGACGACGGGGCCGAGACGTCGGCGCTGACGCTGGCGGCCGTCCGGGACCTGGTCGGCGCCGACGCCGTCCTGGACGTGCTGCCGGCCGACGCCGACCCGGGCGACGGCGTCGGGCCGCTGGCCCAGCTCGCCGGGTACCGGATGGTGCAGGAGTCGCTCGCGAACGCCCGGGCCCACGCGCCGGACGCCGCCTGCCGGGTGACGGTCGACGCCCGGGCCGCCGACGTCGTGGTCCTGACGGTGCGGAACGGTCCGCCCGGCCGCGAGCCGGTCCCGTCCGAGCACGGCGGCCACGGCCTGCGGGGGATGCGCGAGCGCGCCGAGCTCGTGGGCGCCGACCTGCGGCACGGCCCCACGCCCGACGGGGGCTGGGAGGTCCGGCTCGTGCTGCCGCGCGAGCCCCGAGCAGAGGAGACCGCCCCGTGACCCGGGTGCTCATCGCCGACGACCAGCCCCTGGTGCGCGCGGGCCTGTCCGCGCTGCTCGCCGCCGAGCCCGACCTCGAGGTCGTGGGCGTCGCGGCCGACGGGGACGAGGCGGTCGCGCTGGCCCGCAGCACCGCGCCCGACGTGGCGGTCCTCGACATCCGGATGCCCGGCCGGAACGGGATCAGCGTCGCCCGGGAGCTGTGCGGGCCGGAGGCGGAGCGGCCGGTGCCGGTCCTGGTGCTGACCACGTTCGACCTGGACGACTACGTGTTCGGCGCGCTGGAGGCGGGCGCCTCGGGGTTCCTGCTCAAGGACGCCGAGCCCGAGGAGATCGTCCGGGCGGTGCGGCACGTCGCGTCGGGCCGGGGGACGCTCGACCAGGCGCTGACCCACCGGGTGCTGCGGGAGTTCGCGGACCGCCGCCGGCTGCAGCCCGTCTCGGTGCAGCGCGGGGCGGACGTGCTGACCGCCCGGGAGCAGGACATCCTGCGGCTGCTCGCCCAGGGGATGTCGAACGAGGAGATCGCCGCGGAGCTGGTGGTCGAGGTGTCGACGGTGAAGTCGCACCTCGCGCGGATGATGCCGAAGCTCGGGGTGCGGTCGCGGCTGCAGGCGGTCGTCTGGGCGTACCAGAACCGGGTGGTCACGGTCCCCGACGAGGGTTGACCGCCGGCGGGCGCGCGGCGGCGTCGGCCGCGGGGCGGACGGGTTGCGTCGAAGGATGCAGGCCCACGGGTTCCGTCGCAGGCGGCTGGAGGGGGCGGGTGCCGGATTCCTAGCGTCGAGGGGACGCAGAACCCCCGACGAGGAGACGACCATGAGCGCCACCGCACCCACCCCGACCAGCCCCGCGAGCCCGACCCCGGCCCCGCCGGCGACCGGCACCGAGCCCGCCGTGCTGCTGGACCGGGTCTACCGCACCTACCCCAACGGCAGCGGCACGATCGCCGCGCTCGCGGGGGTGTCCCTGGCGCTCGCCCCCGGCTCGTTCACGGCGGTCATGGGGCCGTCCGGCTCGGGCAAGTCGACGCTGCTGAACTGCGCCGCCGGCCTGGACCGCCCGTCGAGCGGCCGGGTCGTGGTCGGCGGGTCCGACCTCACGGCGATGTCGCCCGACGCGGTGACCCGGCTGCGCCGGGACCGGATCGGCTTCGTGTTCCAGGCGTACAACCTGGTCGGCCACCTGACCGTCGCGGAGAACATCGCGCTGCCCCTGCTGCTCGGCGGCCGCGAGCCCGACGCGCACCTGCGCCGCTACCTGATGGCGGCCGTGGGGCTCGAGGGCATGGACGACCGGCTGCCGGGCGAGCTGTCCGGCGGGCAGGCGCAGCGCGTCGCCATCGCCCGGGCGCTCATCACCCGGCCGGCGGTGGTGTTCGCCGACGAGCCGACCGGCGCCCTCGACTCGCACACCGGCGGGCAGGTGCTGGAGGTGCTGCGCTCGGCCGCGCAGACGCTCCAGCAGACGCTGGTGCTGGTCACCCACGACGCGCACGTGGCCGCCGCCGCGGACCGCGTGCTGTTCCTCGCCGACGGCCTGATCGCCGGGCACCTCGACGCGCCGACGACCGAGCAGGTCACGGCCCGGATGATCGAGCTGGGCCGATGAGCGCCGTCGGGACGATGGCCCGGTCCGCCGTCCGCGTGCACCGCGGCAGCCTGGCCGGCAGCGCGCTGGTCGTGGCGCTCGCGGCCGCGCTGCTCACCGCGACGGGCGTGTGGCTGGAGGCCGGCGTCCGGCTCGCCGCCGGGTCGGCCGACGACCCCGCCGCGTCGCTGCTGCTCACCGTCGCGTCGTCGTTCGCGGGGACCGCGGTGCTGATCGCGCTGCTGGTGGTGGCCTCCACGTTCGCCGGGGCGCTGCGCCCGCGGGCGCGGGAGTTCGCGCTGCTCCGGGCGGTCGGCGCGACCACGGGTCAGGTGCGCCGGCTGGTTACGGCGGAGGTGCTGCTGGTGTTCGCGGTCGCCGCGCCGCTCGGCGCCCTGCCGGGCCTGCTGCTCGCGCCGCTGCTGTCCGACGTGCTGGTGTCCGGCGGCGTGCTGCCCGCCGGGTACGTGCCCGGGCTGTCGCCGTGGCCGGTGCTCGGCGCACTCGCGCTGCTGGTGCCGACCGCCCTGCTCGGCGCGCGGCTGGCCGGGCGGGAGAGCGCGCAGCTCAGCCCCGCGAGCGCGGTGCAGCGCTCCGCGGTCGAGCCCCGGGGCATCCCGCGGGCCCGGACACTGACGGCCGCCGGGCTGGCAGTCGCCGGGCTGGCCGCCGCGCTCGTGCCGTTCGCGCTGCCCGGGCTGGGCGGGGCCGCGGCTGCGACGACGTCGGCGGTCGTGCTGCTGGTCGCCGCCGCGCTGGTCGGCCCGCTGCTGGTCCGGTGGGGCGCCGAGCGCGGGCTGCGGCTCACCCGCGGGTCCCGGGCCGTGCCGACGCTGGCGCTCACCAACGCCCGCGGGTTCTCCCGCCGGCTGACGGGGGCGGTGGTGCCGCTGGCGCTGCTGCTGGCGCTCGGCACCGTGCAGTCCGGGACCAACCGGGCGATCGTCGACGCGGCGGAGCAGCAGGTGCGCGACGGCGTCGTGGCGGACGTGGTGGCGCAGGACGCCTACGCGGACGGTCGCGGGGTGACCGACGCGCGGGCCGCCGAGGTCGCCGCGCTGCCCGGGGTCGCCGCCGCGGGCGTCACCGCCGGCGTGGCCGCGCAGGTCCGGACCGACCAGGACGACGAGGACCTGCCGTTCCTCGACGGCCTGTCCTGGGAGCCGACGACGCTGCGCACCGTGCCCGCCGAGTCGACGCTCCTCGACCCCGATGTGCGGTCCGGCTCGCTGGACGACCTCCGGCGCGACGGCACCATCGCGGTGAGCAGCGAGGCGACGCTCGGCGGCGCCGGCCTCGGCGATCCGGTGGAGGTGCGGCTCGGCGGGTCCGAGGTCGTGCTGACGGTCGTGGCGGTCTACGAGCGCGGGCTCGGGCTGGGCGACTACCTGGTCGGCTCCGGGACCGCGGTCGCCGCGGGGGCCGAGGGCGGCGTGCTGCTCGTCCGGGCGCAGGACCCGGCCGCGGCCGCGGACGTGCGGGCGGCGGTCGTGGCGACGGGCCTCGACGTCACCGGTCCCGCGGGGTACGCCCGGTCGGTGCGCGACGCGGCAGCCGGGGAGCAGGGCCTGGGGACGGCGCTGCTGCTGGCGCTGCTGGCGTTCGTCGCGGTGGCGGCGGGCACCACGCTGGTCGGGCTGGTCGGGTCGCGGCGGGCGGAGCTCGCGCTGCTGCGCCGCACGGGGGCGACCCGGACGCAGCTGATCCGGATGGTGGCTGCGGAGTCGGTGCTCATCACCGGCACCGCCGTCGCCGTCGGGCTGGCCGCGGTGCTGCCGGCGCTGCTCGGCGTGGGGCAGGGGCTGCTCGGGGTGCCGGTGCCGGTGGTGGACCCGGTGGTGCTGGGCGGGCTGCTGGCGGTCGTGGCGCTGATCGGGCTGACGCTGCCGGTCGCGGCGGCGGTGCGGGCGACGCGCCCGTCGGCCGGGGGTCTGACGGCCCGGGCCGGGTGAGGGCCCGGGTCGGCGCGGGGCTGTTCCCCACCCGATCGTCGCGCTGCCTCCTGATCGTGAGGGTGACGGCGCGACGATCGGGTGGGGAC
>NZ_JAANNB010000210.1 GCF_011603975.1 Cellulomonas sp. IC4_254 | reverse complement strand
GGACGCTGCGGGCGCTGGCGGACCTGGGCGTGGGGCTCGCGGTCGACGACTACGGCGTGGGTTACGGCTCGCTCGACTACCTGCGCCGGCTGCCGTTCACGGTGCTCAAGGTCGACCGGGCGTTCGTGCCGGCCGCGGAGCGGACCGGGCTCGTGCGCCCGGTGACGCTGCACGTGCTGGACGTCGCGCTCGCGCAGTGCGCCCGGTGGCGCGCGGCGGGGGCGACGTCGTTCGCGGTCTCCGTGAACGTGTCCGCGCACGACCTGGACGACCGGCGCCTCGTCGCCGACGTGCGTGCCGCGCTCGCGCGGCACGGGCTGCCCGCCGACGCGCTCGCCCTCGAGGTCACGGAGACGATGGCCATGCGGGACGCGGCGCAGGCCGGGCGGACGCTGCGGGCGCTGGCGGACCTGGGCGTGGGGCTCGCGGTCGACGACTACGGCGTGGGTTACGGCTCGCTCGACTACCTGCGCCGGCTGCCGTTCACGGTGCTCAAGGTCGACCGGGCGTTCGTCGCCCCGGCCGCGGACGACCGGGTGTGCGCGGAGATCCTCCGGTCGACCGTCGACCTCGGGCACGCGCTCGGCATGCACGTGGTCGCGGAGGGCGTGGAGGACGACCGCACGCTCGCGCTGCTGCGCGGCCTGGGGTGCGACTCCGCGCAGGGCTGGGCCCTCGGCCGCCCCGGTCCGGCGACCGCCCTCGACGGGCTCCTGGGCCGCACGGCACCTGTCAATTAGTAGATCCTTCAAGTATTGTCGCCGGACCGACCGGCCCCCGGGCCGCGCCGACCGACCGGAGGAGTACCCCATGCCCGACCGCCGTCCCACCGCGGCCGAGCGCCAGGCCCGCCTGGCCGCCGTCCGAGCCGAGCAGCGCAAGAAGGAGCGCGGCCGCGCCGTCTGGATCGGTTCGATCGCCGGCGTCCTCGTGCTCGCCCTCGTCGGCATCAGCGCCTGGGTCATCCTCGACGCGGGCCGCGACAAGGCGGCCCTGGAGGCGCAGGCGGACGCCGACATCGACGGCGTCGAGGTGATCGACGGCCTGACGTTCAACCACGTCACGACCACCGTCGACTACCCGCAGTCCCCGCCGGCCGGCGGCGACCACAACGCCGCGTGGCTGAACTGCGGCGTGTACACCGAGCCGGTGCCGAACGAGAACGCGGTGCACTCGCTCGAGCACGGCGCCGTCTGGATCACCTACGACCCGGCGCTGCCGGCGGAGGACGTCGCGACGCTGCAGGCGTTCGCGGACAACCAGTCCTACGTGCTCGTCTCCCCGTACGAGGGCCTGGACTCCCCGGTCGCCATCAGCGCCTGGGGCTACCAGCTCAAGGTGGACTCGGTCGACGACGAGCGGCTGCCGGTGTTCCTCCAGAAGTACCTGCTCAACCCGGAGCTCACCGAGGTCGGCGCGCCCTGCTCGAGCGGCGTCGGCACCCCGGCGTGACGTCCGAGGACCAGCAGGCCGACGCGCCCGCGGCACCGGACCCCGCACCCGCGGGCCGGGCAGGCCGCGCCGTGCTCGCCGCCGTCGCCGTGGCCGCGCTGGTGCTCGGCGCGCTCGGCGGGGCCCTGCTCGCCCGGCAGCCCGCGCTCACCGCCGCGGCCGAGGGCTCGGTGGACGCCGGGTTCGCCCGGGACATGCAGGCGCACCACGCGCAGGCCGTCGACCTCGCCGTGCTCGTGCGGGACCGCAGCACCGACGACGAGGTGCGGACCGTCGCCCTCGACATCCTGCTGACCCAGCAGAACCAGATCGGCCAGATGGCCGGCTGGCTGTCGACCTGGGGCCTGCCCGCCGCGTCCTCGCAGGCGCCGATGGCGTGGATGACGGGCACGGAGCACGCGCACGACGGGGCGACCGCGGCGGCCGGCGACGCCTCGGGCTACGCCGCGATGCCCGGCTGGGTCTCCCGCGAGGACCTGGCCCGGCTCACGGCCGCCACCGGCGCGGAGGCGGACCGGCTGTTCCTGCAGCTGATGATCCCGCACCACCAGGGCGGAGTGGAGATGGCGCAGTACGCCGTCGAGCACGCCCGGCGCCCGCAGGTCGTCGCGCTCGCGCGGAACATCGTCACGTCCCAGGAGCGCGAGCTCACGGCGTTGCAGGACATGCTCGACGCCCGCGGCGGCCCGGTCCCCTGACCCGTCCCGGCGGGATCAGTCCCGCCCCGGCGCCAGCACGTGCAGGCCCAGCCGGGTGGCGGCCTGGGCCATCCGGTCGTCGTACGTGACCAGGGCGTCGAGCTCCTCGCCCAGCGTCAGCGCCGCCGCGACGTGCACGGCGTCGAGAGATCGCAACGCGTCGGGCTCGAGCCGCCCCGCGACGTCCATCAGCTCGGACGTGAGCCCGACCAGGTCGAGGGCGGAGAGCACGTCGTGCGCCAGCGGGACCCGCTCGGGCGCCGACCGGCGCACGGCGCGGACCAGCTCGGTCCGCGCCAGATCGCTCGACACGTTGACCGCCTCGACCATGAGCGCGCGGAGCGACGACGACTCCGCCTCGGCGACGACGAGCTTCGCCAGGGCCGAGGTGTCGTAGTAGTAGAGCGCCACTCAGTACCGCTCGTCGTCGCGCATCTCGGAGAGGAGCTCGGACGGCGTCCGCCCGTCGAGCGGCGCCGGCTCGGGCAGGTCGGCGACGCTCCGGCGCGCCCGGTGCACCAGTCCCGCGTCGAGGAGGCGCTGGTACCGCGACTCCGGGAGGCGAACCAGCTGCGCGACCGGACGGCCGCGGTCGCTGATCACGACGGGCCCGCCCTCGACCGCCTCGCGCAGGACCGCGGACGCGTTCTGCTTGAGCTCCCGCACGCCGACCACCGTCATGTGCTACAACGTAGCACCGGTGTGACGGGCCGCCTAGTCCCGCCCGCGCAGCTCTAGGCTGATCTGGTCCGCGTCGAGCACGCGCAGCGCCTCGGTGAGCGCGCCGGAGCTGGCGGTGCCGAGGTCGCGGACCTTCAGCAGCGCCTCGCGCTGCGCGTCCAGGACCGCCAGCCGGAGCTCGCGCACCTGCGCCGCGGCGGACGCGCGGTCCTGGGCGTCCTCGTCCTCGTCGAGCTCGCCGCCCTGGCGCTCGGCGATCCGCCGCGCCTTCTCCAGCACCACCGCGTCGTACGGGGTGCCGTCGGGGCGGCGCAGGTCGGGGTCGTCGAGCAGGGCGCCGGCGGCCACCGCCATCTCCCCCGCCAGCCGGTCCACCTCGGCCCGGTCCTCCACGCCGTCGCGCCCCAGGCCCAGCCGGCGCACCAGCCAGCCGAGCGTCCCGCCCTGCACGAGGAGCGTGCCCGCGGCGACGACGAACGCGACCAGGACGAGCAGCGCGCGGTGCGGGGTGTCCCGGGGCAGCGACTGGGCGGCCGCCAGCGTGACGACACCGCGCATCCCGGCCCAGACGAGGATCGCGCCCTCGCGCGGCCCGAGGTGCTCGGCCTGCAGGTAGTCGATGTCGGCGATCCGGCGGGTGATCCGGTAGCGCAGCCGCATCCCGCGGGCCTCGGGCGCGTCGTCACGGCCCAGGCGCGGCCGGCGCCGGCCGAGCACGCGCCGCACCTTCGCGGCGTCGACCGGCGCGGTGGTGGCGCGCGGGGCGGCCCCCGCCGGCGGCGCCCCCGGGACCCGGCGCTCCGCCAGGTCCTGGCGGGTCAGGGTGGCGAGCGAGTCGGCCCGCTCGTTGAGGGCGCTGAGGTAGCCGCGGACGGTGACGCCGCGCTGCGCGCGCCGGGACAGCCGCGACAGCAGGTAGGCGACGTACCCGGTGCGGACCACGAGCACCACGGCGGCCGACAGCGCGCCGAGCCCGACCGCGACCCACAGGTGGCCGTGGTCCGCCTGCACCTCCGCGACCAGGCCGTACAGCTCGAGCCCCATGACCAGGAACACCGCGCCCTCGAGCAGCAGCTCCAGGGTCCGCCAGTTCGCCGCCTCGGCGATCCGGTCCTGCGGCCGCAGCCGCACGCTGCCCGACCCCGCGACCAGCCCGGCGCTCACGGTCGCGACCAGCCCGGACGCGTTCAGGTGCTCCGCCGGGATGTAGGCGACGAACGGCACGATGAACGAGATCGCCGTCGTCAGGTGCGGGTCGGCGACCCGGGTGCGGACCCACAGGCTGACCTTGCCGACCAGCCCGCCGATCAGGACCGCCACCACGACGGCGTAGACGAAGTCGGTCGCGACCTCCCACAGGGTCACCGACGCCGCGGTCGCCGCGATCGCCGAGCGCAGCAGCACCAGGGCGGACGCGTCGTTCAGCAGGCTCTCGCCCTCCAGCACCGTGACGATGCGGGGGCTCACCCCGGACCTGCGCACGATCGAGGTCGCCACCGCGTCGGTCGGGCTGAGGACGGCGCCGAGGGCGATGCCGGTCGCGAGCGTCACGTCGGGGATCAGCCAGGAGAAGATCAGGCCGAGCACCACCGACGTCGCGACCACGAGCAGCACCGACAGGCCGCTGATCGCGGTGAGGTCGCGCCGGAAGTCCATCGTCGGCACCGACACCGAGGTCGCGTAGAGCAGGGGCGGCAGGACGATCCCGAGGATCCACTCCGGCTCGATCTCGACCGCCGGCACCGCCGGGACCAGGCTGATTACGACGCCGAGGGCGACGAGCAGCAGCGGCGCGGACACCCCCACGCGCGGGGCGAGGGCGGTGACGGTGACGACCGCGACGGCGCCGATCACCCCGATCAGCAGCAGGTCCATGCGTTCCGCCCCTCCGTGGCCGCGCGCCGCGGGTGCCGCGGCCGCTCGGGGTCGAGGCTACGTCCTCCGCGCGCCCGTCCGGCGGCGTGTGGCACCCCCGGGGGCGGGAGTGGCGAGTCCCTGGCCTGCGCGGTCGCGTCGGAGATCGGTAATGAGACTGAGTATCAGTTGTGTTAGCGTGACCGCGCTGATCATCCGACCCGCGACCGGAGAGGAGACGGCGACGAGGGCACCCGTGCGCCCGCACGGGCCCCGCGACCGCCGGCCCCCACATGACCCTTTCGACCCGTACCCGCCCCCGCCTCGCCGGGGCGCTCGGCCTCGGCGTGGCCGCCGCGCTGCTCGCCGCCTGCGGCCAGTCCGGCGACGCCGCCGCGGAGCCGTCCGCGACCACCGAGGAGACGGCCGCCCCTGCCGCCACCGAGGTCGCCACCGCCAAGCCGCGGCTCGCGCTCACCTACGACGGCGGCATCCAGGTGCTCGACGCCGGCACGCTCGAGGTCGTCTCCGACATCGAGCTCGAGGGCTTCAACCGGCTGAACCCGGCCGGGGACGAGCGCCACGTCCTCGTCTCGACCACCGGCGGGTTCCAGGTGCTCGACGCCGGCACCTGGACGGAACCGCACGGCGACCACACCCACTCGTTCACCAGCGACCCGGTCCTCACCGACGTGCTCTGGCCGGCCGAGAAGCCCGGGCACGCCGTCCGGCACGAGGGCCGCACCGCGCTGTTCGACGACGGCACCGGCCAGGTCACCGTCGTCGACTCGGACGCGCTCGCCGACCCGGACGCCGCGACCCGCGACTACACGACGCCGTCCGCGCACCACGGCGTCGCCGTCGAGCTGACCGACGGCACCCTGGTCGTCTCCGAGGGCGACGAGGACGCCCGCACCGGCGTGCGGGTGCTCGACGCGGACAACACCGAGATCGCCGCGATCGATACCTGCCCCGGCGTGCACGGCGAGGCCGTCGCCGCCGACGAGGCCGTCGTCATCGGCTGCGAGGACGGCGCCGTGATCTGGGCCGGCGGCGCGCTGACCAAGGTCACCGCCCCCGACGCGTACGGCCGGATCGGCAACCAGGCCGGCTCCGAGGCCTCGCCGTACGTGCTCGGCGACTACAAGTCCGACCCGGACGCCGAGCTGGAGCGCCCGACCCGCGTCTCCCTGATCGACACCCGCGACGCGTCGATCCGCCTGGTCGACCTGCCGTCGTCCTACACGTTCCGCTCGCTCGCCCGCGGCGACGCCGGCGAGGCGCTGGTCCTCGGCACCGACGGCGCGCTGCACGTCATCGACCCGGAGTCCGGCGCCGTCGTGCGGTCCGTCCCGGTGATCGACGCCTGGGAGGAGCCCGAGGAGTGGCAGGAGCCGCGCCCGGCGATCACCGTCCTGGACGGCTCGGCGTACATCACCGACCCCGCGACGCGCAGCGTGCACGCGGTCGACGTCGAGACCGGCGAGGTCTGGCTCTCCGCCGAGCTCGACGTGACGCCGAACGAGATCGCGGGCGTCTCGGGCGCCGTGGCCGAGCACGGCACCCACGCCCACGAGGACGAGGACGAGCACGCCCACGAGGACGAGCACGCCCACGAGGACGAGCACGCCCACGCGCACGACGAGGCCACGACCGAGGGCTGACCGCCTCACCCCTGGAGTGGAGCGTTCTGCCCGGACACGCCGCGCGTGTCGGGCGGGACGCTCCACTCCC
>NZ_JAANNB010000020.1 GCF_011603975.1 Cellulomonas sp. IC4_254 | reverse complement strand
CGGCGCGGTGCTGGAGGTGGCCGGGCTCGAGGCGGTGCTCGACGGCGGCGCCGGCGTCGGACCCGTCGACCTGCGGCTCGACCCGGGCGAGCAGGTCCTCGTGCTCGGTCCGTCGGGCGCGGGGAAGTCGACGCTGCTGCGCTGCCTGCACGGCGCGGTGCCGCACGCCGTGCCCGCCCGGGTGCAGGGGCGCGTCGCCGTCGCCGGCCGGGACGTCGCGGAGCACGGCGTCGCGGCGCTCGCGGACGTGGTGGGGGTGCTCGCGCAGGACCCGGAGACCGGTGTCTGCCTGGCCGACGTCGCGGACGAGGTCGCGTTCCCGCTGGAGAACCTCGGGACGCCGCCCGCCGCGATCGGCCCGGTGGTCGCCGCGGCGCTCGACGCGACCGGCGCCGCGCACCTGGCGGGCCGCCGCACGGACGCGCTGTCCGGCGGCGAGCTGCAGCGCGTCGCCCTCGCCGCCGCCGTGGTCGCCGGGCCCCGGGTGCTGCTGCTGGACGAGCCCACCTCGATGCTGGACGCCGACGGCGTCGCGGCGGTGCGCGCGGCCCTCGCGACCGCGCGCGAGGCGACCGGCGCCGCCTGCGTGCTGGTGGAGCACCGGCTGGACGCGCTCGCCGGGGAGGCGGGCGTCGCCGAGCTGCCCGGCCGGTGGGTCGTGCTGTCCGCCGACGGCCGCGTGACGCACGACGGCCCCGCGGCCGAGGTCGCGCGGGCCGCCGGCCCCGAGCTGCTCGCGCGCGGCTGCTGGCTCCCGGAGGACGTGGAGCTGGCGGTGGCCCTCGGCGGGGCGCCGGGCGACCCGGGGCAGCGCGACCGGGTGCGGTCCCTCGCGGCAGCGGTGTCGCGCGACCCCGCGCCGGGCGGCACGTCCCGCGGCGAGGTGCTGCTCTCCGCCCGCGGGCTTGCGGTGGGACGGAGCCCGTCCGCACGCGCCGGGGGCCGGCCGCCGCGGCGCGGCCCGGCACCGGAGCCGGTGCTCCGCGGCGTCGACCTCGAGCTGCGTGCGGGGGAGGTGACGGCGCTGGTGGGCGCGAACGGCTCCGGGAAGTCCACGCTGCTCGCGTGCCTCGCCGGGGTGCTGCCGCCGCTCGCGGGCGTGGTCGACGGGCCGCGGGCCGGGCTCGTGGTCCAGAACCCCGAGCACCAGCTCGCGGGGCGCACGGTGCGGGCGGAGGTCGCCGTCGGGCTGCCGACCGGCCCGGCGACGGACGCGCGGGTCGCCGCTGCGCTCGCGCGGTTCGGCCTCGCACGGCTCGCGGACCGGGACCCGCACCGGCTGTCCGGCGGCGAGCAGCGCCGGCTGAGCCTGGCGGCCATGCTGGTCCACGACCGTCGCGTCCTGCTGGCCGACGAGCCCACCTTCGGGCTGGACCGGCACGGGACCGCGGCCGTGCTGGGGGCGCTCGCCGAGACCGCCCGCGCCGGCGGCGCCGTGCTGCTGAGCTGCCACGACCTGCGCGCGGTCGCGTCGGTCGCCGACCGGGTGCTGGTGGTCGCGGACGGCCGGCTCGTGGCGGACGTGGACCCGCTCGCCCTGCTGCGGGACGACGGGCTGCTCGCGGCCGCGCGCCTGCGCCCGTCGCGGCTGCTGCGCTGGCTCGCCGGCGCGGTGCCCGACGCGGCGCGGCTGCGGGACGCGCTCGCGGCGCTCGACGCCCACGGGGCGGCGGCGGCCGGTGCGGCGGGCGCGGGCGGTGCGGCGGGCGCGGGCGGTGCGGCGACCCCGGCCGGTGCGGCGGGCGCGGCCGCTGCGGGTGCCGGACGCGCCGCCGTCGCGGACCGGACGGAGGTGCCGGCACCGTGACCCCGCTGGAGGCCCGGAACCCGGCCGTCAAGCTGCTGCTGGTCGTCGCGGTGTCGGTGGCGACCCTCGCGCTGCTGGACGTCGCGGCGCTCGCGGTGCTCTACGTGCTCGGCCTCGCCGCGGCCCGGTGGGGCGCGGGGGTGCGCGGGCGGCGGCTATTGCTGGCCCAGGTGCCGTTCTGGACGTTCGGCGCCGGGGTGCTGCTGGTCAACGCGGTGAGCCGTCCCGGCGCCGTCCTGCTCGCGACGGGGCCGTTCCGGGTGACGCACGAGGGGCTGGCGGTCGGCGCCGCGCTCGCCCTGCGCGGCTGCGCGATCGGCGTCGCCACGGTCGCCTTCCTCGCCAGCACCCCGCCGCGGGACCTGATGGTCAGCCTGGTCCGGCACGCCCGGCTGAGCCCGCGGTACGCGTACGCGCTGCTGGCGGGGCACCGGATGCTCGCCGGGCTGCCCCGGCAGTGGGCGACGATCCGGGCGGCCCAGCTGGTGCGGGCCCCGCTCGGCCGCGGCGGCCTGCCGCGCGCGGGGTGGCGCGGCTGGGTGCGCGCGGCCTTCGCGCTGCTGGTGGCGTCGATCCGCGCGTCCGAGCGGGTCGCGCTGGCGCTGGAGTCGCGGGGTCTGTCCGCCGGGCCGCGCACGGTGTGGCGCCCGGTGCCGCTCGGCGGGGGCGACGCCGCGCTGGCGGCGGGCGTGCTGGGCGCGCTCGCGCTGGTGGTGCTGCCGGGCGCCTGGCCCTGACGGCACTGACCGCACCGACCGCCGAGTTCGCCGGTTCCGCTGCTGCGGCAGGGTGCGGAACCGGCGAACTCGCGCGGAACCGACGAACTCGCGCCCCGGCGTGCGGCAGCATGGGGTCGTGCCTGACGAGCCCACGCGCCGCGACGCGTTCGAGCATGCGGTCGACGCGCTCGTCGGGCTCCGGCTGCTGGGCGTGGCCTACTGGGACGTCGCGGCACTCGGGCCGGAGCCGCGGACCTGGGACCACGAGGACTGGCACCACGCGGTGCTCGGCGTGGAGCTGGTGACCGACGCCGGCACGCGGGCGGTCACCTGGACCCGGACCTTCGGGTGCTACGGCGTCGAGGTGCTCGACCGGCTGCCCCTCGCCACGCCCGCGCCCGGCGCGGACCCGGGACCCGAGACCTGGCCGGTGTCGGCGCACCCGCGGTGGGCGGGGCGGCTGGGCGGGACCGTGACCTCGGCGGTCGCCGTGTGGGGTCCGCCCGCCGGCGAGCCGGGCGTGGATGACGTGCCGCTCGCGGTCCGGGTCGAGGTCGGTGGCGGCCCGGTCTGGTTCATCGCGGCCACGTCGGGTGCGGCCGGCGAGGGTGTCGACCTGGGCGCGGACGAGGTCGTGGTGGTGTTCACGGACGAGGCGGCACGTCGCCTGGGTCCGCCGCTGCGGGGTGCGGTCCGGCCGAGGTCGTCGGTCGCGGCCACGGAGGCCCCGGCGCTTCCGGCGACCTGAGGCGGAACTGCCGACCTCGGCGCCGCCGCGCGGGTCAGACCGCCAGGCCGACCAGGGAGCCGACGCCGTAGGTGATCGCCATCGCCAGGCTGCCGCCGACCACGTTGCGGAGCACCGCGCGGCCCGCCGGGGCGCCGCCGAGGCGCGCGCTCACCGTGCCGGTCACCACGAGCGCCACGACGACGGCCGCGAACGTCGCCACGACGCGGGCCTCACCGCCCCACGGGCCGAGCATCGCCAGCAGCGGCACGACGCCGCCGACCACGAACGCCACGAGCGATGCCAGCGCGGCGTGCCACGGGTTGGTCAGCGCCTCCTCGGCGTCCCGGACCCCGTGCGCGCGGAGCACCCGCTCGGCGTCCCGCTGGCTGCTCACGGAGACGTACTCGCCGGCGGCCATCGACAGGGCGCCCGCGACGAGCGCCGCGACGCCGGCGACCGCCAGCGTCGACAGCCCGGTCGCCGCGCCCGCGACGCCGACGACCGTGGCGGCCACCGAGACGATGCCGTCGTTCGCGCCGAGCACGCCGGCGCGCAGCCAGTTCAGCCGCTCGGCGGTGGGCAGGGCGGGGGCCGCGTCGCCCGTCCCGGGGGCGCGCCGGGACGCCGGGGCGGCGGTGCGGTCACGGTCCAGGAGGTGGGTCGACAGGGTGCTCATGGCAGCCACGGTAGGCCGGAGATGACGTCCTGTCATCACAGGAAAGGCTGCCCTGACCTGCACAAACGCAGGTTTGCCTGCCCTTATCTGGAACCGGTCAAGACGTTCCCGCAGGTCAGAGCGGCCCGACCTCGAGCACCCGCAGCACGACCTCGCCGGCCGCGTCCGAGGCGGGCAGGTCGACCAGCGCGTCGATGCGCCAGTCGTGGTCGCCGGCCGGGTCGTCGAGCAGCTGTCGGACGAACCACAGGTCGCCGCGCGCACCCGCCTCGCCGTGGCCCGCGGGCCGCTCGTCGACCTGGAACAGCGCCGGCCCGCGGGCGGCCGGGCCGGTGAGGATCTCGTCGTGGTCGTCGTAGAACGGGTCGAGCGCGTCGCCCCACCGGTCGGCGGTCCACGGCTGGTCCGCCGCGTCCTGGTCGCCGAGCGCCGCCAGCGCCGGGTACGCCTCGCGGGCGGCCAGGTCGACGCGGCGGAACAGCGCGCCCCGGACCAGCGCGCGGAACACCCGCCGGTTGACGGTGATCGGCGGGGGAGCGTCGTCCTCCGGCCGGGACTCGGTGACGGTGGCGTCGTCCAGGTCCTCCGGGTGCGCCAGCCGCTCCCACTCGTCGAGCAGGCTGGAGTCGGTACGGCGGACCAGGTCGCCGAGCCACTCGACGATCTCGTGCAGCTCCTCGGTCCGCAGGTCGTCCGGCACGGTCTGCCGCAGCGCCCGGAACGCGTCGGCCAGGTAGCGCAGCAGCACGCCCTCGGTGCGGTCCAGCTGGTACAGCGACACGTACTCGGCGAACGTCGCGGCCCGCTCGTGCATGTCGCGGACGACCGACTTCGGGGACAGCTCGTGGTCGGCGACCCACGGGTTGGTCTGCTTGTAGATCTGGAACGAGGCGCCCAGCAGCTCGGCGAGGGGCTTCGGGTACGACACGTCCTCGAGCAGCGCCATCCGCTCCTCGTACTCGATGCCGTCGGCCTTCATCGCCGCCACCGCCTCGCCGCGGGCGCGGTTCTCCTGCGCCGCGAGCACCTGGCGCGGGTCGTCCAGCGTCGACTCGATGACCGACACCACGTCGTGCGCGTAGCCCGGGTCCTCGACGTCGAGCAGGTCGAGGGCGGCGTACGCGAACGGGGACAGCGGCTGGTTCAGCGCGAACGTCGGCGGCACGTCGAGGGTCAGCCGCACCGTCCGGCGCAGCCGCTCCGGGCCCGGCCCGTCCTCGACCACGCGCTCGACGACGCCCGCGGTGCGCAGCGACCGGTAGATCGCGACGGCCTGCCGGACCAGCCGGCCCTTCGACGCCTCGGGCTCGTGGTTGTCGAGCAGCAGGTGCCGCATGGTCTCGACGGGGTCGCCGGTCGGGCGGGCGAGCACGTTGAGCACCATCGCGTGCGAGACGCCGAACGAGGAGGTCAGGGGCTCGGGCTCGGCGTCCCGCAGCCGCTCGAACGTCTTGTCCGTCCAGTTCACCATCCCGGGGGGCGCCTGCTTGCGGACGATCTTCTTGAGCTTCTTCGGGTCGTCGCCGGCCTTCTGCAGGGCCTTGCGGTTCTCGATGACGTGCTCGGGCGCGAGCACGAAGACCTCGCCGGTGGTGTCGAACCCGGCCCGGCCGGCCCGTCCGGCGATCTGGTGGAACTCGCGGGCCGACAGGTGCCGCATCCGGGTGCCGTCGTACTTCACGAGCGAGGTGAGCAGGACGGTGCGGATCGGCACGTTGATGCCGACGCCCAGGGTGTCCGTGCCGCAGACGACCCGCAGCAGGCCCTTCTGGGTCAGCCGCTCGACGACCCGGCGGTACTTCGGCAGCATGCCGGCGTGGTGCACGCCGACGCCGTGCCTCAGCAGCCGGGACAGCGTCTTGCCGAAGCCGGGCCCGAACCGGAAGTCGCCGAGCTCGTCGGCGATCCGGTCGCGCTGCTCCCGCGAGGCGAGGGTCATCGACAGCAGCGCCTGCGCGCGCTCCACGGCCTCCTTCTGCGTGAAGTGCACGACGTACACGGGGGATCGGCCGGTCTGCACCAGCATCTCCAGCAGCTCGTGCAGCGGCTCGACCTCGTAGGAGAAGGTCAGGGGCACGGGCCGCTCGGCGTTCGCGACCACGGCCACCGGCACGTCGGTGCGCCGCTGGAGGTCGTCCACGAAGAACGACACGTCGCCGAGCGTCGCCGACATCAGCAGGAACTGGGCGCGCGGCAGCTCCAGCAGCGGCACCTGCCACGCCCAGCCGCGCTGCGGGTCGGCGTAGAAGTGGAACTCGTCCATCACGACCTGGCCGATGTCGGCCCCCGGCCCCTGGCGCAGGGCCTGGTTGGCCAGGATCTCGGCCGTGCAGCAGATGATCGGCGCGTCCGGGTTCACCGCCGAGTCGCCGGTCATCATGCCGACGTTCGCGGAGCCGAACGCCTCGACCAGCGCGAAGAACTTCTCGCTCACCAGCGCCTTGAGCGGGGCCGTGTAGTACGTCCGCCGGCCCTGGGCGAGCGCGACGAAGTGCGCCGCGGTGGCGACCAGCGACTTCCCGGAGCCGGTGGGCGTCGACAGGATGACGTGCGAGCCGGTGACCAGCTCCAGCAGCGCCTCGTCCTGGTGCGGGTAGAGCGCGAGGCCCTGGTCGGCCGCCCAGCCGGTGAACGCCTCGTAGAGCGCGTCGGGGTCCTGGGGGTTCGCGGGGACCCGGTCGGCCAGGGTCGATCGGGAGGCTGCCACCCGGCGATCCTTTCACGCCCCCGGGCGCCCTACAGTGGGCGACCATGAGCGACGCCCCCAGCACCCCGCCCGCCGTCGAGATGTGGACGGACGGCGCCTGCAAGGGCAACCCCGGCGTCGGCGGCTGGGGCGCGCTGCTCCGGTCCAACGGGCACGAGCGCGAGCTGTTCGGCGGCGAGGCCGTGACGACGAACAACCGCATGGAGCTCACGGCGGTCATCGAGGGCCTGAAGGCGTTGAACCAGCCCTGCCGGGTCGACCTGCACGTCGACTCGCAGTACGTCATGCAGGGCGTGACCAAGTGGATCGCCGGCTGGAAGCGGAACGGCTGGCGGACGGCGGACAAGAAGCCGGTGAAGAACCAGGACCTGTGGCAGGCGCTCGACGAGCAGGTCGCGCGGCACGCCATCTCCTGGCACTGGGTCAAGGGGCACGCCGGGGACCCGGGCAACGAGCGCGCCGACCAGCTCGCGAACAAGGGCGTGGACGAGGTGCGCGCGGGCTGAGCCGCGCCGCGCCGCGCGTCCGCCCGCCGCTCCCGCGGCTGGTCCAGACCAGTTACAGTCGGGTCGTGCCCACCGCCGGGCACGCTCCCGCTCGCACCGGAGGTCAGGCATGGAACGGTCCGTCGTCGTCGCCATCGCGGAGGGCCTGCACGCCCGCCCCGCCGCCCTGTTCGTCGCGGAGGCCGGCAAGCAGCCGGTGCCGGTCACGGTCCGCAAGGGCGACGCCGCCCCGGTCCAGGCCGCGAGCATCCTCGGGATCATGACCCTGGGCGCCGCCGCGGGCGAGACGCTCGTGCTCGCCACCGAGACCGACGGCCCGGACGCCGAGGCGAGCCTCGACGCGCTGGAGGCGTTCCTCAGCCAGGTCGAGATCGCCTGACGCCTCGCGCACGACGAGGGCCCGCGCACCGGTCGGTGCGCGGGCCCTCGTCGTCGGTGGGGGTGGACCCCGGCGTCAGGCCGGGGACTCGCCCGAGGTGCGGTCGCCCGGACGCCGGCCCGGGTCGTCCGCGCGGGACTCGACGCGGGCGGCCGGGACGGTCGCCGTCGCCGGCACGTCGGCCGGGGCGGTGTCCGTGGCGGCGGTGACCTGGTCGCCCGCGCCCTCGGCGACCGGGTCGTCCTCCCGGCCGGGCGTCTTGAAGTTGAACTTCAGGATCATGAACCGGAACAGGAAGTAGTAGACGACCGCGTAGCCGAGGCCGATGACGATCAGCAGCAGCGGCTGCTCGGCGATCCGGAAGTTCAGCAGGTAGTCGATCGCGCCCGCCGAGAACCCGAACCCGCTGCGGATGTCGAGCGCGTTCACCAGGGCCAGCGAGGTGCCGGTCAGCACCGCGTGGATCGCGTACAGCGGGTAGGCGACGTACACGAACGCGAACTCGAGCGGCTCGGTGACGCCGGTGACGAACGCGACCAGTGCGGCCGAGCCCATGATGCCGGCGATGACCTTGCGGTTCTTCTTCTTCGCGGTGTGCACGATCGCCAGGGCGGCGGCGGGCAGGGCGAACATCATGATCGGGAAGAAGCCGGTCATGAAGGTGCCGGCGGTCGGGTCGCCGTGCAGGAACCGGGCGATGTCGCCGTTCCACACCTGGCCGTCGGCCTCGTACGAGCCGAACTGGAACCACGGCAGCGAGTTCAGCAGGTGGTGCAGGCCGAACGGCAGCAGCAGCCGGTTCAGGGTGCCGAACACGAACGCGCCGATGATGGTCGAGCCGGTGACCCACTCGCCGACGGCGGTGAACCCGGAGTCGAACGCCGGGTAGATGAGCGCGGCGACGACGGCGATCAGCACGGCGGCGCCGGCGGTGACGATCGGCACGAACCGGCGGCCGCCGAAGAACGCCAGGTACGGGGGCAGCTTGATCCGGTAGAACCGCTGGTAGAGCAGCGCGGCGGTCAGGCCGATGACGATGCCGCCCAGCACGCCGTAGTTGATGAGCTCCTGCGTCTCGCCCTCGGCCGCCTCGCCGAGGATGTACGGCGAGAGGGCGTCCGTGACGCCGTTGAAGACGAGGTAGCCGACCAGCGCCGCGAGGCCGGTGGAGCCGTCGGCCTTGCGGGCGTAACCGATCGCGACGCCGAGCGCGAACAGCAGCGGCAGGTTGCCGAGCAGGGCGTTGCCGGCCGCGGCGAGGACGTCGGCGACGGGCAGCAGCCAGTCGGCGCGGGCGCCCAGGCCCTCGGCGCCGAGCATGTCCGCCTGGCCCAGCCGGAGCAGCAGGGCGGCGGCGGGCAGCGAGGCGATGGGGAGCATGAGGGATCGGCCCACGCGCTGCAGCTGCGCGAGTCCGGGGATGCCCCGCTTGGGGGTATCGACCGTGGTGGCGGTCATGGTCACTCCTCGTGAGGTCGGGTCGCGGGCGCCCGGCAGGGGGCGCGCACGGGTCGGGGGGAGGTGTGGGTACGCGGTGCGCTCGGTGCGGAACTTGCGTGGTCGCCGTCGAGTCCGGCAAGTTGTCTGGACCAGTTGCGGTCAGAGTGGTCTAGACCGGAGTATGTGTCAAGGACCACAGGCCCACCCGCGAACGCCCGGACGGGCACCCGGTGGTGCGGACGACGGCGACCGAGGTGGGAGGGTGAGCGCGTGCACGCGAAGCAGTCCGCCCTCGCCCCCGGCGCCCACAAGTACCAGGCCGTCCGCGCCTACCTGGCCGGCCTCGTCGAGCGCGAGCTGGGCGTCGGCGACGCGATCCCGTCCGAGCGGGCGCTGTGCGAGCGGTTCGGCGTGTCCCGGATGACCGTGCGCCAGGCCGTCGACGCCCTGGTCGGCGAGGGCGTGCTGGTGCGCGAGCAGGGGCGCGGCACGTTCGTGGCGCCCCGGCGCATGGACTTCGAGATGCGGCTGACCACGTTCGGCGAGGAGATGCGCCGGCGCGGGATGCGGCCCGAGACCCGGGTGCTCGGCATGGGCACCGTGCCCGCCTCCGCCGACGCCGCCGACGCGCTCGGCACCGAGCCCGGCGCCCCGCTGCACCACCTGCGCCGCGTCCGGTACGCCGACGGGTCGCCCATGAGCATCGAGCAGCACTGGGTGTCGGTCGACCTGGTCCCGGGGCTGCTCGCCGACGGGCCCCCGCCGAGCATGCACGACGCCCTGCGCGCCGTCGGCCTCGCGCCCGCCTGGGGCGAGGAGACGCTGACCGCCGCGGAGGCGACCGACGAGGAGGCCGCGCTGCTGGACCTGCGGGGGACGCGCGCCGTGCTGCGCGCGACCCGCCGGACGTTCAGCGCGGACACGCCCGCCATGTACTCGAACGCCTGCTACCGCGGCGACCGGTACAGCGTGTGGGTGCCGCTCAGCGCGCCGGCGCCGGCCCTGGTGCCACGGCTGCGCGACGGCGACGAGCTCGACCAGCGGGAGGCCGTGGGCGCGGCCCTGGAGGACGGGAGGACCGGATGAGCGCGCAGGGCACCGGCCAGGCCGCGGCGATCCTCGCCGGCCTGGGCGGGGTGGGGAACATCGACGAGATCGAGCCGTGCACGACGCGGCTGCGCTCGCTCGTGAAGGAGCCGTCCCGCGTGGACGCCGCCGCCCTGCGCGCCGCCGGCGCGTTCGGCGTGATGGTGTCCGGGCGGGTGGTGCAGGTGGTCATCGGCCCGAGCGTCGACACCCTCGCCTCCGACCTGGAGGACCTGATGTGACCGCCGCGGCCCCCGGGGGCCGCCGCGCGCCAGCACCGACCCGCCGCACCGCACTCGGCGGGAGCCACGAAGGAGAAGAACCATGAGCAAGGCAGAGCAGATCCTGGCCGGACTGGGCGGGGACGCGAACATCGTCGACCTCGAGCCCTGCATCACGCGGCTGCGCGTCGAGGTCGAGGACCCGTCCAAGGTGACCGAGTCGGTCCTCAAGGCCGCCGGCGCGATCGCCGTCATGCAGTCCGGCACCGTCGTGCAGGTCATCGTCGGGCCCGAGGCGGACACGCTGGCCTCGGACATCGAGGACCTGCGCTGATGGCGCTGACCGTCCTCGCCCCGGTCGCGGGGGTCGTGCACGCGCTCGCCGACGTGGACGACCCGGTGTTCGCGCAGGAGATCGTCGGCCCGGGGCTGGCCGTGCAGCCGGACGCGGAGTCCGGTGCCGGCCGCTCGGTCGTCGCCCCGGTGGCCGGGACCGTCGCCAAGCTGCACCCGCACGCGTTCGTCCTGCTCGCCGAGGGCGGGCGGGGCGTGCTGGTGCACCTCGGCATCAACACCGTCCAGCTCGGCGGCGAGGGCTTCACGCTGCACGTCGCCGAGGGCGACGCGGTCGAGCAGGGCCAGCTCCTCGTCGAGTGGGACCCGGCGGCGGTCGAGGCCGGCGGCCGGTCGGCGATCTGCCCCGTCGTCGGGCTCGAGGCGCAGCCGGACTCCCTCACCCGGCTCGCCGAGCCCGGCACCCGGGTCGCGGCCGGCGACCCGCTGCTCGCGCTCGGCTGACCCCGGACGACCGGCCGGGGCCGTCGAGGTCCCGGCCGGTGTCCCGGGTGCGGCGCGAGACCCGGCCGGATACTGAACGGCATGCTGCCCCGCCCGAGCACCCGCGACCTGCTCCGGTCGCTGCCCGCGCTCACCGGCGACCTGCCCGAGGTCGACCCGTACGCGCTCCCGGCGGACCCCGTCGACGCGTTCCAGGACTGGTTCGCCGCCGCCGTCGCCGCGCGCGTGCCCGAGCCGCACGCGCTGTGCCTGTCCACGGTCGGGCCGGACGGCGCCCCGCACGCGCGCGTCGTGCTGCTCGCGGACGTGGTGGACGGCACGTGGGTGTTCGCCAGCGACGCGCGGGCCGGCAAGGCGCAGGACCTCGCGGCCGAGCCGCGAGCGGCGCTCACCTTCTACTGGCAGCCGCTGGGCCGGCAGGTGCGGGTGGTCGGCCGGGCCCGCGCGCTCGACGCCGCCACCTGCGCGGCCGACTTCCTGCGCCGCTCGCCGAGCTCCCGGGCCGCCGCGCTCGCGTCCCGGCCGGGGGAGCGGCTGCTGTCCGCCGAGGAGCTGCACGGCGCCGTGCAGCGGGCCCGCGCGCGGGTCGACCGGGAGCCCGGGCTGGTGCTGCCGACCTGGCAGCTGTGGGCGGTCGAGCCCGACGAGGTCGAGCTCTGGCAGGGCGACTCGGACCGCGCGCACCTGCGGGTCCGGTACACCCGCAGCGAGGAGCGGTGGGACCGGCACCTCGACTGGCCCTGACGGGTCACGCCAGGTCGCGCGCCGCGTCCTCGTACCAGCGCAGCCACGCCGACCCCGCCTCCCCGGTGCGCCGCCGCAGCGCGGTGCGCCGCAGTTCCATCGGGCGCAGGTCCACCCAGCCGCGCTCGGACAGCCCGGGCAGCGTCCCCGGCGACCGCGCGTACCCCGCGCGCCCGTCCTGGTCCCGGGAGGTCAGCCGCACCACCGTGCACCGCCGGCCGCGGGACCGCAGCACCACGACGGGCCGGTCCTTGGCCCCCGTGCCGTCCCGGAACGGCACCATCGCGAACCACACGTCCCCGCGGTGCGCGCGCGGCGCCCCGGCGCGGCCCAGCAGCCGCAGCACCAGCACGACGGCCCCGACGACGAGGACCAGCAGCCACGGCCGGTCGGCGACGAGGTCGGCGAGGACGTCGGGCACGATCTGGTCGGTCATGCCAGGGAGTGTGGCAGGCCGGGCCCGGCGTCACGCCCGGTAGTACACCGCCAGCGGGTACCCCGGGCCCTCGACCACGGTGACCGGCGTCGCGAACACCTCCGAGAGCACGGCGTCCGTCATCACCTCGCGCGGCGTGCCCACGTACCGGACCCGACCCTCGGTCATGGCCACGACCCGGTCGGCGTACGCGGCCGCGAAGTTGATGTCGTGCACCACCAGCACCACGGTCTTGCCGAGCTCGTCGGCGGCGCGGCGCAGGCGGGCCATCATCGCGACCGCGTGCTGCATGTCCAGGTTGTTGAGGGGCTCGTCGAGCAGCACGTACTCGGTGTCCTGCGCGAGCACCATCGCCACGTACGCGCGCTGCCGCTGCCCGCCCGACAGCTCGTCGAGGTACCGGTCCTGGAGGTCGAGGAGGTCGAGGAACCCGAGCGCGGTGTCGACCACCGTCTCGTCCTCGCCGGTGAGCCGGCCCTGCGAGTGCGGGAACCGGCCGAGGCGCACGAGCTGCCGGACGGTCAGCCGGGCGACGAAGTGGTTCTCCTGGCGCAGGATCGCGAGCCGCCGCGCGAGGTCGCGCGGCCGCGCGGCCACCACGTCCAGCCCGCCGACCGTGACCCGGCCGGCATCGGCGCCGAGCAGCCGGCCGACGATCGTCAGCATCGTGGACTTCCCGGCGCCGTTGGGCCCGACGAGGGCGGTCACGCCGCCGGCGGGTATCTCGAGGTCGACCGGTCCGAGGGCGTGGACGTCCCCGTAGGTCTTGGCGACGCCGTCGAGGGTGATCACCGCAGGCCCTTCCGCAGCAGGTGGACGAGGAACACGAGCCCGCCGCCGAGCTCGATGACGACCGAGACGAGCCCGGCCGCGTAGAACACGTGCCGCAGCACGAACGAGGCCAGCAGCAGCGTCGCGCACGCGACGGCGACGACCATCGGCAGCGTGCGGGCGTGCCGGCTGGTGCCGACGACCTGGTAGGTCAGCATCGCGACGACGAAGCCGAAGAACGTCATCGGGCCGACCATGGACGTCGACACCGAGATCAGCACCGCGACGAGGACGAGCGTGACCAGCACCTCGCGCTGGTGCCGCACGCCGAGGCTGGTGGCCGTCTCGCGCCCGAGGGCGACGACGTCGAGCACGTGCCGCCGGCGCCACAGGACGGTGCCGACGATCAGGCAGACCAGCGCGCCCCACGGCAGGTACGAGGCGTCCGAGGCGCTGATGCTGCCGAACAGCCGTGCCGAGAGGATGTCGAACTCGCTGGGCGTGAGCAGCCGCTGCATGAACGTCGACAGCGCCCCGAACCCCATGCCGAGCACGACGCCGACGAGCAGCAGCAGGTGCAGGTCGGCTCTCGTGCCGGTGAACAGCCAGCCGTACAGCAGCGAGGCGGCGCCCACCATGACCAGGCTCTGCAGCGCCACCTTGCCGAGCCCGTCGGTCGCCGCGAGGGTGCCGGCGCCGAACAGGAACACCAGGCCGGTCTGGATCACCCGGTACATGGCGTCGAACCCGAGGATCGACGGCGTGAGGATGCGGTTGCTCGTCACGGTGTGGAACACGACGGTGGCCACGCCCTGGCAGAACGCGACCACCAGGATCGTCCCCACCGAGGCGGACCTGCTCCGGACGATGATCCAGAAGCCGGGGGAGCCGGGCGCGGCGGGGTTGCCGTAGGTGAGGATCCCGACCGCGGCGGCCAGCGCGACGAGGACCACGACGGCGAGCCGGAACCCGTACGAGCCGGTCACAGCGCGGGCCCGGGCGCGGGCGGCCCGCGCCGGGGAGGCGGTGGGTGCGGCCGCGGTCGCCGGCCCGGTCGGCGGCGACGTCGTCACGACCTCAGCCACGGCGGCGCACCCGCAGCACCAGGGCGACGAACGCGGCCGCGCCGACGAGGCCGAGGATCATCGCGACCGGCACCTCGAACGGCATCCGCACGGTCCGCCCCACGACGTCGCACGCCGTGACCAGCGCGATCCCGCCCAGGCAGACCCAGGGCAGGTTCGAGCGCAGGTCGTCGCCGCGCAGCAGGGAGACCACGTTCGGCACGACGAGCCCGAGGAACGGCAGGAACCCGACGACGACGGTGGTGACCCCGGAGGCGACCGCGACCAGCGCGGTGCCGACGAGGATCAGCCGGTCGTACCGCAGCCCGAGGCCGGTCGCCACGTCCCGGCCGAGCCCGGCGACGGTCAGCCGGTCGGCGAGCACGAAGATCGCCACGCAGACGGCCGCGACCACCCACAGCACCTCGTACTGCCCGCGGACGACGCCCGTGAAGCTGCCCATGAACCAGGTCCCCAGCAGCTGGAGGTAGTTCGTGGAGATGGCGATGAGCGTGGTGAGCGAGCTGACCACGGCGCCGAGCATGATGCCGACCACCGGGACGACCAGCGTCGAGCGCACCTGCACCCGGCGGAGCACCGCCAGGAACACCATGGTGCCGACGAACGCGGCCGCGCTGGCGAGCGCCATCCGGGTCGCGATCCCGGCGGCGGGCAGCAGGAGCACCGAGAGCAGCAGCCCCAGCGCCGCCCACTCGCTCGTGCCGCTGGTCGTGGGCTCGACGAACCGGTTCTGCGTGAGCTGCTGCAGCACCAGGCCGCTCACGGCCATCGCGCTGCCGGCCAGCACCAGGGCGAGGGTGCGGGGCACCCGGGTGATGAGGAACATGGCGTCGCCGCCGTCGGCCCGCAGGTCGTAGACGCCGACGAGCAGCGACGTGACGACGAGCGCGAGCGTGACCAGCCCGGCGACGAGCAGCGGCGCCACCGACCGCCGCCCCGGGCGGGTGCCCGGGGCGGCGGTCGGCGCGGGGTTCGCGAGGGTCACGCGGCGTCGGCGAAGGCCTGGGCCACCTGCTCGTACAGCGCGGTGTACGCCTGGATGTCCTCGGTCAGGTAGAAGTCCGGGTCGAGGTAGACGACCTGGTCCTGCGCGACGGCGGTGACGCCGGCGAGGGCCTCGGAGCCGCCGATCAGCTCGGCGGCGGGCCGGTACTCGCCCTCGCCGACGCCGGCGCCGTCGCGGTCGAGCACGATGATCCAGTCCGGGTCCGCCGCGGCGATCGCCTCGACGCTGATCTCGTCGCCGTGCGAGGTGTCCTCCGCCGCCTGCTCGATCGCGGGCTCCAGCCCGAGGGTCGGGAACAGGGTCCCGATGCTGCGGCCGGCGACGGGCGCGCTGTACGAGATGGCGCCGCCGGAGGTGATGAGACCGACGACGGTGCTCTCGCCGTCGTACGCCGCCGTGGCGTCGGCGATCGCCTGCTCGTACGCCGCCACCAGCGAGGCGGCGTCCTCCTCCCGGTCGAAGATCCGCCCGAGCGCCTCGACCTGGCGGACGAGCTCGTCCGCCAGGTCCTCGTCGTCCCGCGGGCTGAGCTCGACGACCGTGGCGTCGGGGTTCTGCGCGACGATGTCGTCGTAGTGGCTCGCGAAGCGCATGCCGCCGATCACCAGGTCCGGCTCGGCGGCGACGATCGACTCCAGGTTCGGCTCCCGGTGCGAGCCGACGTCGAGCACCGCGTCGTCGTCCGTGTACTCCGGCCACAGGTCGTCGCCCATGACCGCCTTGGGGGCGGCCACCAGCGGCACGCCCCAGGACGACAGCGTCTCGAAGACCCGGTTGTCCAGCGCGACGACGCGCTCCGGGGCGACGGGGACCTCGACGGTGCCGTGGTTGTCCTCGATCGTGACCGTGCTCGCGGCCGCGGTGGTCCCCGCCGCGTCGGCGGGCGATCCGGCGTCGGCGGTCCCGCCGCAGGCGGCGAGGGCGAGGGCGAGCGGGGCGGCCGTGAGGACGGCGGCGAGCCGGCGGGGGCTCGTGCGCGTGGGCATGGGTGTGGCTCCTCGGTGGAGTCGGTGACGGGCGGTGACAGCGGCGGCCGAAGTAAGGAGAACCTATCCTTACCGGCGCCTGTCACGTCAACCTCCTCGTCGCGCGGTCCGGCACACTGGGCCCCGTGACGTCCCCCGCGCTGCACGTCGGCCTCGACCTCGCGTGGTCCACCGGCGTGACCGGCCTGGCCGTGGTGGACGACGCCGGCCGGCTGGTCGGGTCCGGGTCGTGCCGCACCGACGACGAGATCGCGGCGTGGTTCGCAGGGCTGGCCGGTCCCGTCGCGGTGGTCGGCGTGGACGCGCCGCTGGTGGTGCCGAACGAGACCGGGCAGCGCGAGGCGGAGCGGGCGATCGGCCGGGCGTTCGGCGCCTACGGGGCGTCCGCGCACACGGCGAACCGCGGCACCTTCGGCGGGGCGGACCCGCGGGCCTGGCGGCTGGCGGAGCGGTTCGGCTGGGCCACCGACCTCGGGACGTCGGTCGGCGCCGGGCGCACGGTCTGCCTGGAGGTGTACCCGCACCCCGCGCTGGTCGCCCTGTTCGGCCTGCCGTACCGGCTGGACTACAAGAAGGGCCCGCGCGAGCGGCGGCAGCCCGGGTTCGCCGCGCTGGTGGCGCACCTGGAGTCGGTCCCGGTGCTGCGCGCGGCGGAGAGCCCGCGGTGGGGGCACCTGCGGGCCGTCGTCGCCGACCCCGGCCCGGGCGACCTGGACCGGGTCGAGGACGAGCTGGACGCGGTCGTGTGCGCGCACCTCGCCTGGCTGTGGCACCACCGGCCGGGGTCGCTGGAGGTGTACGGCAGCGCGGTCGGCGGCTACGTCGTCGCCCCGCCGCCGCCCGCGCACCCGGCGGTGCGGCCGCCACGGCCACGGCGCCCCGCCCGCGCCGGCTAGGCGCCGTCGGCCCCCGGTGACCCCGCCGGCGGCACGTTCTGGTTCCGCCGGAACAGGTTGCCCGGGTCGTACACCGCCTTCGCGGCCGCGAGCCGGTCCCACGTCGCCCCGGGGTACGCCGCGCGCACCCGCTCGGGCCCCTCGTCCCCGAGGAAGTTGACGTACGCGCCGGTGTCGCCCTGGTGCAGCACGGCCGCGGTGCCCTCGACCCACGCGGTGCGCGCCGCCCGGTCGTCGGACCCGGTCACGAACGCGGCGACGTTGCCCATCAGCCGGCTCGACCGGTGCGCGAACGCGGTGGCGTCGGCGGGGACGCGCCCGATGGCGCCGCCGAGCGCCCGCAGCTGGACGACCCGCATCCCGTCGAGCTGCTGCAGCCGGGACACGACCGCCTCGGCCAGCGGCAGGTCGACGTGGTCCAGCAGGAGCGTGCGCGCGACGGCGGTCGGGTGGTACTCGGGGTCGGCCGGCGGGAACAGCTCCGGGTAGGCGACCGGGTGCACCAGGTCGGCGATCGGGGTCGCGAGCGCCCGGATCGGCGCCAGCGCGGCGTCCGCGGCCTCGGCCGGGCCGGACCAGCAGACGAGCGCCATCACGACCAGCGACCCGTGGTGCTCCGCCGGCACGAACGGCAGCGGCGGGCAGGGCAGCACGTTGACGATCGCGGTGAGCTCGTCCGGGCCCGCCTGCAGCGCGCCGAGGAACCCGGCGACGACCGGCGCGGACGCCGGCAGCAGCAGCATCCCGCCGGTCACGCCGTCGAGCGGGTGCAGCCGGAACCGGAATCGCGTGACCACGCCCAGGTTCCCGCCGCCGCCGCGCAGGGCCCAGAACAGCTCCGGGTGCTGCTCGGCGTCCGCGCGCACCACCCGCCCGTCGGCGAGCACGACGTCGGCCGCCAGCAGGTTGTCGACGGTGAGCCCGTGCGCCCGGGACAGGAACCCCACCCCGCCGCCGAGCGTGATGCCCCCGACGCCGACCGAGCCGGTGTCGCCGAAGCCGACGGCCAGCCCGTGCGCGGCGGTCGCGGCCGTGGTCTCGCCGGCGGTCGCGCCCGCCTCCACCCACGCCGTGCGGCCGTCGGGGTCGACGTCGACCGCACGCATGTCCCGCAGGTCGATCACCAGGCCGCCGTCCACGGTGCCGTGGCCGGCGCCGCTGTGGCCGCCGCTGCGGACGGCCAGCGGCAGGCCGGCGTCCCGGGCGAACGCGACGGCGGCGGCCACGTCCGCGTCGTCGCGGGGGCGGGTGATCACCGCCGGGCGCGGGTCGACGCCCCCGACCACGACCACCCGGAGGGCGTCGTAGTCGGGGTCGTCCGGCGGCACGACCCGGCCGGAGAACCGGCTCCGGAGGTCGGCGAGGTCCTGGGTGCTGGGCGAGGCGGTCATGCGGCGCTCCTCTGCGACGCGGCGGTGCGGCGGCGGGGGACCCCACCCAGGGTTCTCCCGGTCGCGGTGCGGCGGCAAGGGGTCGGCGGGACGGTCCGTACGCTGGCGGGATGGACCTGCGGTTCCGCGGCGAGATCATCCACTGGCGCGGGCCCGCGCCGTACCACTACGTCGCCGTCCCGGACCCCGAGGCGGACGAGCTGCGGGCCGCGTCGTCGCTGGTGTCGTACGGGTGGGGCGTCATCCCGGTCGCGGTGACGCTCGGGCGGACCCGGTGGGAGACGTCGCTGTTCCCGAAGGACGGCGGCTACCTGGTACCGATCAAGGCCGCCGTCCGCCGGGCGGAGGGCGTGGACCTGGGCGACGAGGTGGAGCTGCGGCTGCGCGTCGAGGTGCGCTGAGCCTTCCCGTCACGGCCCCGGGGCGACGTCCGGGACCGGCGGGGGGTCCACCAGCGGGCGGTCCTCGCGGATCCGCTGCCACAGGTCCTCGACCTCGGCCCGCCACACCACCCGGTTCGGGTCGCCCGGCGCGGGGTCGACCGGCACCGTGGCCGGGGCGAGCGACTCCGGCGGCAGGTCGCGCAGCGCGAAGCCCAGCCCGGCGAGCGTGCGGACGTCGCCCAGCCCCTCGCTCACCGAGAGGGACGACAGCACGGCGGTGAGCGTCGGCAGCAGGGTCGTCGGGTCCGCGAGCACGCCGGTGTCCGTGAGCCGCGCCGCGAACGCCCGCAGGAACAGCTGCTGCCGCTCGATCCGCACCAGGTCGGACCCGATCTCCAGCCCCATCCCCGTGCCCGTCCGGGCGCGCAGGAAGGCGAGCGCGGTCGTGCCGTCGAGCACCTGCGGGCCCGCCGGGACCGCGAGGCCGGCCAGCGGCGAGTCCATCGCCTCCGGCAGGTCCACCGGCACGCCGCCGAGGGCGTCGACCACCCCGAGCACGCCGTCCATCTTGAGCACGACGCTCTCGTCGACCGGCACCCCGGCGTTCTCCTCGAAGGTCAGCCGGGTGCAGGCCGCTGCCGCGGCCAGGTCCTCGGTGCCGCCGGCACCCACGCCGAACGCGGAGTTGAACATCGCCGACTCCCGCGGGGCGGACGTGCTCCCGTCCGGACGGGTGCAGGCGGGCAGCCGCACGAGCGAGTCGCGGGGGACCGAGACCAGGTCCACGCGGGTCCGGTCCGCGGACACGTGCACCAGGATCGTCGTGTCCGCGTTCACCGCGTCGTCCTCGCCCGCGAGCGCCGCGTTGGCCTCGTCGCGCAGGTCGGTGCCCATCAGCAGGACGTTCAGGGGACGCCCCGCGTAGCCGTCCCGCGGCTCGGGCTCCTCGGGCGCGGCCGGCGGCAGGTAGGCGGCGACGTCGGCGACCTCCACCGCGCCCTGGAGCCGGGCGTACACCGCCCCCAGCCCCGACGTGCCGGCCGCCAGCACGGCGACGAGCGCGAGCGCGGCCGCGCGCGCCAGCCCCACGCCCCGCCGCGGCCCTCGGCCGTGCCGGGGCGCGCGGGGCCGGGTGCCCGCCCGTCGGCCGTGCCTCGGTGCGCCGGTCCGCGCGCGCCGCCTGCCGGTCCGGGCGCGCGCCCCTCGGTCCCGCTCGCGTGCCCGGGTCGCCATGCGTCCTCCTCGGTGCGCCGGCCCGGGTGCGGCCGGGCGCACGCCCGTCGGGCGCCACGGCGGGTGCCGGTGGCGCCGGTGGTCGGCGACTGAGGTCGACGTCGGGGACGACCCGCGACCCGACGGTAGGGACGCCGTGTCGGCACCGGCGGGAGGCCGGGTGCAGGCCTCGGCAGCGTCCCGTGGAGCCGGTGTGAAGACGGGACGCCCGCGCACGGGCGCGCGGGGCGGTGGGTCCGTAGGCTCGGTGCGCGCCCGGCGTCACCGGGTGCACGTCACCGTCGACCCGAAGGACCAGCATGAAGACCTTCACCCTGCCCGGCACCGACATCGTCGCCCCGAACGTGGTCCTCGGGCTGATGCGCATCCAGCAGAAGTCCGACGACGAGGTCCGGGAGCTGGTCCGCACGGCGCGCGACGCGGGCATCGCGTTCGTCGACCACGCCGCCGTCTACGGCGACGAGAAGCACGGCTGCGAGGCGCGGTTCGCCGAGGCGCTCGACCTGACGCCCTCCCAGCGCGACGAGTTCGTCATCCAGACCAAGGCCGGGATCATCAAGGACGGCCCGTACTTCGACTTCTCGTACGAGGAGATCGTGCAGTCCGTCGAGGGGTCGCTGCGGGCGCTGCGCACCGACCACGTCGACATCCTGCTGCTGCACCGCCCGGACGCCCTGGTCGAGCCGGACGAGGTGGCCCGCGCGTTCGACGAGCTCGCGGCCGCCGGCAAGGTGCGCGCGTTCGGCGTCTCCAACCACACGCCGCAGCAGATCGAGCTGCTCAAGCGGTCGGTCCAGCAGCCCCTGGTGGTCAACCAGCTGCAGCTGAGCATCACGCACGCGCCGCTGATCGCGCAGGGCGTGGCGGCGAACATGGCCGCTCTGGACCAGTCCATCTCCCGCGACAACGGCCTGCTCGACTACTGCCGGCTGCACGACATCACCGTGCAGGCGTGGTCGCCGTTCCAGAAGGGCTTCTTCGACGGGGTGTTCCTCGGCGACCGGGAGAACTTCGCGGAGCTCAACGACGTGCTCGACCGCCTCGCGGAGAAGTACGGCGTCACGCCGACGGGCATCGCGGTCGCGTGGATCACCCGGCACCCGGCGCAGATGCAGGTCGTGCTCGGGACGACGACGCCGTCGCGGGTGACCGAGTCGGCCGCGGGGTCCGAGGTGCCGCTCACGCGGGCGGAGTGGTACGAGCTCTACCGCGCCGCGGGGCACACGGTCCCGTGACGCCGCGCCCCGTGCTGCCGCGCGACCGTGCCGTGTCGGCGGCGTGCGGCAGCATCGGGGCATGACCTTCGACTTCGAGGCCCCGCTCTGGCTGTGGGAGGCCCGGCGCGCCGAGCGCTGGACGTTCGTCAGCGTCCCGGAGGACGCGTCCGACGAGATCCTCGAGCGGGCGGGCGCGTTCGCGCGCGGGTTCGGGTCGCTGCGGGTCGAGGTGACCGTCGGCGGGACGACGTGGCGGACGTCGATCTTCCCGGACGCGCAGCACCGGTCCTACTCGCTGCCGATCAAGAAGGCCGTGCGCGCGGCGGAGGACCTCGAGGTCGGCGGGCCGGTGCGGGTACGGCTCCGGGTGCTCGACGTCTGACGCGGTGGCGTCAGGCCGGCTGGACCGTCCACGGGTCGACGAGGACGAGCCCGAGCCCGTCGAAGTCGCGCGTGTTGCGCGTGGCGAGCCGTCCCCCGTTCCCGGCGCAGATGGCGGCGATCATCCCGTCCTCGGTGCTCAACGGGCGGCCGGCCGCGCGGCGCGCGACCTGCATCGTCGCGAACCGGCGAGCGGCGGCGGTGTCGTAGGCCAGCACGTCCTCCTCGAACGTCGCCGTGACCGCCTCCACCGCGAGCAGCAGCTCGTCCCGTCGCCGGCCGTCCGGCAGGCGCTCCGCCCCCACCAGGAGCTCGCCGACGCTGACCGAGGTGATGGCGACCGCCTCCTCGAGACCCTCGAGCCACGCGATCACCCGCTCGTCCGGCTGGGCACGCAACGGCTCGGAGAGCACGTTGGTGTCGAGGACGATCACCCGAGGTCCAGGTCCCTCGGCTGCCCGCGCTCGGGGAGCTCGAGGTCGACGCCGCGGAGGCCGCGGGTGGCGTCCAGCCAGGACCTCGCCAGCGACGTGTCGCGCACGGCCGCAGTCAGGATCGCCCGCGCCTCGGCCTCCATCGATCGCTGGTGCCGCGCCGCGCGGACCTTGAGCCGCCGCTGGATGTCGTCGTCGAGGTTGCGGACCGTCACCGTGCCCATGCGAGCACCTCCCGAAGTCGTGTGCTGTCAATGCTAGCAACGAGCAGTGCGCACGTCACGCCTCAGGCCGCGAGGTCCACCACGCGCGCGGGGACCGGCTCGACCACGACCGCCGGCACCTCGGCGACCTCAGCCGCGGCGCGCTGGGCGGCCTCGCGCTGGCGCTGCCGCCGCGCCTTGAGCACCACCGACACGGCGTGCGCGCCGACGACGGCCCACACCGCGTTCGTGACCACCGACGGCCACACGCCGCTGCTCGCCGCGACCAGGCCCATGAACAGGCCGGAGACGACGTTGGCGAGCTGGTACCGGCCGGACGTCGGCGCCCACCGCCCGCGGGTGACGAGGACGTAGGCGACGAGGCACGTGACCGCGCCGACCCAGCCGAGCGCGGTGACGAGAGCGGACACGGGCGTACTCCTGGCAAGGCAGAGGGGTGGGTGGCGGGCCGGCGGCGGGGGGTCCCGCGGCTCGCCGGCAGCAGAATCATGGGGCTTCATCGGGTTCAGCACAATCGAATGATGTTGCGACAGGGGTGCAGCAGAACTGAATTAGGATGAAACGGTGCCGACCGACCCCCGCCGCCTCGCCGTCCTGCTCGCCGTGCACCGCGCCGGTGGGGTGCTCGCCGCCGCCGACCTGCTGCACGTGACGCCCTCCGCGGTGTCCCAGCAGATCACCCGGCTGGAGTCCGAGGAGGGCGTCGCGGTGCTCGACCGCAACCCCCGCGGCGCGACCCTGACGGCCGCGGGGCGCATCCTCGCGGAGGCCGCCGAGCGCATCGAGTCGGAGCTGGTCGAGGCGCGCAAGTCGCTCGCGGAGCTCGGCGGGGAGCTCTCCGGCAGGGTCACCGTCGCGGCGTTCCAGACCGCGATCCGTGCGGTCATCGCGCCCGCGTTCGCGGTCGTCGCCGAGCACCACCCCGGCATCGAGCTGCTGATCGAGGAGCGCGAGCAAAGCGAGTCGATGCGCCGGCTCCGCGAGGGCGACGCGGACATCGTGCTGCTGGAGCGGGACGAGGACGCGGACACGCACGTCCCGCGCGGGCAGCGCGACGTCGTGCTGCTCGAGGAGCCGTGGCGCCTGGTGCTCCCGGGCGCGGTGGCGACGCCGACGCAGCTGTCCGACCTGGCCGGGGTCACCTGGCTGGCGGCGGAACCGCAGACCGCCGCGGCGCGCGCCATGGGCCGGGTCACCGCCGCGCTCGGCCCGGTCACGTCGCGGCACCTGTACTACGACTTCGACGTGGCGCTGGCGCTGGTGGCGGCCGGGCAGGGCGTCGCGCTGCTGCCGGCGCTCGCGCTGCAGGGGGAGCTGCCCGACGGCGTGACGGTCGCGACGGTGCCCGGCCTCGGGTCGCGGCGGCTCGTCGCCCGGCACCGCGCGACCCGGCGCGAGCCGGGCCCGGCGGTGGTCGCGGTGATCGACGAGCTGCTGGCGGTCGCGTCGGGCCTGGACCTGGTCTGACGCCGCCCGCCGGGCCGCTGCGCCCCGCCGGGCGGGCGCCCCGACCCGCCCCTAGGCTCCCGGGCATGGACTGCGACGTCGTGGTGGTCGGGGCGGGGCTGGCCGGGTTGACCTGCGCGCGGACCCTGCACGCACGCGGGCTCGACGTCCGGGTGCTGGAGGCCGGGCCGGCCGTGGGCGGGCGGGTGCGCAGCGAGCAGGTGGACGGGTTCACGCTCGACCGCGGGTTCCAGGTGATCAACCCGGCGTACCCGGCGCTGCGCGAGGTGGTCGACGTCGACGCCCTGCGCCCGCAGCCGTTCCTGCCCGGCGTGGCGGTGCGGCGCGACGACGGGCTGGCGGTGCTGGCGGACCCGCGCCGCGCGCCGGCCCGGCTGCGCGAGACGCTCGGCAGCGGCTACGTCCGGATCGGGGAGCTCGCGGCGCTCGCGCGGTGGGCGGCGCCGGCGCTCGGCCCGGTGCGCGCGCTCGAGTCCGGGCCGGACGCCACGCTCGCGGAGTCGCTGACCGCGGCGGGCGTGGACGGGCGGCTGCGGCACGAGGTGCTGGAGCCGTTCCTCGCGGGGGTGCTCGCCGACGAGTCGGGCGCGACGTCGGCGACGTTCGTCCGGCTGGTGGTGCGGTCGATGCTGCGCGGCACGCCGGGCCTGCCGGTCGGAGGAGCCGGCGCCCTGCCCGCCCTGCTCGCCGAGGGCCTGCCGCACGTGACGACGGGCGCGCGGGCCACGGCGGTCGAGCGCGTCGACGGCGGCCGGGCGGTGCAGGTCGACGGCAGCCGCGTGCGCGCCCGGGCGGTCGTCGTGGCGGCGGACCCGGTGACGGCTGCGGCGCTGACCGGGGTGGCGGCGCCGCCGATGCGCGGGCTGACGACGACCTGGTGGGCCGCCGAGGGCATCCCGCGGGTGGACGCGGTCGTGGTCGACGGGCGGCGACGCGGCCCGGTGGTGGACGCGGCCCTGATCTCGGCGGCCGCGCCCTCCTACGCGCCGGCGGGCGCGCAGCTCGTGCAGGCGACCTCGGTGCTGCCCTCCGGTCCGTGGGACGCCGCCGCGCGGCCCGACCCGGCGGAGGTGCGACGGCAGGCGGGGGAGATGCTCGGCGCCGACCCCCGCGGCTGGCGGGAGCTCGCGACCCACGAGATCGCGGGCGCCCTGCCGGCGGCGACCCCGCCGCTGCGGGTGCGGCAGCCCGTCGACCTCGGCGACGCGCTCTACGTCTGCGGCGACCACCGGGACACCCCGTCGCAGCAGGGCGCGATCGCGTCGGGCCGGCGCGCGGCGCGGGCGGTGGCGCGGCGGCTGCTCGGCGCGTGACGCGGGCGGGGCGCGTCAGAGCACGAGGCCGACCAGCCAGCGGACCACGGTGACGGCGCCGACCACCAGGAAGGTCAGGACGACGCCCACGACCGCGAGCGCGAGGACGTTCGCCCACCACGGGGCCGGCTCGAGCTCGGTCCGCGGCCGCCGCCAGGCCCACGGCTCTCCGGCCAGCTCCTCCGCGCGGGCGCGCAGGTCCCGGAGGCGCTGCTCGGCGAACGCGGAACCGGCCCCGTCCTCGGCGCCGTCCCAGCGCAGGGCCCGCATCATGCGGCGCGCGTCGCCGCGGTGCGCCCGCTCGAACGCCTGGAGCTCCTCCGGGGTCGTCCGCTCCGACAGGTAGCCCCAGCGCCCGGCCTCCTGCGGCTCGCCGAGACGGCGGTAGACCTCGGACAGGCGCTCGCGCACGTCGAGCCGCCGTGGTGCGTGCTCGACGAGGCTGCGCAGGCGCACCCGGGCGCCGTGCGGGTCACCTGTCGCGAGCAGGTGCTCCGCCCGGGCGAGGGTCTGCTCGACGGGCACCCGCGGACTGTAGCGCGGCGCCGGGCGCCGGCGCCGCGACCGTGGACGCGGGGCCCGGTCGCCAGGTGCTCCGACCCGGTCCCGCCGTCGCACGCCCGCGCGGCCCCGCGAACACGAACCGGCGCTGCGCCTGGAAGCTGACGAGGTACAGCACGACCTCGGTGGCGACCTTCGCCGGCAGCAGCCCGACGCCGAGCCCGGTCAGCGCCGCCAGGAGCACGTAGCCCGCCCCGAGCAGCAGCACCGCGAGGGTCGCGTACCGGACGGCGGCCCGGCCCAGCGGCGCCCGCCGCAGCCCGTCCGGCCCACCGGCCCCGCGCCGCCGGCGCCCGAACACCAGGCCGCGGTTCACGGCGAAGTTCGTCCCCGCGCTCAGCAGCCGCGCGCCGAGCACCGACGCCGCCAGCGACCCGGTCGCGGCGTGCAGCGCGAGCAGCGCGACGGTGTCGATCACGAACGCCGACAGCGACGACAGGCAGAACAGCAGCAGCGGTGCGAGCACCCGCGCGGAGTCGGCGAGCGGCCGGAAGTGCGAGGACGCGTTGCCCTCCAGGTAGATGGTGGCGATCTCGACCTCCTCGACCGGCAGCCCCTCGGCGGCGGCGCGCAGCAGCAGGTTCTGCTCGTACTCGAACCGCTCGCCGCGCACGGTCCGCAGCCAGGGCAGCAGCGCCGCCGGGTAGCCGCGCAGCCCGGTCTGGGTGTCGCGCAGCCGCAGCCCGGTGGCGAGGTGGAACACGCGGGCGGTGACCCGGTTGCCGAGCACCGACCGCGCCGGCACCCGCCCGGTGAACGCCCGCACGCCGAGCACGGTCGCCGGCCGGTCCACGGGCTGCGCGTCGAGCGCGGCCGCCACCCGCAGCACGTCCGCGACCGAGTGCTGCCCGTCGCTGTCCGCGCACACGACGGGGTGCCCCGGGTGCTGCCGCTCGGCGTGGGCGAAGCCGGTCTTGAGGGCGCAGCCCTTGCCCCGGTTCCGCGGGTGGGTGAGCACGGTGCAGCCCGCCCGGCGGACCCGGTCGAACAGCGGGCGGTACGCGGGCCCGGAGCCGTCGTCGACGACCAGGACGTGCACGGACGGGGCAGAGGCCCGCAGGTCGTCGACCAGGCGCACCAGGCGCTCGTCGGGCTCGTAGGCGGGGACCAGGACGATCACGGCTCAGCCCCCGATGTACAGGATGTCGGAGGTGCCGCGCTCGGTGCCCTTGCCGAGCGGGTCGTTCACGAGCGAGCCGTCGAAGTACATGGTCGAGGAGCCGCCGCCGTCGATGTTGTACGCGGTGGTCGCGCCGAGGGACTGCATGATCTCGGCCAGCCCCGTCATGTCGACGCCCGCCGAGTACCCGGGCGAGCGCCCGTCCACGACGACGAACACCAGGTGGTTGTCGTCGACCACACCGACGGCGGTGCGCGGCTGCTCGCCCTGGATCGAGTGGTTGCCGACGTTGGTGTCGACCTCCACGTCCTCGATGCCGTCGACGACCTCGCCGTCCGCGACGAGCGCCGGGCCGAACGACAGGGTGTTCCACACCCCGTCCGCCACCAGCGCGTCGGCCGTCGTGGTGGTCTCGTCGTAGACCTCGACGTGGCCGTCCGTGTAGAACGCGAGCCCCTCGCGGGCGCCCTCGTCGCGGTAGACGACGCCGTTGCGGATCACGATGCCGGTGTCCCGGAAGCCGTAGTAGTCGCCGTTGATCGCGAACACCGCGTCGTTGTCCTCGGCGATCTGCGAGGTGGTCTCGGTGATGTTCGTGCCGAACTGGTTGTTCGCGAACGCCGAGCGCAGGACGGTGGCGTCCGACAGGGTCACGTCGGCCACGTAGTACGTGACCTGGTCGTCGCCGCTGCCGGTCACGACCGTGGAGATGCTGATGCTCGCGTCGTCCGACTCGTAGGTGGTGCCGGTGACGGTCGCGTCGGCCGCGGCGTCCGCCTCGTCGTCCTCGGCGGTGGACGTGGACGTGCCGTTCTGCTCGGCCTCGTAGGCCTGGACGTCGGCGATCTCGACGTGGTCGATCACGAACCGGTCGAGGGCCCAGGCCGACCCGCCGCCGAGGGCCAGCAGCAGGACGAGCGTCGAGACGAGGAGGGAGCGGCGGAGCCGGCGCCGGCGCGGGGGCCGGTCGGCGGGTGCGCCGTCGGGTCGGGTGCGGGGGTGTCGGGTCATGCGGGCAGGTCTACGGAGCGGGTCCAGGGCCGCCCGGTGCGGGGGCTGTGCGGGGGGTGTGAGCCGTCCCGCGCCCCGTCGGGCGACCGGCTCCCGCCGTCACACGCCCGCGCACACGCCGCCGGGGTCCCCTGGTCCGCATCGGGCGCCGGACGGACCGGCGCCCCCGGGCGAGGAGCAGGTGGACGAGATGATGACGATCATCGGGGGAGCGCGCGCGACGGACGACGCGGCGGTCGCGGCCCTCAAGCAGCGGCACCGGGCGATGTGGGCGCTGGGGGACTACCCGGCGCTCGCGGCCGAGGTGGTCGGGGAGCTCGGCCCCGCCCTGGTGGCGGCGGTGGGCGTGCGCCCGGGCGACCGGGTCCTCGACGTGGCGGCCGGCACGGGCAACGCGGCGGTCCCGGCGGCGCTCGCCGGCGGGCGGGTGGTGGCGTCGGACCTGACGCCGGCCCTGCTCGACGCCGGGCGGCGGGCGGCCGAGGCGCGGGGCGTCGCCCTCGACTGGCAGGAGGCGGACGCGGAGGCGCTGCCGTTCCCGGCCGGGGCGTTCGACGTGGTGACGTCCTGCATCGGGGTGATGTTCGCCCCGCGGCACGCGGTCGCGGCGGCCGAGCTGCTCCGGGTGTGCCGCCCGGGCGGCCGGGTGGGGCTGATCTCCTGGACGCCGACCGGGTTCATCGGGCGGCTGTTCGCGACGATGAAGCCGTACCTGCCGGCGCCGCCGCCCGGCGTGCAGCCGCCGCCGCTGTGGGGCGACGAGGACCACGTGCGGGGTCTGCTGGGCGCCGGCGTCACCGACGTCCGCGTCGAGCGCCGGGTGCTGGCGGTCGACGCGTTCCGCACGCCGGAGGCGTTCCGCGACTACTTCGCGAGCCGGTACGGGCCGACGATCGCCGCCTACCGCGCGGTGGCCGACGACCCGGACCGCACGGCGGCGCTCGACGCGGACCTGGTCGACCTGGCCCGGGGCGCGGCCCGGCGCGGCCCGGACGGCGGCGTGCTGCTCGACTGGGAGTACCTGCTCCTGACGGCGCGCCGGGCGGGTGGGCGCGCGTCTTGACGCCGGCGCGCGCACGGCGGCAGTGTGAGCCAGGTCACAGTGCGTCGACCGTCCTGGAGGACCGCCATGCCCACGCGCCTCAACCCGTACCTCGGCTTCCGTGACACCGCGCGGGAGGCCATGGAGTTCTACCGGTCCGTGTTCGGCGGCGAGCTCACCGTCAGCACGTTCGGCGACTTCCAGGCCAGCGAGGACCCCGCCGAGAAGGACAAGGTGATGCACGCCCAGCTCGAGACGCCGGGCGGGCTGGTGCTGATGGCGTCCGACACCCCGAACGCGATGCCCTACACCCCGGGCGACAACTTCTCGGTCTCGCTCAGCGGCGGCCCCGACTCCGAGGCCGAGCTGCGCGGGTACTGGGACCGGCTGTCCGACGGCGGGAACGTGGTCGAGCCGCTGTCCACGGCCCCGTGGGGCGACTCGTTCGGGATGGTCGCGGACAAGTTCGGCACGATGTGGCTCGTGAACATCGCGGGGAACGCGGGCTGACCCCGGGCGCCCTCGCCCTCCTCGGCCCGCCGGCGATCCGGCGGGCCGAGGAGCGCGCGCCGGGGCCGCGCGGCAGCAAGGCGTGGCTGCTGCTGGCGTACCTGGTGCTGGCCGGCCGCGGGGTGCCGCGCAGCCGGCTGACCGGTCTGCTGGTCGAGGACGCCGACGACCCCGGCGCCGCGCTGCGGTGGAACCTGTCGCAGCTGCGCCGTGCGCTCGACGGGCTCGCCGACCTCGGCGGCGACCCGCTGGTGCTCGACCTGCGCCCCGGCACCGTCGTCGACGTGCGGGTGCTCGCGTCCGGGGCGTGGGCCGAGGCGCTCGCGCTGCCCGGGTTCGGGGGTGCGCTGCTGGAGGGCGTGACGCCGCGGGGGAGCGCCGCGCTCGAGCTGTGGCTCGCGGCCGAGCGCGAGCGGGTCGCGGGCCTGACCGGGGCGATCCTGCACGAGGCCGCGCACGCCCGGCTCGCGCGCGGTGACGCGGCGGGGGCGGTCGACCTCGCCGGGCGGCTCGTCGCGGCCGAGCCTCTGGCCGAGCGCGGGCACGAGCTGTGGGCCCGGGCGCTGATCGCCGCCGGGGACCGGGCGGGGGCCGAGCGGCGGGTGGCCGAGTGCCGCGCGCTGTTCCGGCGCGAGCTGGGCGTGGAGCCGTCGCCGAGCCTGGCGGCGGCGCTGCGCGCGCGGGCGCCGCTGGGCGCACCAGGGGCGCTCGGCGCACGCGGTCCCGCCGGGACGCCGGGCGCGGCCCGGGACGACGGCCGGGGTGCCGCCGGCCCGCCGGCCCCGGACACGCCCGCCGCCGTCGACGCCGCGGTCGAGGGCGGCGAGGGGGCGGCGCACGTGGGGGCGTACGAGCGGGCGATCGACCTGCTGCGCGCCGGCGTGGACGGCGCCCGCGCCCTGGGCGACGACGCCCGGCTCGCGGTCGCGCTCGGCGCGCTGGGCCGCGTGCTGGTGCACGGGGTGCGCGGCAGCGACGAGGAGGCCGTCGCCGTCCTGCACGAGGCGCTGGTCGCGGCGCGCCGGTGCGGGGCCGCGGACGTGGCCGCCCGGGCCGCGCTCGAGCTCGGGCACGTCGAGACGCTGCGCGGTCGCTACCCCCGGGCCGGGATGTGGTTCGGCCGCGCCCGCGACCTGGGCGGCGCCGACGCGCGGCTGCGGGCCTGGGTCGGCGTGTTCGACGGCATCGGGCGCAGCGACCAGGCCGACTACGCCGGCGCGGTGGACGTGCTGGACGCGGCCGTGGCGGACGCGCGGTCCGCGGGCGACGTGCGCGCCGAGGCGTACGCCCTGACGGCGCTCGGCCGGCTGCGGGTGCTGCGCGACGAGCCCGGCCCGGCGCTCGCGGCCCTCGACCGCGCGTGCGCCGTGGCGCAGGACCTCGGCTGGACGTCGTTCCTGCCGTTCCCCCGCTCGCAGCGCGCCGAGGTGCTGCTCCGGGCCGGTGACCTGGCGGGCGCCGAGGCCGGGTTCGAGGGCGCCTACGCGCTGGCCTGCCAGGTCGGCGACCCGTGCTGGGAGGGCTACGCGCTGCGCGGGCGGGGGCTGCTGGCCGCGGCCCGGGGCGACGACACCGAGGCGCTCGACCTGCTCACGGCCGCACCGGGTGCCTGCCGCCGGCAGCGCGACGCCCACGACTGGGTGGAGGCGCACTGCCTCGACGCCCTCTGCGGGTTCGCGGTGCCGCGCGGGCTGCCCGGGGCGCCGGGCTGGGTGGACGAGCTCGAGGCGTTCGCCGCGCGACGGGGGATGCGCGAGCTCGTGGCCCGCGCGGCGAACGCC
>NZ_JAANNB010000209.1 GCF_011603975.1 Cellulomonas sp. IC4_254 | reverse complement strand
CGCGGCGTCGCGCTGGGCCTGACCGCCGTCCTCGGCGCCTCGGCCGGGCTCGGCGTGTGGCAGCTCGCGGCGCAGCAGCCCGGCACCGGCGACGGCGCCGTGGCGAGCGCCCCGACGGCCGGCGACCCGGCGGCGCGGATGTGCGGCGTCGCGGACCCCGACCGGTACGCGGCGCTGGCCGCGGACGCCCCGGTGGCGGACGTGCAGGCGCTCGCCGACCTCGGCGACGCCGTGCCGCTCCAGCTCGCGGCGGCCGGCGACCACGTGGCGGCCCTGCAGCGGGACGGCGGCACCGCCACGATCAGCCGCTGGACGTCCGCCGGGAAGGCCGGCACGCCGGTGACGGTCGACGGCGGGGACGACGCCCCGAGCAGCTTCGCCCTGACCCGCGACGGCGCGGTGCTCGCGGCCGACGGCTCCTCCGGCGGCACGACCGTCGCGCAGTGGGCCGCCGGGTCGGCCGACCCGGGCACCAGGTGGGACCTGGCCGCGCTCGACCGCGGCGAGGTCCGGGCGGTGCTCGGCTGGACGGCGGGCCGCTCCGGCGTGCTCGCGTCGGTCGTGCTGGCCGACTCGCACCGGCTGGCGCTGCTGCGCGCCGACGGGACCGTGGACGGCGACGGCCCCGAGCTGGACTGGGGCTCCTACCCGCGGTTCTACCCGCAGGACGACGGCACGCTCGTGGTGCTGAGCGACGAGGACGACCAGTCGACCTCGATCGAGCTCGTGCAGTACGCCGCGGACGGGACCCCGGGCCTGCGGATCGAGGGGCCGCTGTCGGGCGGCTCCAACGGCCGGGCCCCCGGCCTGGACCACCCGACCGGCGTCGCGACGGCCGCGGGCGGCGGCCTGCTGCTGGCCGGCCCCACGTGGCGGCTGCTCGAGGTCGGCCCCGACGGCGTGTGGCGGCGGCAATCGCTGTCCGGCGAGGGCCAGGGCTCGACGTTCCGGTTCGCCGACCTGACCCCGTTCGTGCGCGGCGGCGACGCGGTGTACTTCGCGTCCCCGCGCGACGAGGGCGACGGCCTGCAGCTGTCCCGCGTCACCGACGCCGACCTGGACCTGCTGCTCGACGCGCCGATCACCTGGGACGTCAACCACGCGTCGTCGCTGGACCTGCTCGGCTTCGGCGCGGGGCTCGCCACGGACGAGACCGACGACTACTTCGCCCCCGGCGTGCCGCCCGCGGTGCGCGCCGAGTTCACGCCGGCCTGGGGCGCGCTCGCCGACACCTACGAGCTGCGCTACGAGGTCACCGGCGACCCGTGGCTGGACCCGCCCGTCGCGGGCACCTCCGGCACCGTCGCGATCCCGGCCGACGGCGGCGCGGTGCCGCTCGACCTGCCCGCCGCGCGACCCGGGCCGTACGAGGTGCACGCCACGCTGGTCGAGAAGGCCACCGGCGCCGTCCGCACCGCCACCTGCCTGCGGTACGCGGTGGGCGCCGAGGGCGCGACCTACGACCCGGCCACCCTCGCCGACGGGGCCGACTGGGGCGGGGCGGGGCCGCTGCGCGGCGTCCAGCTCGCGGCCCAGCTCGGGCTCGGCAGCCACCGGGTGCAGCTCGACTTCGGCCGGCTGGTCCCGGACGTGACCGCGACCCCGTCGGCCGCCGGGCTGGACCTGTCCGCGCTGCCCGGGGCCGCGCAGGGCGACCCGTACGCCGGGATCGCCGCGGCCGCCGCGCTGGCCGCCGACTCCGACGTGCAGCTCTACGTCCAGGTCGGCCAGGGCGGCGAGGCGGAGTCCGACGCGGTCGCCGCCGGCACCTGGGGCGACTGGGTCCGGGTGATCGCGACCGCGCTGCACGCCGGCGCGCCCGACCTGCACCTGTGGGCCCCGTGGAACGAGCCGAACAACACCGGTTTCGGCGACGGCGCGGCCTACGCCACGCAGGTGCTCGCGCCGTTCGCCGACGCGGTCCGCGGCGTCGACCCGCGGGCGCGCGTGATCGGCGGCAACGCGCTCAACGTGGTCGTGCCCTGGTACCAGCAGGTGGTCGACGCCGGTGGCTGCGCCTCGATGGACGTCGTCGGCATCCACCCGTACACCGGGTTCAACCGGTCCTGGGACGAGGAGGGCGCGGACGGGCCGATCGGCCAGATCACCGCCCTGCGCCAGGTGCTCGCCGCGTGCGGCGCGGACGTCCCGGTCTGGGACACCGAGTCCGGCTGGTGGTCGGACGGCCCGGCGAACCACTGGGCGCAGGCCTACGACGTCGCCCGCTCGCTGCTGTGGATGCGCGAGCTCGGCGTGGACGAGTGGATGTACTTCTTCAGCGAGGGCGGCTGGGGCGAGGGCGGCTTCACCTGGTCGCTGGTGCAGCTCGGCTCGTTCGTGAAGCCCGGCGCGCTGGCGATGGCCGCGGTGTCCGGGGTCCTGGACGGCCGCGGCGCACCCGACCTGCTCGACACGGGCGACCCGGCGCTGCACGCGATGGCGTTCGGCCCGGCGACCGGCGCGCCCTCCGCCGCCGGCAACCCCGCGCCCGCGGGGACCCGGGACGACCCGCTGCTGGCCGTGTGGACCCAGGACGAGGTGACCTCGGCGCTGCTGACCGCCGACGCCGCGACCACCGTCACCGTGACCGACGTGTACGGCGGCACCCGGACCCTCGACCTGGCCGCCGGCGCGCCGACCGCGCTGCCCGTCTCCGGGTCACCGGTGTTCCTCACCGCGGACGCCGCGCTCACCGTCGCCCCCGCCGCCGACGCCGGCACCGACCTGCTGGCCGGGGGCACCGTCACCGCCAGCTCCAGCACCGACGGCACCGACCCGGCCGACCTGGTCGCCGAGGACGGCGCGGGCGCGAACCCGTGGCGGGCCGGCGCCCGCACGGAGGACGGGCCGGACGACAGCCCGTGGGTGCAGGTCGACCTGGCGCGGCCGGCGACCGTGGACCGGGTGGTCGTGGAGAGCGCCGGCATCCGGTGCTGCACCTCCGGGGTCCGGTCCTACACCGTCGAGGTGCAGGACGAGGACGGCGCCTGGCAGGAGGTCGGCCGGCAGGACGGGCTGTTCCTGGCGCGCACCACGTCCGTGACGTTCGACCCCCGCACCGTCACCGCGGTCCGGGTGCAGGTGCCCTCGACCACGACCCGGGGCGTGACCGTGCCCGACGTGAACTACTCCGGCCAGTCCGGCGGGCTGCTGCCCGCGTGGGAGCCCGTGCAGCCCGAGCCGACCTGGCCCGTGTCGCTGGTGCGCCTCGCCGCGTACGGACCCGCCGCATGACCACCGCGACCACCACCCGCTCCCAGGAGGGACGACGACGATGAGCCCCAGGGCCACCGTGGGCATGCCCGTCTACAACGGCGAGAAGTACCTGCCCGCCGCGCTCGACTCGGTGCGGGAGCAGGACGAGGCCGACCTCGAGATCGTGATCTCGGACAACGCCTCGACCGACGCCACCGAGGAGATCTGCCGCGCCGCCGCGGCGGAGGACGACCGCATCCGGTACGTCCGGCACGAGCGCAACGGCGGCGGGCGGTGGAACTTCAACCAGGTGCTGTCGATGGCCACCACGCCGTACTTCACCTGGGCCGCGGCCGACGACGTCCGGCGCCCGGCGTTCGTCCGGCGCTGCCTGGAGGTGTTCGCGGCGTCCGACCCCGCGACCGTGCTGGTGTACCCGCGCACGCAGATCATCGACGCCGGCGGGATCGTCACCGAGGACCTGAACGACGCCGACCTGGCCTGCGACGAGCCGACGCCGCACGAGCGGATGGGGCACTTCCTGCGGGCGCAGGCGGCGCACCTGTTCTACGGCCTGCACCGCACGGACGCGCTGCGTCGGACCCGGGGCATCCGCCCGACCGTCGGCAACGACCTGGTGATCCTCGCCGAGCTCGCCTGCCAGGGGCCGTTCCAGCTGGTGCCCGAGCAGCTGTTCCTGCAGCGCCGGCACAGCGAGCAGTTCTCCCAGCAGGGGCAGGCGCAGGTCGCCTGGCACGCGCCGACGGCGTCGGTGCGGTTCGCGTTCCCGCACACGAAGGTCAGCATCGAGCTGGTCCGCGGGGTGCTGGCGTCGGACGCGCACCCCGCCGAGAAGGCGCGGTCGCTGGCGACGATCCCCGTGGCGTGGACGATCCCGCGCTGGCGCGGGCCCGCCGCGGACGTGTGGGCCGCGCTCGGGCTCGAGCCGCGGAGCCGGCGGCGGTGAGCGGTCCCGGCGGTGCTCCCGCGGGCGACGGCGCCGCGGCCGCGCGCGTGCCCGAGGTGCACGTGCTGACGCCCGGCGACCACTTCTCCCCGCGCACCGGCTCGGCCATCCCGACGGTCGTCGACGGCCTGTGCGCGGCCCTGCCCGCCGGGGCGACGCCGCGACCCCGGGTCGTGGTCGCCGACGGCACCTACCCCGACCGGTACGCCAGCGCCGACCCCGTGGGCTACCCGCTCGCCACCGCGCGCCCGGCGGACCGGTACGTCGACGCGCTGGCCGGCCGCCTGGGCCTCCCCCGCCCCGGCGTGCGCCGCACGCTGCGCCCGACGCTCGGCGACCAGGACGCGTGGCAGCCCGGCGTCGTGCTCGCGCACAACGCGCCGCAGCTCGTGCCCCTGGTGCACGAGCGGCACGCGGCGGTGCTGTACGCGCACAACCTGCTGCTGCGCACCTACACCCCGCGGGAGGCCGACCGGGTGCTCGGCCGCGCGGCCGCGATCGTCTGCGTGAGCGGCGCGCTGGCCGACCAGACGGCCGCGCACCTCCCGGCGCGGCTGCGCGACCGGCTGCGGGTGGTGCCGAACGGCGTGGACACGACGCGGTTCGTGCCGCGGGCGGACCCGGGCCGCGGCGAGCGGCTGCGGGTGCTGTTCGTCGGCCGGATGATCCCGGACAAGGGCGCGGACGTGGTGCTGGACGCCGTCGCCCGCCTGGGCCGGGACGACGTCGAGCTGACGATGGTCGGCTCGCAGAACTTCGACGCGGGCGCGGCGCCGTCGCCCTACGAGCGGGACCTGCGCGCGAAGGCCGCCGCGCTCGGCGACCGGGTGCGGCTGCTGCCGTTCACCCCGCGGGCCGAGGTGGCGGCGGTGTACCGCGAGGCCGACGTGGTGGTCGTGCCGTCGCGGTGGGCGGAGCCGTTCGCGCTGACGGTCATGGAGGGCATGGCCAGCGGGGTGCCCGTCGTGGCGTCGGCGATCGGCGGCATCCCCGAGGTCGCGGGCGACGCCGGCGTGCTGGTGCGCCCGGACGACCCGGCCGAGCTCGCCGCTGCGCTGGAGGCGCTGGCGGACGACGAGGCGCTGCGCCGCCGGATCGGGTCGCGCTGCCGGTCCTGGGCCCGCACGCACGACTGGACCTGGGCCCGTGGGCGCCTGGACGCCGTGCTCGCCGAGGTCGCGGGTGTTTCACCCACGCCGGTCGGGTGAACCTTTTGCACCAGATGTCCGTTTTGTGGAGGTGACCGGCACGATGGTCCCCATGCGCGTGCTCCGGGTGTCCCACAGCGCCGTCGTCACGGCGTGGCGCGGGCGGGAGGCTGCCCTGCGCGACCGCGGCCTGACGGTGCGCACGCTCAGCGCGCGCGTGTGGGAGGAGGGCGGCCGGGACGTCACCCTGGAGCCGCAGCCGGGCGAGGACGTGGTCGGCGTGCGCACGACCGGCCGGCACCCGAACGTGTTCCTCTACGACCCGCGCCCGATCTGGCGCGCGCTCGGCGAGGACTGGGACGTGCTCGACCTGCACGAGGAGCCCGCCGCCCTGGCCACGGCCGAGGTGCTGCTGCTCCGGGCGCTGCGCCGGTCGCGGGTCCCCTACGTGCTGTACTCCGCGCAGAACATCGCCAAGCGCTACCCCGTGCCGTTCCGCTGGTGGGAGCGGCGGGCGCTGCGCGGGGCCGGCGCTGTCAGCGTGTGCAACGCCGAGGCCGGCGACGTGCTGCGCGCCAAGGGGCTGACCGTCCCGGCGCACGTCGTCGGGCTGGGCGTCGAGGCGGCGGAGGCGGCCGTGGCCGCCGGCGCCGCCGCCACCCCGGGCGCTCAGGACGAGGGCGCCCCCACGGACGCCGGCGTAGTCGGTGCGGCCGCCCCCGCACGCACCGGCTACGTCGGCCGCCTCCTGCACCCGCACAAGGGGCTCGACGTGCTGCTCGACGCCGCCGAGGCCGACCCGCGGATCACCGTGGCGATCGCCGGGGCCGGACCGCACGAGGCCGCGCTGCGCGCCCGCGCGGCGACGCCCGCACTGGCGGGCCGCGTGACGTTCCACGGGCACCTGTCCGGCGACGCGCTCGCCGCGTTCTACCGGGGGCTCGACGTGCTCGCGGTGCCGTCCGTGCCGACGCCGGGCTGGCTGGAGCAGTTCGGCCGGGTCGCGGTCGAGGCGATGGCCGCCGGCGTCCCCGTCGTGGCCTCCGACAGCGGTGCGCTGCGCGACGTGGTCGGCGGGGCCGGGACGCTGGTGCCGCCGGGCGACGCCGCGGCGCTCGCCGCCGCGCTGGTGGCGGTGGTGGACGAGCCGGGGCGCGCGGCGCGGATGCGGGCGGCGGGCCACGAGCGTGCGGCCGAGTACACCTGGTCGGCCATCGCGGAGCGGTACGAGGCGATGTACCGGCAG
>NZ_JAANNB010000208.1 GCF_011603975.1 Cellulomonas sp. IC4_254 | reverse complement strand
CGGGCGTCGCGGGCGCGGCCGGGGTCGCGCGCGCGGCGGGCGCCGGCGTCGCGGGGCTCCCGGTCGCCCGGCCGACGCCGCGCGGCGGCGTCGCCTGCCCGGCCTCGGGCGCGGCGGCCGCCGCGGCCGCGCGCTCCTGCTCCGCGAGCCGCGCGGCCTCGCGCTCCCGCAGCTCCCGTCGGGTCAGCGGGCTGCCGGACGAGCTCATCTCGGGGCCTCCTCGGGACCGGGGACGCAGCGCGTGATCTCGTGGATCATGACTGGCTTCCCCGGTACAGACCGTGCTTCGCGATGTACTGGACGACGCCGTCCGGCACCAGGTACCAGACGGGCTTGCCGCCGCGCGCGCGGGCGCGCACGTCGGTGGACGAGATGGCGAGCGCCGGGATCTCCCACTGGCTCACCCGGTCGGCGGGCAGGCCGTCGGTCGTCAGCGTGTGCCCGGGCCGGGTCACGGCCACGAACTGCGCCCGCTCGAAGAGCTCCGGCGAGTCCTTCCAGGTGAGGATCTGCTCGATGGCGTCGGCGCCGGTGATGAAGTAGAGGTCGGCGTCGGGGCGCTCGTGCGCGAGGTCCCGCAGGGTGTCGACGGTGTAGGTCAGGCCGGGCCGGTCGATGTCGACCCGGCTGACCGTGAACCGCGGGTTCGACGCCGTCGCGATGACGGTCATGAGGTAGCGGTGCTCGGCCGGCGTGACGTCGACGTCCTGCTTGAACGACGGGGCGCCGGTCGGCACGAACACGACCTCGTCCAGGTCGAACCGCGCGGCGACCTCGCTGGCGGCGACGAGGTGGCCGTGGTGGATGGGGTCGAACGTGCCGCCCATCACGCCCAGCCGGGCTCGTCGCTGCGTCATCGGATGCGGGTCCCCGTCTGCTGGCGGCTCAGTCGTGGCGCGTGCCGACGCTCCGGAAGGCGAAGGTCACGAGCAGCAGGGCGATGAGGACGCCGAAGGCGGTGATGCCGAACACCACGGGCGAGAACGGCAGCTCGGTCGTGTGCTCGGCGGCGGTCTCGGCGACGCGCAGCGCAGCGTTCACGTGGTCCTCCCGGACGGGTCGAAGTGAGGGTCAAGTGTCGCACGTCCGGCGGGTCGCCCGCCGGACACGCGGTCAGGGCCGCACGTGCCCGTCGCCGTGCACCACCCACTTGGTGGTGGTCAGCTCGCCGAGGCCCATCGGTCCCCGGGCGTGCAGCTTCTGGGTGGAGATGCCGATCTCGGCGCCGAGCCCCAGCTGTCCGCCGTCGGTGAACCGCGTGGAGGCGTTCACCATGACGGCGGCGGAGTCGACCTCGGCCACGAACCGCTCCGAGGCGGCGAGGTCGCGGGTGACGATCGCCTCGGTGTGGCCGGAGCTCCACGTGCGGATGTGCTCCAGGGCGGCGTCCAAGTCGTCGACGACGCGGACCGCGAGGTCGAGGGACAGGTACTCGGTGGCCCAGTCCTCGTCGGTGGCGGGCACGACGTCGACCCCGGCCGGGGCCGCCGCGGCGGTCGCCGCGTCGCCGTGCACCGTCACACCGGCCTCGGCGAGCGCGGTGAGGGCGGACGGCAGGAACGCGTCGGCGGCGGCGCGGTGCACGAGCAGCGTCTCGGCGGCGTTGCACACCCCGACGCGCTGCGTCTTGGCGTTCAGCAGGATCGGCAGCGCGACGGCGGGGTCGGCGGTGGCGTCGACGTACACGTGCACGTTGCCCACGCCGGTCTCGATGACCGGCACCGTGGCCTCGCGGACGACCGTCTGGATCAGCCCGGCACCGCCGCGGGGCACCAGCACGTCGACCAGCCCGCGGGCGTGCATGAGCGCGACGCCGCCGGCGCGGCCCCAGGCGTCGACCGACTGCACGAGGTCGGCGGGCAGGCCCCGCTCCTCGAGCGCGGCACGCAGCACGTCCACGATCACCGCGTTGCTCCGGGCCGCCGCGGACCCGCCGCGCAGCACGACCGCGTTGCCGCTCTTGAGGGTGAGCCCGACCGCGTCGACGGTCACGTTCGGCCGCGCCTCGTAGATCATCCCGACGACGCCCATCGGCACGCGCACCTGGCGCATCCGCAGGCCGTTCGGCAGCGTGGAACCGCGCACGACCTCGCCGACCGGGTCCGGCAGCGCCGCGACCTCGCGCAGCGCGCCGGCGATCGCCTCGATGCGCGCGGGCGTCAGCGCGAGCCGGTCGAGCAGGCCGTTTGAGATCCCGTCCGCGCGGCCGCGCTCCAGGTCCTCCGCGTTGGCGGCGACGATCACGTCGGCGTGCGCCACGAGGGCGTCGGCGAGCGCGTGCAGCGCCGCGTCCTTCGCGCCGCGGGTGGCGACGGCCAGGGCGCGGGACGCCGCCTTGGCGCGCCGGGCCACGGCGAGCACCTGGGCGGTGACGTCGTCGGCCGACGGCGCGGCGGGCACGGCGGCGGGCTGGGCGGCCCCGTCCGTGGCCGGGGCGTCGAGCGAGGTGGTCATCGCACCAGCCTAGTCCCGGACGCGGGACCGTCCGGCGGATGTCTCAGCGCACGAGCCCGTCCAGCACGCCGCACGCCACCGCGCGCTCAGCGCCGACGGCGGACCAGCACCAGGTCGTCCCGGTGCACCAGCTCCCGGTCGTACCCCTCCCCCAGCTCCGCCCGCAGCTCGGTCGTGCTCCGGCCGAGCAGGTCGGGCGCCTCCTGCGACGAGTAGGCCACCAGACCCCGTGCCACCACCGTGCCGTCGGGCGCCGCGATCTCGACCGGGTCGCCGGCCTCGAACTCGCCGTGCACCGCCGTCACACCGGCCGGCAGCAGCGACTTGCCGCGCTCGACGACCGCCGTGACCGCGCCGTCGTCCAGCACGAGGCGCCCGTGGGTGCGCGCCGCGTACGCGAGCCACATCAGCCGGGTCGACGCGCGCTTCCCGGTCGCCGCGAACCAGGTGCCGACGTCCTCGCCGGCCAGCGCCGGGGCCACCTGGGCCGCGGAAGTCAGCACCACGGGGACGCCGGAGCCCGTGGCGATCGCCACCGACTCCAGCTTCGTGACCATGCCGCCCGTCCCGACCCGGGACCCGCGCGCGGACACGTCGATCCCGTCGAGGTCCTTCGGCCCGCGCACCTCGGCGATCCGGCGCGAGCCCTCGCGGTTGGGCGGGCCGGTGTACAGGCCGTCGACGTCGGTGAGCAGCGCCATCGCGTCGGCGTGCACCAGGTGCGACACCAGCGCCGCCAGCCGGTCGTTGTCGCCGAACCGGATCTCGTCCGTGGCGACCGTGTCGTTCTCGTTGACGATCGGCACGATGCCCAGGTCGAGCAGCCGCTCCAGCGCGCGCTGCGCGTTCCGGTACTGGGTCCGGCGCATGGTGTCGTCGGCGGTCAGCAGCACCTGGCCGACGCGCAGGCCGTGCTCGTGAAACGCGCGGGTGTAGTGCGCGACCAGCAGGCCCTGGCCGACGGAGGCGGCGGCCTGCTGGGTCGCGAGGTCCCGGGGCCGCTGCGCGAGGCCGAGCGGGTCCATGCCGGTGGCGATCGCGCCCGACGACACCAGGACCACCTGGTGCCCGCCGTTCACCCGCGCGGCCAGCACGTCGACGAGCGCCCGCAGCCGGGCCGGGTCGAGCTTGCCGGTGCCGTCGGTCAGCGAGGAGGAGCCGACCTTGACCACCACGCGGCGGACCTCGGGCAGCAGGCGGCGGTCGGACAGCGCGGCGGCACTCACGGGGAGCATCATCCCCCGTGCCCGGGGTCCGGGGCGGCGACCGCCCGCGGACCGGACGCGGCCTGGGGTGGAGACGACTGGAGCGTCCTGCCCGACACGCGCTGGCGTGTCGGGCAGGACGCTCCACTCACGGGGTGAGACCGGGGTAGACCCGGGGTCAGTCCTCGCGCCAGAGTCCGGCCTCGCGCTCCGTCCAGAGCTCGGCGCGGGCCTCGGCCTTGGCGTCCATCCGCTCCTTGTACTCCTGGCGCTTCTGCCCGCGGGTGGGCCGGCTGGACTCCTCGAGCCGGGCGTCGGACCCGCGGGGCCCGCCGAGCAGCTCGGACCCGGTCATCAGGGTCGGCTCCCAGTCGAAGACGACCGCGTTCGGCCCGTCGCCGATGACGACCTCGGCGCCCGCGACGGCGCCCGCCTTGAGCAGCTTCTCCTCGACGCCGAGCCGCGCGAGCCGGTCGGCCAGGTAGCCCACGGCCTCGTCGTTGGCGAAGTCGGTCTGCCGGACCCAGCGCTCGGGCTTGGAGCCGCGGACCTGGAAGTACTCGTGGTCGCCGTCCTGCCGGCGCGCGACCGTGAACCCGGCCTCGTCGACCGCCCGCGGCCGCAGCACGACGCGGGTCGCCTCGGGGGCGGGCGCGTCCCGGCGGGCCTGCTCGACGACCTCGGCCAGGGCGAAGGTCAGCGGGCGCAGGCCCTCATGGCTGGCGGTGGAGATCTCGAACACGCGCAGGCCGCGCGCCTCGAGGTCCGGGCGGACCAGGTCGGCGAGCTCCCGGGCCTCTGGGACGTCGATCTTGTTGAGCACGACCATGCGCGGGCGCTCGGTCAGCGGCACCCGGCCGCCCTCGATGCCGATGTCCCCCGCGTAGGCCGCGAGCTCGGCCTCGATCACGTCGAGGTCGGTCAGCGGGTCCCGGCCCGGCTCCAGCGTCGCGCAGTCGAGGACGTGCACCAGGACGGCGCACCGCTCGACGTGCCGGAGGAACTCCAGGCCGAGGCCCTTGCCCTCGCTCGCGCCCGGGATGAGACCCGGGACGTCGGCGACCGTGTACCGGGCGTCGCCGGCCTGCACGACGCCGAGGTTCGGCACCAGGGTCGTGAACGGGTAGTCGGCGATCTTCGGCCGGGCGGCGGACATCGCCGCCACCAGCGAGGACTTGCCGGCGCTCGGGAAGCCCACGAGCGCGACGTCCGCGATCGTCTTGAGCTCGAGGACGACGTCGCGCGCGTCGCCGGGCTCGCCGAGCAGCGCGAAGCCGGGGGCCTTGCGGCGCGGCGAGGACAGCGCGGCGTTGCCGAGCCCGCCGTGGCCGCCCTCGGCCACCACGAACGTGGCGCCGGCGCCCACCAGGTCGGCCAGCACCTCGCCGTCGGTCGACTTCACCACGGTGCCGTCGGGCACGGGCAGGACGAGGTCCTGGCCGGTGGAGCCCTGGCGGTGGTCGCCCATGCCCTGGGTGCCGGACGGCGCGTGCCGGTGCGGCGCGTGGTGGTAGTCGAGCAGCGTCGTCACCTGCGGGTCGACGACGAGGATCACGCTGCCGCCGTTGCCGCCGTTGCCCCCGTCGGGGCCGGCGAGCGGCTTGAACTTCTCGCGGTGGATGGACGCGCAGCCGTGGCCGCCGTCACCGCCGCTGGCGTGGAGGACGACTCGGTCGACGAACGCGGCCATGTGCGGGTGGTTCCTTCCTGGACGGACGAAGGGGCGCACCGCGTCGTGCGGTGCGCCCCTCCGGCCAGCGTGCTGGGGTGCGGCGGCGTCAGCCCGCCGTCACGATGTCGATGACCTTGCGGCCACGACGGGTGCCGAACTGCACGGCACCGGCGGTGAGGGCGAACAGCGTGTCGTCGCCGCCACGGCCGACGTTCACGCCCGGGTGGAAGTGCGTGCCGCGCTGGCGGACGATGATCTCGCCGGCGTTGACGACCTGGCCGCCGAAGCGCTTGACGCCGAGACGCTGGGCGTTGGAGTCACGACCGTTGCGCGAGGAGCTCGCGCCCTTCTTGTGTGCCATCTCAGGCTCGCTTTCCTGCGGTGCTGTCTACGGGGGGTGTCACGGGCCGCCGGGCCCGCGAGGTCACTTGATGCCGGTGACCTTGAGGCGCGTCAGCGCCTGGCGGTGGCCCTGGCGGCGGCGGTAGCCGGTCTTGTTCTTGTACCGCAGGATGTCGATCTTCGGGCCCTTCTCGTCCCGGACGACCTCCGCGGTGACCTTGATCTTCGCGAGCGCCGCGGCGTCCGACGTCACGGCGGTGCCGTCGACGAGGAGGAGCGCGGGCAGCTCGACGGTCTCGCCGGCCGCGGCCGCGAGCCGGTCGACGACGACGACGTCGCCGACGGCGACCTTCTCCTGGCGGCCGCCGGCCTTCACGATCGCGTACACCACGTTGCTGCTCATCTCTGCTCGTCGAACTACAGGTTCAGGGGCGCCCCGCCCTGCTGCCGGTCCCGGCGCGCCACCGCGGTGGCCGCGGAGCTCGGGAGGTCGGCGCCGCTGGGGCGTCACGCACGAACGGTGCCTCTGCGCAGCGATCCGGTTGCAACCGGGCTCACCATCAGAGCGCACCGACGTTCAAGGATACGCAGACCCTCCGAGAGGGTCAAACCGCGCCCGGCGGCCCCTCGCGCGCGGGCGAGGGGCCGCCGCGGCGGTCAGGACGCGTCGTCCTCGGGGTCGGAGCCGGCCTCGGGGAGCTCGAACAGGCCGGGGTCGACCTGGGTGAGCTCCAGGTGCGGCTCACCGGCGGCCGGGGCCGTCGCGGGCTGCTCCGGGGCACGCGCGGCGAGGTCGCCGAGCGCCGCGAGGACGTCGAGGGCGGGCTTCGCGTCGGCCGGGGCCGCCGCGGTCTCCGCCGCCACCGGCTCCGCCGGCTCGACCGGG
>NZ_JAANNB010000207.1 GCF_011603975.1 Cellulomonas sp. IC4_254 | reverse complement strand
GGCCCGCCAGCCCGGCCTGCGCACCGTGCAGGGCGTGGTCGAGGACGGCCTGGCGCTGGTGCTGCGCTCGGAGCACCGGGGTGACGCCCCGCCCCGGGTGACGGTGGCCGGCCGCACGGACGCGGGGGTGCACGCCCGGGGCCAGGTGCTGCACGTGGACGTGCCCGCGGGCGCGTGGGCGGCGGTGCCCGGCCGGTCCGACCGCACACCGGAGGAGTCGCTGCTGACCCGGCTGGGCGGCGTGCTGCCGCCCGACGTGGTCGTCACCGGGGTCCGGGTCGCGCCCGAGGGGTTCGACGCCCGGTTCTCGGCGGTGGCCCGGCGGTACGTCTACCGGGTGTGCGACGACCCGGCGCTCCGGGATCCGCTGCGGCGCGCGCACGTGCTGTGGACGCGGCGCCCGCTCGACGTCGACGCGATGCACGAGGCGGCGGGCCGGGTGCTGGGGCGGCACGACTTCGCGGCGTACTGCAAGCCCCGCCCGGGGGCGACGACGATCCGCACGCTCGACGAGCTCACCTGGGAGCGGCCGGCGACCGGCCCGGACGCCGGGCTGGTCGTGGCGACGGTGCGCGCGGACGCGTTCTGCCACTCGATGGTGCGCGCCCTCGTCGGCGCGAGCCTGGCGGTGGGGGAGGGCCGGCGGTCGGTGGACTGGCCGGCCGAGCTGCTGGTCGGCGGGCGCCGTGACCCGGGCAGCGCGGTGGTGGCCGCGCACGGCCTCACGCTGGAGGAGGTCGTCTACCCGCCGGACGCCGAGCTCGCGGAGCGCCAGCTGCGCACGCGGGCGCTGCGCTCGGCGGACGACGTGCACGCCGCGCCGGCGACCGGGGCCGGCGCCCCCGCGACCGGCCCCGCCGCGGGCTGACCCGGGCGACGGGCCGGCCCGGGTGACGGGCCGACGCGGACGGCGGACGCCGGTGCCCCCGCACCCGTGCCCGCCGCCCGCCCTCACCCGCCGGGAGGAGGCGTGGAGTCAGTCCTCCTCGTCGACGATGTGGACGGCGGCCTCCTCGGCGCTCGCCGCGCCGCCGTCGACGCCCGCGTCCAGCGCGAACTGGTCGTTGCCGCCGGCCTCGACGGCGTCGTCGTCCTCGAGCAGCCGGCCGGCGCGGTCGGGCTCGCGGGACGGGTCGGGCGCGCGGTCCGGGTCGTCCCAGACCTCGGGCTCCTCCTGCGCGACGCGCTGGTCGAGGGTCTCGCCGCGCGACTCCTCCCAGGCCGTCTCGCCGAAGTGGCTCGACGCGGGGCGCGGGCGCTCGGGCGGGCTGTAGCCCTCGTCCAGCAGGTCGTCGACGCCGCGGCCGACCATCGTGTCCTCGCTGGGGAGCTGGTTGTCGTCGCCCTCCGAGCCCAGTGCCGCGTCGGTGCTCGTGGCGGGGGTGTCTCCACTCGTCGTCATGCGTCCGAGCCTGGCACCGCACCTGCCGCCCTGCCACCGCACGCCTATCCGCTTGGGGACTCGCACCCGCACCTGGGACGATCGACCCCATGGGTCATCTCGAGGTGCACGACGTGCGCTACGTGCTCCCCGACGGCCGTCCGCTGCTCGGGGGTGTCGACCTGCGGGTCGGCGAGGGGCAGCGCACCGCGCTGGTGGGTCCGAACGGCGCCGGGAAGTCGACGCTGCTGCGGATCGTGGCGGGCGACGAGCAGCCGCACGACGGCGCCGTCGTGCGCACCGGCGGGCTGGGCGTGATGCGGCAGGACGTGGGCCGGATCGCGGACGACCGCTCGGTGCGCGACCTGCTGGCCTCGCTGGCGACGGGCGCGATCGGCGCGGCCGCGGCCGAGCTGACCGCCTCCGAGCTGCACATGATGGAGGTCGACGACGAGCCGTCGCAGATGCGGTACGCGCAGGCGATCGCGGACTGGGCGGACGTCGGCGGCTACGAGGTCGAGGCCGACTGGGACCGGGTGACGGACGCGGTGCTGTCGATCCCGTTCGACCGGGCGCAGCACCGCAGCGTCCGGACGCTGTCCGGCGGCGAGCAGAAGCGCCTGGTGCTGGAGGCGCTGCTCCGCGGGCCGCAGGAGGTGCTGCTGCTGGACGAGCCGGACAACGCGCTGGACGTCCCGACCAAGCGCTGGCTGGAGCGGCGGCTGCTGGACAGCCCCAAGACGGTGCTGCTGGTGAGCCACGACCGCGAGCTGCTGTCCCGCGTCCCCACGCACGTCGCGACGCTGGAGCCCGCGCGCGCCGGTGCCACGGTCTGGGTGCACGGCGGCACGTTCACCACGTACACGGAGGCCCGGGAGGCGCGCCGCGAGCGGCTGGCCGAGCTGGCCCGCCGCTGGGACGAGGAGCACCAGAAGCTCATCACGCTGGTCAACACGCTCAAGACCAAGGCGGCGTTCAACGACGGCCTGGCGTCCCGGTACTCCGCCGCGCAGACCCGGCTGCGGAAGTTCGAGGAGGCCGGCCCGCCGGAGGTCGTCGCGCACGACCAGCAGGTCCGGGTGCGGCTGCGCGGCGGGCGGACCGCCAAGCGCGCGGTGGTGGCCGAGCGGCTGGAGCTCACCGGGCTGATGCAGCCGTTCGACCTCGAGGTGTGGTTCGGCGAGCGGGTGGCCGTGCTGGGCTCGAACGGGTCGGGGAAGTCGCACTTCCTGCGGCTGCTCGCCGCGGGAGGCAGCGACCCGCAGCCCGAGCAGGCGCCGGCCGAGGGCGAGCTGCCGATCGACCCCGTCACGCACACCGGCGTCGCCCGGCTGGGCTCCCGGGTGGTCCCGGGGTTCTTCGCGCAGAACCGGCAGCACGCGCAGGACGCCGCGTTCGCCGGCCGCACGCTGCTGGAGATCCTGCACCGCGGCGAGGGCCGCCGGCCCGGGATGGGCCGCGAGCCCGCGAGCAAGGCGCTGGACCGCTACGAGCTGGTCGCGTCGGCGGAGCAGCGGTACGAGACGCTGTCCGGCGGCCAGCAGGCGCGGTTCCACATCCTGCTGCTGGAGCTCGGCGGGGCGACGCTGCTGCTGCTCGACGAGCCGACCGACAACCTGGACCTGCACTCGGCGGAGGCGCTGGAGACCGGGCTCGCGGCGTTCGAGGGCACCGTCCTCGCGGTGACGCACGACCGGTGGTTCGCGCGCGGGTTCGACCGGTTCCTCGTGTTCGGCGAGGACGGGGCCGTGGTGGAGACGCCCGAGCCGGTGTGGGACGCCGGCCGGGTGGCGCGGGCGCGCTGAGCGGGCCGGCGCGGGCGCGCTGAGCAGGGCGGCCGGGCGGTGACCGACGTCGCTTTGACCGCCCCCCGGACCGGCGGCTACCCTGGTGAGTCGTTGTGCGTCCGTCGGTGTCGACCCTGGTGCGTTCCCACTCACCGGTCCACGGACGACGCACCGACGGTACTCATCGGCTGACCCCGGCTTCTACGGGATTGCCGTGGACACAGTCAGAGACATAGAGAAGGCAACGACCGTGCGCACGTACACCCCGAAGCCCGGCGACGTCCAGCGGAACTGGTACGTCATCGACGCGACCGATGTCGTCCTGGGCCGCCTCGCCACCCACGTCGCCACGCTGCTGCGCGGCAAGCACAAGGCGACCTTCGCCCCGCACGTGGACGGCGGCGACTTCGTCATCGTCATCAACGCGGACAAGGTCGCGCTGACCGGCAACAAGCGCGAGACCAAGCTCGCCTACCGCCACTCGGGCTTCCCGGGTGGTCTGCGGGCGACCACGTACACCGACCTGCTCGACAAGCACCCCGAGCGTGCCGTCGAGAAGGCCGTGCGTGGCATGCTCCCGAAGACCTCGCTGGCCCGCCAGCAGCTCTCGAAGCTGAAGGTCTACCGCGGTGCCGAGCACCCGCACGCCGCCCAGCAGCCGAAGCCCTTCGAGATCACCCAGGTCGCGCAGGGCTGACGCCCTCGAGCACACCGGAACAGGACGCGAAACACATGGCCGAGACCACGGTCGACATCGACCTCGAGGGCGGCGAGACGCCCAGCAGCTACACCTCCGAGACGGCCGCTCCGGCCGGCCGCGGCCAGAGCCTCACGGCTCCGGGCCAGGCCCTGGGCCGCCGCAAGGAGGCGATCGCCCGCGTGCGCCTGGTGCCCGGCACCGGCCAGTGGAAGATCAACGGCCGCACCCTCGAGGACTACTTCCCGAACAAGGTGCACCAGCAGCTCGTGAACTCCCCGCTGAAGCTGGTGGAGGTCGAGGGCCGCTTCGACGTCATCGCCCGCATCAGCGGCGGCGGCGTCACCGGCCAGGCCGGTGCCCTGCGCCTGGGCATCGCCCGCGCGCTCAACGAGATCGACGCCGAGCACAACCGCCCGGCGCTCAAGAAGGCCGGCTTCCTGACCCGCGACCCGCGCGTCGTGGAGCGGAAGAAGGCCGGTCTCAAGAAGGCCCGCAAGGCCCCGCAGTACTCCAAGCGCTGATCCACGGATCAGCGACCGCGGCCGGTGGTCCCGAGGTTCCGTCCTCGGGGCCACCGGCCGTTCCGGTGCCCGGGCCCGGCGCGGTGACGCGCCGGCCCCGGCACGAGGCACGAGGCCGCAGCGGCGGCCCGACGACGAGGGAGTCCTCGATGGCACGACTGTTCGGCACCGACGGGGTGCGCGGCCTGGCGAACCGGGACGTGACCGCGGAGCTGGCGCTCGACCTGTCCGTGGCGGCCGCGCACGTGCTCGGCCAGCGCGGCGAGTTCGCCGGCCACCGGCCGCGCGCCGTGGTGGGCCGCGACCCGCGCGCCTCCGGGGAGTTCCTGTCCGCCGCCGTGGCCGCCGGCCTGGCGAGCGCGGGCGTGGACGTGCTGAACGTCGGCGTCCTGCCGACCCCGGCCATCGCGCACCTGACCGGCGCGCTGGACGTCGACCTCGGCGTCGTGCTGTCCGCGTCGCACAACCCCATGCCGGACAACGGCATCAAGTTCCTGGCCCGGGGCGGGCACAAGCTCGACGACGAGCTCGAGGACGCCATCGAGCAGCGGATGCGCGGCGCGTGGGAGCGCCCCGTGGGCGCGGCCGTCGGCCGGATCCGCTCCGACACCGGCCGCGCGGGCGAGCAGTACGTCGAGCACCTCGTCTCGACGCTCGGCCACGACCTCGCCGGCCTGCGGGTCGCGGTCGACTGCGCGAACGGCGCGGCGTCCGAGGTCGGCCCCGCGGCGCTCCGCGAGGCGGGTGCGGACGTGGTGGTCATCAACGCGTCCCCCGACGGCCGGAACATCAACGAGGCGTGCGGCTCGACGCACCCCGAGCAGCTGCAGGCCGCGGTCGTGGCCTCGGGTGCGGACCTCGGCGTGGCCTTCGACGGCGACGCGGACCGGTGCCTCGCGGTCGACCACACCGGCGCGCTGGTGGACGGCGACCAGATCATGGGCGTGCTCGCCCTGGACCTGCGCGAGCGCGGCGTCCTGGCGCACGACACCCTCGTCGTCACCGTGATGAGCAACCTCGGCCTGCGCCTCGCGATGCAGGCCGCGGGCGTGCGCACCGTCGAGACCGGCGTCGGCGACCGCTACGTCCTGGAGGCCATGCGCGCGCACGGCTACAACCTGGGCGGCGAGCAGTCCGGCCACGTGATCCTCGCGGACCACGCGACCACCGGTGACGGCACGCTGACCGCGCTGCAGCTCGCGTCCCGCGTCGCCGCGACCGGCCAGAAGCTCAGCGAGCTGGCCGCCGTCGTGCGCCGCCTGCCGCAGACCCTGGTGAACGTGCCGGGCGTGGACAAGGACCGCGCGGGCACGGACGAGCACGTGGCCGCCGCCGTCGGCGCCGCGCAGAGCTCGCTCGGCTCGACCGGCCGGGTGCTGCTGCGCCCGTCCGGCACCGAGCCGCTGGTGCGCGTCATGGTGGAGGCCGCGACGCAGGACGACGCGGACCGCGTCGCCGCGCAGCTGGCCGACGTCGTCCGCGACCGCCTGGCTCTCTGAGCCGGGGCACGCGGTGACGACGACGGGCGACGGCGCGGGCGAGGTGCCGCAGGCGACCTGGCCGGCCGCGGTCGTGCGCGAGCACGTCCTGCGGCTGCTGGACGCCGGCGCGGCCGACCCGTCCGGCACCGTGCCGATCGTCCAGGCCGGGCACCCCGCGCTGCGGATGCGCGCCGTGCCGTTCGACGGCCAGGTGGGCGACGACGAGCTCGCCGCCCTGGTCGCGCTGATGCGCCGGACGATGCACGCCGCGCCGGGCGTGGGCCTGGCCGCGCCGCAGATCGGCCTGCCGCTCGCGCTCGCCGTGCTCGCCGACCCCGGCGCCGGCGAGACCGAGACCGGCCGGGTGCGGGAGCGGCCCGCGCTGCCGTTCCGCGTGCTGGTGAACCCGGTGTACGCCCCGGTGCCGGACGAGGAGCCCGAGCGGGTGTCGTTCTACGAGGGCTGCCTGAGCGTCGTCGGCTACCAGGCCGTGGTGCCGCGGCTGCGCCGGCTGCGGCTCACCGGCCGCGACGAGACGGGCGCCGCCGTGGACGAGGTGCTGCAGGGCTGGCCCGCGCGCATCGTGCAGCACGAGACGGACCACCTGAACGGCACGCTCTACCTGGACCGGGCGCACCCCCGCTCGCTGTCGGCGACCGACGAGCTCGGCGCCCACTGGGCGACCGAGCCCCGCCCCACCGAGGCGGCCCGCAC
>NZ_JAANNB010000206.1 GCF_011603975.1 Cellulomonas sp. IC4_254 | reverse complement strand
CTGGAGCGCTGGTGCCACGACCAGCTCGACCTCGCCCGTCGGCACCCGTGGGCGGTGCAGACCCCGGCGGCGGCCGCACTGCCGGGTCCCGCGCGGATCGCGTTCCTCGAGCGCGGGCTGCGGGCCCTCGACGGCACGCCGCTGAGCTGGGCCGAGCGGACGGCGGTCGTCGGGCGGCTGTCCCTGCACCTGCTGGCCGAGGGGCAGGTGGTGGCGGCCGAGGCGCAGGCGGCGCGGGCGCGGGAGGCGGCCGGCCGAGGTGACGACGGGTCCGGCCCGGACGCGGGACCCGTCACGCACCCCGCCCTGCTCGACTACGCCGCGCTGCTCCGTGCCGTGACCGACCCGGAGGAGCACCCGGCGCTCGCGCGGGCGCTCGACGCGGGGGCGTTCGACGACGACTCCGTCGCCGAGGACGACGACGGCCGGCCCGACTGGGGGCTGCGGATGGTGCTCGACGGCGTGGCGGCGGTGGTGGCCCGCGCCGAGGCGCGTGCGGCGGCGCGGGCGGCGGCCGACGGCTGAACCCCGCCGTCACCCGGGCGTTGGGGGGTGTCGGTGGCATGAGGTTGGATGGTCGGCGTGCTGACGGTAGCGAGTGTCAACGTGAACGGGATCCGGGCCGCCTTCAAGCGGGGCATGGCCGACTGGGTCGAGGCCCGGCGGCCGGACGTCCTGCTCCTGCAGGAGGTGCGCGCCTCCGACGAGATCCTGGGTGACCACCTGTCCGCGGCGGACTGGCACCTGGCCCACGAGGCCAGTGAGACCAAGGGCCGCGCGGGCGTCGCGATCGCCTCGCGGCTGCCCATGCGCGCGGTGCGGATCGGCATCGGCACCGGCGTGCCCGCCGACAGCGGCCGCTGGGTCGAGGCGGACCTGGAGCTGCCCGCCGCCGACGGCGCGGAGCCGCGGCTGCTCACCGTCGTGTCGGCCTACGTGCACTCCGGGCAGGCCGGGACGCCGAAGATGGACGAGAAGTACGCGTTCCTCGACGTGATGACCAAGCGGCTCGCCGAGCTCGCGGGCGAGGGTGCGGACGTGGTGGTCGCGGGCGACCTCAACATCGCGCACCGCGAGGTCGACATCAAGAACTGGCGGGGCAACCGCAAGGCCGCCGGGTTCCTGCCCGAGGAGCGCGCGTACCTGGACACCTGGTTCGACGAGCAGGGCTGGCGCGACCTCGGCCGGGAGCACGGCGGCGAGGGGCCCGGCCCCTACACCTGGTGGTCCTGGCGGGGGCAGGCGTTCGACAACGACTCCGGCTGGCGGATCGACTACCAGCTGGCGACGTCGTCGCTCGCGGACCGCGCGCGGACGGTGGAGGTCGACCGGGCCGCGACGTACGACGCGCGGTTCAGCGACCACGCCCCGGTGGTCGTCACGTACGACGTCTGACCGGCGCGTCCGCCCGGGCGGCGCCGGCTGACCCGGCGGCCGGCCGGCCCCGCGTCCGCAGCCGGCGGACCCCGCGTCCGCCGCCGTCAGCCGCCGTGCGCCGCCTCCCACGCCTCCGCCGGCGACCCCGGCCGTCCGCCGTGCATCGACACGACGGTCCCGGTCGCGTCGGCGGTGAGGTAGGCGTCGTAGTACTCGTCGCTCACCCACAGGTGGAGCTCGACGGGGGTGGTGACCCCGGGGTCGGTCGCCCGTCGCACGAGCACGCTCGGCCCGCCCGGCGCGGTGATCCCGGTCAGCTCCGGCACCTGCGCCACGAGCGGCTCGACCAGCGACCAGTCGACGGCGGTGACGTCGAACAGCTCGTCGGGCAGCGCGGCGGGGTCGGGCTGGATCGGCGCGGCGCCGTCCCGGGCCGCCTCGCCGTCCCGCCAGGTGTACCTGTCGGTGGTGGGCTCGCCCGGTGCGGTGAGCCCCTCGGCCACGATGTAGTCGCCGTAGATCCCGACCTCGGTGAACTGCGAGCCGCCCGCCACCGCCACGAGGTCGTCGATCGCCGGGCGCGTGTGCGCGGCGCTGAACAGGTCGACGGCCGGGGCGGGCTGCTCCTCCTCGCCGCCGGTCCCGGCCGCGGCCCCGGCGGCCTCCGCCTGGACCTCCTCCAGCGGGGTGCCCTGGACGAGCGCGAGCGCCTCGTCGCGGACCGGCCACACGCGCGCGCCGAACCCGACCAGCGCGAGCACGAGGAGCAGCACCGCGGGGATCCGGACGAGCCCGCGGCGGTCGCGGCCGCGCGGGGGCGGCGCGTCCCACACCGGGGCCTCGGGCAGGTCACGGACGTGGGTGTCGCGGTCGGCGACGTCCTGCCAGCCCGCGGGCGCCGGGTCGAGCAGGGCGACCTCGGGCCGCTCCGCGTCGAGCTGGGCGACCACGACGACGGCGCCGCGCTGGAGCCCGGGCAGTCGTCCGAGGTTGATGACGCTCCGGGTGGTCGTGGTGTACGCGGGCCGCGTGCGGGAGGCCACGACGAGCCGGATCTCGCACAGCGGCTGGTCGTTGATGGTGGTGCCGGTCGCCCGGGTCTCGAGCACCTTGGCGAGGCTGACCCGGTTCTCCCGGAGCGCGGCCTCGACGTCCTGCGGCCGGGCCGGCCGGGCGCCGGCGAACGTGCGCCCGATCGTCACGAGGATCATCAGCGGGACCATGACCCCGAGGGAGACGCCGAAGGCCCACTCCCACCCGGCGTCCAGGTCGGCGACCCGGAGGACGACCGAGGCGACGAAGAACCCGATGACGGCGGACAGCAGCAGGCGGATCACGGCCCCCACTCTGCCCAAGGTGCCCGATGCAGCTCAAACCGGGCGTGTCGCTGACGTGCGGGAACGCGTCACTCCGGGGCCGGTGCCCCCGGCAGCTCGCGCATCCGCAGCAGCGGCGAGAACAGCACCGGCAGCGCGGCGACGACCGCGCCGGCGGCGCCCACCCAGAGCGTGGTGGTGGCGCCGAAGGTGTGGCCGAGCCAGCCGCCGAGCAGTCCGCCGATCGGCGTCGTCCCCCACACGATGAACCGCACCGACGCGTTCATCCGCCCGAGCAGCGGGGGCGGGCAGACCCGCTGCCGGAAGCTGACCTGGGCGACGTTGTAGACGACGACCGCCAGGTAGAACAGCACGCCGCCGGCGATCAGGGTGGCCTGCGGCGGGAACGGCAGCACCGCGGCGAGCGGGGTCAGCGCGGCGCCCGGCGCGAACGCGAGCGCGGACAGGGGGATGACGCGGCCCTCGCCGAACCAGCGCACCAGCCGGTCCGAGGCGACCGCGCCGAGCAGGCCGCCGACGGCGGACGCGGACAGCACGGTGCCGTACGCCGCCTCGTCGAGCCCGAGCTCGCGCAGCGCGAAGATCACGGTGACGGCGCCGGCGGCGGCCCCGAACAGGTTGCCGATGGCGGTGCAGGCCACGATCCGCCGGAGCAGCGGCTGCCGGACGACGAACCGCAGGCCCTCCGCGATCTCCTCCTTCAGCGGCCGGCGGTGCTCGCGGGGCGGCAGCTCCTCGGCCTTGCGGATCCGGGACAGGGCGAGCGCGGACACCAGGTAGGTCACCGCGTTCACCGCGAGCAGCACGGGCGCCAGCACCACCCGCAGCAGCGCACCGCCGAGCGCGGGGCCGGCCACCCCGGCGACCGACTGGGTGGCCTGGAGCTTGGCGTTGCCCTCGCCGATGTGCGCGAGGCCGACCAGCCCGGGGACGTACGACTGGTGCGCGACGTCGAAGAACACGGTCGCCACGCTCATCACCAGCGCGCCGGCGTACAGCACCGCCATCGAGGCGTTGCCGGTCAGCGCGAGCGCCACCACGACGGCGAGCGTCGCCGCGCGGACCAGGTCGGCGGTCAGCACGTCGCGCGGGTCGCCGGCGGCCACCAGTCGTCCCTCCGCCAGCACGAGCACGTGCGTGCAGTACGCGGCGGCCAGGTTGAGGTCGTGCAGCGCGGCGACGGTGGTCCGGCCGAGGTCGCGGACGAACGCGAGCAGCGACAGCTGGGCGCTGACGTCGAGGTGGTTGGTCGGCTCGTCGAGCAGCAGCAGGTCGGGCTCCTGCGCGAGCGCGCGGGCGATGTGCACCCGCTGCCGCTCGCCGCCGGACAGCGCGGACCACGCCCGGTCGGCCAGGTGCGCGGCGTCGGCGGCGGCCAGCGCGCGGTCGACGGCGGCCTCGTCGGCGTCGGCGCCCCACAGCGTCCGGTACGGGATCCGGCCGAGCGCGACGACCTCGCGGACGGTGAGCGGGACGGTCGAGGAGGACTCCTGCTCCAGCAGGGCGACCCGGCGGGCGCGCTCGCGCCGCGGCACGGTGTGCACGGGCACGTCGTCGAGCAGCACCGCGCCGGCCTCGGGGTCGAGCAGCCCGGCGATCAGCCGCAGCAGGGTGGTCTTGCCCGCGCCGTTCGGGCCGAGCAGGCCGGTCAGCGCGCCGGGGGGTGGTGTGGCGTCCACGCCGTCGACCACCCACCGGCCGCCGAGCCGGGTGCCGACGCCCGCGATGCTCAGGTCCACGCCGACCCCCGTCCGCGCCGCAGCAGCACGGCGAACACCGGCACGCCGATGAGCGCCGTGACGATGCCGACCGGCAGCTCCCGCGGGTCGAACAGCGTGCGGGCGCCGGTGTCGGCCCAGACCAGGAAGATCGCGCCGACGACGGCCGCGACCGGCAGCAGCCGCCGGTGCGCCGGGCCGGTGAGCGCCGAGACCGCGTGCGGCAGCACCAGGCCGACGAACCCGATCGACCCGCTGACCGCGACCATCGCGCCGGTCAGCAGCGCGACGAGCGTCATCAGCACCCAGCGGGTCCGGTCGACCGAGATCCCGAGCGCGGCGGCCGCGGTGTCGCCGAAGGCGAACGCGTCGAGGCGCACCGCGGAGGCCACCAGCACGGTGCCGACGACGACCAGCGCGCTGGCGGCGATCGCCACGCTCCGCCAGGTCGACCCGGCGAGCGAGCCGAGCAGCCAGTTGAGGATCTCCCGGTAGGAGTCGCCGGTGGCCGACCAGAAGATGACGAACGACGTCCCCGCGGCGGCGAGCTGCGACACGGCGAGGCCCGCCAGCACCGCGCGCCCCGGAGTGAGCACGCCGCCAACCCGAGCCAGGCTCAGCGTCGCGACCAGCGCGGCGAGCGCCCCGGCGAACGCGGCGACCGGCAGCAGCAGCCCCACGCCGACGACCAGCACGGCCACCGCCCCGAGCGACGCGCCCGAGGACAGCCCGAGCAGGTACGGGTCGGCGAGCGGGTTGCGGGTCAGGCTCTGCATCACCGCGCCCGCGAGGGCCAGGCCCGCGCCCACGGCCGCGCCGGTGAGCACGCGGGGGAGCCGGAGCTCCCAGACGATCGCGTCGGTCAGCACCGGCACGCCCCCGTCGGCGCCCGCCGCCGGGCCGAGGCCGAGGTGGCCGGCGATGCTGCGTGCGACGTCCGCGACCGCGATGTCCGCCGGGCCGATCGTGACGCACACCAGCACCGTCGCGACCAGCAGGGCGAGCCCGACCAGCAGCGTCGGCAGCAGCGGCGGGCGCCACGGGGGCCGTCCGCTCGAGGCGCGCGCGTCGAGCGGACGGCCGTGGCCCGCGGGCGCGGGGCGCGGCCGGCCGGCTCGTCCGCCCGTCGGCGCGGTGGTGGTCATCGGGTGGTCAGCCCTCCAGGTCCGCGAGCTGCTCGGACAGGCTCACCACGGCGTCGGCGTTCCGGACGCCCGCCTCGGCCGCGGGGAACGGCACGGTGAGGTACCGGTGCTCCTTGACGGCCGTGAGCTGGCTGGTGGCGGGGTTGCCCTCGAGCATCGCGATCTTGCTGTCGGCGGTGTTCCAGGTCGCGTCGACCAGCACGATGACGTCGGGGTCGGCCGCGACGACCTGCTCCCAGCCGGCCGAGGTCCAGGTGTCGTGCACGTCCGCGAAGATGTTCGTCAGCCCGGCGGCGTCCATCATCATCTGCGGCGCGCCGATGCCCGCGCCGACGTACGGGCTGTCCGTGCCGGAGGAGTACCAGAGCGCCGTGGTCTGCTCGGCGGGCGGCTGCACCGCGTCGAGCTCGGCCTGCTGGTCCGCGATCAGGTCCTCCGCGCGGTCCTCGACGCCGAACACGGACGCGATCTCGCGGATCTCGTCGAACAGGCCGTCGAAGGTCAGCGGGTCCGGCATGTACCCGTCCTCCTTGCAGGCGGCGGGGGAGACGTAGGTGCCGATGCCGAGGCCCTGCAGGGCGGAGCGCTCGCCGGCGCCGTCGTCGGAGAAGTTCGACTCCCAGCCGGCGTAGACGAAGTCGGGCTGCAGCTCGAGCAGCGCCTCCTGGCCGGGGACCTTGTCGGACAGCACGGGGACCGCGTCGTAGGCGGCGGCGTACTCGTCCGGCACGGGGCCGTCGGCGAACGCGGTGCCGACCAGGCGGTCCTCGAGGCCGAGGGCGAGCAGCATCTCGATCGAGGTCGACTTGATCGCGACGACCCGCTCCGGCGGCGCGTCGACGGTGACCTCGGTGCCGCAGTTGTCGAGCGTGACGGGGGTGAAGGCGGCGGACGAGGTGGTGCCGGCGGCCGCGGTGGTGCTGTCGTCGGTGCCGCCGCTCGCGCTGCCGCCGGCGCACGCGGCCAGGGCGGCGACGGCCACGGCGGCGGGCGCGGTGAGGAGCAGGCGGGCGGTGCGGGTGCGGG
>NZ_JAANNB010000205.1 GCF_011603975.1 Cellulomonas sp. IC4_254 | reverse complement strand
CTGACCCGCGGCCGCGGGCGGGGCGACCGCGGGTCAGGAGGCCGGCGGGCCCAGCGGGGTGGCGGCCAGCGCGCGGGCCACGCCCACCAGGTTCTGCGCCATCGCGCGACCGGTCGAGTGGCTCCAGTCGTGCCCCTCCTCGGTGCCGGAGTAGTCCGGTCCCGGGCCGGGCCCGCGGTTCCAGTAGGTCCACGACTGCGGCGGGATCGTGAACCCGATGTCGACCAGCCCGCCCTGGATCTCGGAGATCACGTGGTGCGCGCCGTCCTCGTTGCCGGTGACGACCACCCCCGCGACGTGGTTGTACGCCACCGGCCGGCCGGCGTCGTCGGTCTCGGAGATCATCGCGTCCATCCGCTCCAGCATCTTCTGGGCGACCGACGACGGGTGGCCGACCCACGTCGGGGTGGCGACGACCAGGATCTCGGCGTCGAGGACCGCGCGGCGCACCGCCGGCCACTCGTCGGCGCCACCCAGGTCGGACTCGACGCCGGGCGGGATGTCGTGGTCGGCCAGCCGGATGGTGCTGACCTCGACGCCGTGGCCCTCCAGGGCCTCGACGACGACGCGCGCGAGCTGCTCGGTGTTCGACGGCTGCGGCGACGGCTTCAGCGTGCAGTTCAGGACGACGGCTCTCATGCCCCCACGCTCCCCCCGCGCCCGCCGTCCGGCGACCCGGCGCCGCGCGCCATCGGGCCGCGCGCCTCGGCGCCGCGCGCCGGGGCCGCGGGCCCGCTCCCGCGCGCTCGTCTCCGTCGCCGAGGTAGGACCCGCGGGCCGAGATAGGGCCGGAGACGGTCCTATCTCAGCCGGGAGGCCCTATCTCGGCGACGGTGCGCGGCCGGGCGGGGCCGCGTCGGCGGCGCGCCGGCGAGCGGGGTCGCGCGTGCGGCGGCGCGGGCCGAGGCGGGTGCGTCGCGGCGCCGGCGCCGGCCGGGTCAGGCGACCGGGGTGTCCCGGCGGCGGGGGAGCGTCGGGCGCGCCGGGCGGCGGCCCGCGGCCCGCTGCGACGCGTCGCGCGGCTCCGGCCCCGGCTCGTGGCCGACGCCCTCGGTGGCGTCGGCGTCGTCGGCCCGGCGCGACCCGCCCGAGCGGGCGGGGTCCTCGGTCTCGAGGTCCGGGTCGGCGTCGGGGGCCTCGCCGCCGCCGGGCACCGCGGTGCTGCCCTCGGCGAGCTGCGGCATCATCTCCTCGAGCCGCGGCCGCCAGCCGGCGTACCGCTCGGGGAAGCACCGGCGCAGCAGGTCGAGCATCGCGGACGCCGCGGTGGACGCCCCGGGCGAGGCGCCGAGCAGGCCGGCGATCGAGCCGTCGGCAGCCGTGATCAGCTCGGTGCCGAACTCCAGCACGCCGCCGCCCTTGCCGCGCTTGATCACCTGCACGCGCTGGCCGGCGGTGATGAGCTCCCAGTCCCGCTCGCGCGCCGTCGGCATGAAGCCGCGCAGCGTGCGCATCCGGGCGTCGCGGCTCGCGAGCACCTCGGTGATCAGGTACTTCAGCAGGTCGAGGTTGTGCAGGCCGACCGCGACCAGCGGGACCAGGTTGCCCGGGCGGACGGTGCGGAGCAGGTCGGTCCACGAGCCGGCCTTGAGGAACTTCATGCTCCAGCCGGCGTACGGGCCGAACATCAGGGCGGGGCTGCCCGCGACCACGCGGGTGTCGAGGTGCGGCACCGACATCGGCGGGGAGCCGACGGCGGCCTTGCCGTAGACCTTCCCGCGGTGCTGCGCGACGAGCGCCGGGTCGGTGGTGCGCAGGAACTGGCCGCTGATCGGGAAGCCGCCGTAGCCCTTGATCTCCGGGATGCCGGCGTCCTGCAGCAGCCGCAGCGCGCCGCCGCCGGCGCCGATGAACACGAACCGCGCGTCCAGCGTCGACCGCTTCGGGCTGGCGTTCCACGCCCGGTCGACCAGGTGCAGCCGCCAGCCGCCGCCGCGGCGCCGGCTGATCCGGCGGACCTCGTGCTGCAGCCGGACCCGGGCGCCGCGCGCCACGAGGTCGTCGACCATGCGCCGGGCCAGGGTGCCGAAGTCCACGTCGAGGCCGTCGAGCGCGCGGGTGGCCGCGACGGGCTCGTCCGGGTCGCGGTCCGCCATGACGAGCGGGGTCCAGGACGCGATGATCGCGGGGTCCTCGGAGTACTCGAGGTGCGCGAACCGCGGGTGCGCGGTCAGCGCGGCGTGCCGGCGGCGCAGGTAGTCGACGTCGGCGGCGCCGCGCACGAACGTCAGGTGCGGCACGGGCGAGCGGAACGAGTCGTCGGGCAGCCGCCCCTCGGCGCGCAGGTGGTCCCACAGCTGGCAGGACAGCGCGAACTGCTCGTTGATCGTCACCGCCTTGGCGATGTCCACGGAGCCGTCGGCGCGCTCGGGGGTGTAGTTCAGCTCGCAGAGCGCGGCGTGCCCGGTGCCGGCGTTGTTCCAGGCGTCGGTGCTCTCCAGGGCGATCCCGTCCAGCCGCTCGACGATCTCGATCCGCCAGGAGGGCTCGAGCTCGGAGAGCAGGGTGGCGAGCGTGGCGGACATGATCCCGCCACCGACCAGGACGACATCGACCGGCTCGACAGTTGAGGGCACGACTCGATGGTAACCAGCGCGACGGCGTGGTCGTGCATCATCCTCGACGGGTGGGCGCCAGGGACGATCGTCCCGAGGGGCGACGGCGCTCCGTTCGGCGTGCGAGGTCCCCGGGCTGGTGCCAGCGTGGGCCCATGAGCACCGACGACACCACGCAGAACGGCTACGACCCCGCTGAGGACCCGGACTCCGACCCGGAGATGCTCAACCCGCGCACCGGCACCCAGGCGGCCGGCGGCGACGAGGGCGACCCGGACACCGACGCGGAGCCCGACAACCTGAACCCGCGCGCGGACGGCGCCGACGGCGGCGCCGCCGACACCCCGTGAGGCAGCTCGACCGCACGCTGCTCGACTCCTACCTCGGCGACCACCTCGCCGGGGCGCAGGGCGGCAGCGCGCGGTTCGGCCGCATGGCGGAGGCGTACGCGGACACGCCGCTGGGCCCCGCGCTCGCGCGGATCGCGCAGGAGGTCACCGACGAGCGCGACTGGCTCCGCGACACCGCGTACCGGCTCGGCGTGCGGCCCTCGGTGGTCAAACGCGTGGGCCTCGCGGTCGTCGAGCGCGCCGGCCGGCTGAAGCCCAACGGCCGGCTCTCCGACCCCTCGCCGCTCACCGCGGTCCTGGAGCTGGACCTGATGCGGGCCGCGGTGACCGCGAAGCGCGGCCTGTGGGAGACGCTGCACATCTGGGCCGACGAGCTCGGGCTGGACGAGGCGCGCCTGCAGCGGCTGCTCGACCAGGCGGACGACCAGATCGCGACGCTCACCCGGCTGGGCCAGGTCGCGCGCGAGCAGGCGTTCGCCGAGCACGGGGAGCCCGGTCAGCCGGCCGGGTCCGAGGAGGCGCGGTGAGGGTCGTCGTCATCGGGGCGAGCGGCAACGTCGGCACGGCGGTGCTGCGCCGGCTCCGCGACGACCCCACCGTCACCTCCCTGGTGGGCGTGGCCCGGCGCGTGCCGCGCCGGACGCCCCCGCCGCCCTACGACACCGCCGACTGGCACGGGGTCGACATCGGCGAGCGCGGCCCGGACGGCCCCGTGGTCGAGCGGCTGCGCCGGGTGTTCGCCGGCGCGGACGCGGTGGTCAACCTCGCCTGGCTGATCCAGCCGAGCCACGACCGCGACCAGCTCCGGCGGGTCAACGTCGACGGGATGCGCCGCGTCCTCGGCGCGGTCGTCGAGGCCCGCGTGCCGCACCTGGTGGTCGCCTCGTCCGTCGGCGCGTACAGCCCGTCGTACTCCGACGAGCCGCGCGACGAGGAGTGGGACACCGGTGGCGTCCGGTCGTCGGACTACAGCGTCGACAAGGTCGCGGTCGAGCGGCTGCTGGACGAGGCCGAGCTGCGCCACCCGACCCTCACGATCGCGCGGCTGCGCCCGGCGCTGGTGTTCCAGCACGCCGCCGGCCACGAGATCAAGCGGTACTTCCTCGGGCCGTTCGTGCCCGCGGGGCTGCTCGACAACCGGCTGCCGGTCCTGCCCTGGCCCGCGGGCCTGCGGGTGCAGGCGGTGCACGCCGACGACCTCGCCGACGCGTACCGCGAGGCGGTCGTCCGGCAGGCGCGCGGCCCGTACAACATCGCCGGGCCCGGGGTGATCCGGGCCGCCGACGTGGCGGACGTGCTCTCCCGCGGGAGATGGCGCGAGGTGCCGCACGCCCCCGTGCGGACCGCGCTGCAGCTGGCGTGGCACGCGCGGCTGGCGCCCATCGGACCCGGGTGGTTCGACCTGGCGGCGTCGGTGCCGGTCCTCGACACCGAGCGGGCGGAGCGGCAGCTCGGGTTCCACCCGCGGTACACCGGGGTGCAGGCGATGCGGCAGCTCGTGGCGGGGATCGCCCGCGGCGCCGGGACGGCCAGCCCGCCGATGCGGCCGCGCTGACCGCGCGGGGTGCCGTGCCCGGGGCCGCCCGGGCACGGCATGCTGGGGGCATGCCCGACGCCCAGGCCCCCCGGCTCGTCCTCGGCGACCCCGCCGCGCCCGTCACGATCACCGAGTACGGCGACCTCGAGTGCCCGTACTGCCGGGATGCCGAGCCGGTGCTCCGGCGGCTGGTCGAGGAGTCGGACGGCGGGGTGCGGCTCGTCTGGCGGCACTTCCCGCTGTTCCAGGTGCACCCGCACGCGCTGATCGCGGCGCTCGCGGCCGAGGCCGCCGCGGAGCAGGGGCTGTTCTGGGAGATGCAGCGGCTGCTGTTCGCGCAGCAGGACCGGCTGGCCGAGCCCGACCTGCGGGCCGCCGGCGCGCGCCTCGGCCTGGACCCCGCGGCCGTCGCGGGCGAGGGGGCGCAGCGGTTCGCGGACCTGGTCGAGGCGGACTACGTCGGCGGGCTCGGCCTCGGGGTGCGCGGCACGCCGACGCTGCTCGTCCAGGGCGAGCGGTACGCCGGCCCGGTCGAGCTCGCCGCCCTGCGCGCGGCCGCCGCGGCGGCGACCCCGGCGCGCTGACGCCCGGGGCGCCGCCGCGTCCCCACCCGATCGTCGCGCGCTCACCCTGTCGTCCCGGTGGCGGCGCGACGATCCGGTGGCGATGGACCTGGAGACCAGGACGGGCCGACCGGGACCCGGCGATCAGGACCAGTCGATCAGGACCCCGCGACCCAGGGGCGCGGCGGCAGGCCGGTCGGCAGGTCGTCGTCGGGCGAGCACAGCGGCAGCCGGTCGCCCAGGATCCGCAGCAGGATCGTGCCGAGCACCGCGGCGATCAGCGAGCCGGCGAGGATGCCGATCTTGGCCTGCTCCACGAGCTCGCCCTCGAACGCCAGCTCCGCGATGAACAGCGAGATCGTGAACCCGATCCCGGCCAGCACCGCGCCGCCCAGCAGGTGGCCCCAGCGCACCCGGCCCGGCAGCCGGCCCAGCCCGGTGCGGATCGCCAGGGTCGCGGCGCCGGTGATGCCGAGGGTGTTGCCGGCGACCAGCGCCACCGCCACGCCGATCGTCACCGTGGACGTCGCAGCCGCGCGCAGGGCCTCGGGGTCGAGCCGCACGCCCGCGTTGGCCAGGCCGAACACCGGCACGATCACGAACGCCGACCAGGGGTGCAGCAGCCGCTGCAGCCGCTCGCCGGCCGGCACCGTGGCGCGCGCCGCCAGCTCGGCGAGGTGCTCCCGGTCGGCGGTGGGCTCGGCGACCAGGCCCTCGGTCCACCGCGGCACCTGCTCGACGTGGTCCCGGGCCATCGGGCGCGACGGCAGCAGCAGCCCGACCAGCACGCCGGCCAGCGTCGCGTGCACGCCCGAGGCGTTCACCGCGAACCACAGCGCGACGCCGATGACCGCGTACGGCGTCAGCCGCCACACGCCGAGCCAGCGCAGCACCAGCAGCGCGAGCACCAGCGCCCCGGCGACCCCGAGCGCCGCGGTGTCCACGCCGTCGTTGTAGAACACCGCCATCACCGTGATCGCGCCGATGTCGTCGACGATCGCCAGCGTCAGCAGGAACAGCCGCAGCCGGTCGGGGCACGCGGGGCCGAACAGCGCGAGGATGCCGACCAGGAACGCCGTGTCGGTCGACATGACCACGCCCCAGCCGTGCGCGGCCTCGGTGCCGGCGTTGAACAGCAGGTAGATGAGCGCCGGGACCGCGAGGCCGCCGAGGGCCCCGAGCGCCGGCACCGCGACGGTTCGGCGGTCGCGGAGCTCGCCGCTGGTGATCTCGCGGTTGATCTCCAGGCCGACGACGCAGAAGAACACCGCCATCGCGGCGTCGTTGACCCAGTGGTGCAGGCTGAGGTCCAGCCCGAACGAGCCCAGGTGGAAGCCGGCGGACGTCGACCACAGCGCGTCGTACGAGTCCGCGAGCGGCGAGTTCGCCCACACCAGCGCGAGCACCGTGGCGCCGAGCAGGAACACGGCGCTGCCCGCCTCGGTCGCGAGGAAGTCGCGCACCGACGGGCTGACGGAGGGCAGGCGGACCCGCAGCGGCGGGCCGGGAACGGCACGGGTGGGCTCGGCGGCGTCCGTGGCCACGGGCGGCTCCCCTCGCGGTCGGTGACGGGCGGCTGACGAGGGGCCGGACCCGGCCCCGACGTCGGACAACGCGGTGGGCAGCGCCAGTATGCCGAGCCGGGGCCGCCGGACG
>NZ_JAANNB010000204.1 GCF_011603975.1 Cellulomonas sp. IC4_254 | reverse complement strand
CTCGTCGCCCGGCTCCGCGCCGCCGGGTGCGTGTTCGCCGAGGACGAGGCGGCGCTGCTCGTCGCCGAGGCCGCGGACGCCGCCGCGCTGGCCGCGTCGACCGGGCGGCGGGTGGCCGGCGAGCCGCTGGAGCAGGTCGTCGGGTGGGCCGGGTTCCGCGGGCTGCGGGTCGGCGTCGAGCCGGGCGTGTTCGTGCCGCGGGCCCGCACCGGGTTGCTCGTCCAGGAGGCGGTGCAGGCGCTGACCGCCGGGACCGCCGGGGCGGGCGTGGTCGTCGACCTGTGCTGCGGGACCGGCGCGGTGGGGCTCGCGATCGCCGCCGAGCACCCGGGGGTCGCGCTCTGGGCGGTCGACCTCGACCCCGTGGCCGTGTCCTGCGCCCGCCGGAACGTCGCCGCGCTCGGACCCGCCGGATCCACCGTGCTGCTCGGCGACCTGGACGCGCCGCTGCCGGCGACGCTCGAAGGCCGGGTGGACGTGCTGGTCGCCAACGCGCCGTACGTGCCGACCGCCGAGATCGCGCACATGCCGACCGAGGCGCGGGACCACGAGCCGCGCGTCGCGCTCGACGGCGGCGCCGACGGGGTCGACCTGCACCGGCGGGTCGCGGCGGCCGCCCCGCGCTGGCTCGCACCCGGCGGGCACCTGCTGATCGAGACGAGCGTCCGGCAGGCCGGCGCCACCGCCGCCGCGTGCGAGGGGCAGGGGCTTGCGGTGCGGGTGGTCCACGACGACGACCTGGACGGGACCGTGGTCGTCGCGACCCGCCGCGACGCGTAGCGCCGCGCGCCTAGGCTGGGTCCGGCGGGCGCACCCCGGTGCCCGGCGAGGAGGAGGTCCCGGTGGCTCGCGCGCTGATCGTGGTGGACGTGCAGAACGACTTCTGCGAGGGCGGCGCCCTGGCCGTCGCGGGCGGCGGAGCCGTCGCCGAGCAGGTCACCGCGTTCCTGGACCGGGCGGCCGACGCGTACGACGTCGTGGTGGCGACCGCCGACTGGCACGAGCCGCTCCCCGACGACAACGCCGGCCACTTCGCCGTCGGTGCGGAGCCGGACTACGTCGCCACCTGGCCCGAGCACTGCGTCCGTGGCACCGCCGGCGCGGCGTACCACCCGGCGCTGCGGCTCCCGGCGGACGCCGTGCACGTGCGCAAGGGCCAGGGCCGGCAGGACTACTCGGGTTTCGAGGGCGTGCTCACGCCCGGGGGCGCTGGCGAGTCCGCCGCGGAGGCCGGTGCGCTCGCCGACGCCGCGCCCGCCGGGCTGGCGGACGCGCTCCGGGAGCGGGACGTCGACGGGGTGGACGTCGTCGGCCTCGCCACCGACCACTGCGTGACGGCCACGGCGCTCGACGCGCTCGACGCCGGGTTCGACGTCCGGGTGCTCACCGACCTCACCGCGGGCGTCGGCGTGCGGACCACCATCGACGCGCTCACCCGGCTCGCGGCCCGCGGCATCACGCTCACCACCTCCGACGCGCGCTGACCGCGGACGCCGTCCGCGCACCGCCGGGCAGCGCCGACGGCCCGCGTCTCAGCCCGCGTCCCCCGCCGCGATCGGCACCCCCGGCCGCTCCCGGCGCCACGCACGCGCCCCGGCGACCGCCCCCAGGCCGCCGGCGACTGCGAGCGCCGGGACGACCAGGAACGCGGTGTGCGACCCGACCGCGTCCGCGAGCGCCCCGAGCAGGAACGGCGCGACCCCGATCGCGAGCCCGCCGGCGACCGTCGCCCGGGCCTGCGCCCGGTCGGTCGCGCCGCCGGACGCGCCGAGCAGCAGTGCGATCCCCAGCGGGTACTGCGCGCCGTAGCCCAGCCCGGCCAGGAACAGCCCGCCGAGCGCGACCGGGGCGGTCGTCGCGGTCCACAGCACCGCCCACCCCGCGACGGCCACGCCGAACGACGCGGCGAGCAGCCGCGCCGGCGACACCCGCAGCGACAGCGGCCCGACGACGAACCGGATCAGCGTCATCCCCGCGACCAGCCCGGCGGTCGTGGCCGTCGCGATGCCCGCCCCGGCGCCGGTGCGGTCCCGGACCAGGTCGGTCGCCCAGTAGGTGGTGGCGTTCTCCAGCGCGAGCGCCGCGACGATCGTCACGAGGAACCACCGCGACGCGACCACGGCCGCCCCGCCCCCGGAGGTCGTCGCCCCGCGGTCCCGCGGGCTCGCCGACGCACCGTCCTCGGCGACCTCCGGCCGGGGCCGCCCCAGCGCGCCGCCCTCGGGCAGCAGCCGCACCGCCACCGCGGTCGCCAGCGCGATCCCCGCGGTGACCGCCACCGCCGGCCGCCAGCCCCAGCCCGCCGCGACGCACGCCCCGACGGCGAGCGGCCCCAGCAGCCCGACGCCGGACCCGATCCCGTTGGCCTCGGTGACCGCGGCGGACGCGACGCGCCCGTGGTGCACGGCCAGCCCGGCCTGCGCCGCGCTGATCGCGACGTTGCCGCCGACCGCGACGACCCCCATCCCGGCGAGCGTCACCGGCAGCGCCCACCCGGTGGTGAGCAGCACGATCCCGGCCGCGATCACCACGGCGGCCACGACCAGCGTCGACCGCCGGCCGAACCGCAGCACCGCGCGCGGGGTGATCGCCGCCGCCAGCACCGCGCCGACGGCCATCGCGGTGCCGTGCAGGCCCGCCTGGGCGTTCGACACCCCCAGCTCGGCGGCGAGCAGCGGCACGCTCGGGTTGAAGGAGTAGAGCAGCCAGCCCCACGTGACGAACACGCCGTCGAGGGTGAGGGTGAACCGGTCCCGGTGGAGCCGCGGCGCCGGTGCCGGGGTCTGCGTCGTCACGCCGCCGACCCTAGCGGCGCGCCGCACGCCGCAGGGCGGGACCCCCGGGGGACCCCGGCCCGCGGCCGACGGCGGCGCCCGCGAGCGCCGCGGCCGTCCTCAGTCCTGCACGGCCACCGCGGCGGCGAACTGGCTGGCGTACAGCCGGGCGTACGCGCCGCCGGCGGCGAGCAGCTCGTCGTGCGACCCCTGCTCGACGATCGACCCGTGCTCCATCACGAGGATGACGTCCGCGTCCCGGATGGTCGACAGCCGGTGCGCGATCACGAACGACGTCCGGCCCGAGCGCAAGGCGTTCATCGCCTGCTGCACGAGCACCTCGGTCCGGGTGTCGACGGACGAGGTGGCCTCGTCCAGCACCAGGATGGCCGGGTCGGCGAGGAACGCACGGGCGATGGTCAGCAGCTGCTTCTCCCCCGCCGACAGGTTCGCGGCCTCGTCGTCGATCACGGTGTCGTAGCCGTCCGGCAGCGCGCGCACGAACTGGTCGACGTGCGTGGCGACCGCGGCCTCGACGAGCCGGTCCTCCGGCACGTCCTCGACCCCGTACGCGATGTTGTCCCGGATCGTGCCGCCGAACAGCCAGGTGTCCTGCAGGACCATGCCGACCCGCGAGCGCAGGTCGTCCCGGGTGAGCTCCCGGGTGTCGACGCCGTCGAGGGTGATCCGCCCGCCGTCGATCTCGTAGAACCGCATGAGCAGGTTGACCAGCGTCGTCTTGCCGGCGCCGGTCGGTCCGACGATCGCGACCGTCTGCCCGGGCTCGGCGACCAGGGACAGACCGTCGATGAGCGGCGTCTCCGGCACGTACCGGAACGACACGTCCTGGAACGCGACGCGCCCCTGCACCCGCGACGGCAGCCGCGCCGGGACGGCCGGGTCGGGCTCCTGCTCCTCGGAGTCGAGCAGCTCGAACACCCGCTCCGCCGACGCGACGCCGGACTGGAGCAGGTTCATCATCGAGGCGATCTGCGTGATCGGCTGCGTGAACTGCCGCGAGTACTGGATGAACGCCTGCACGTCGCCGAGCGTCAGGGTGCCCGACGCGACCCGCAGGCCGCCGACGACCGCGACGATCACGTAGTTGAGGTTCGCGATGAACCCCATCGCCGGCTGGATGATCCCGGAGATGAACTGCGCCTTGAACGACGCGGCGTAGAGCTCGGCGTTCTGGTCGTGGAACTCCTGCACCGCCTGACGCTGCCGGCCGAACACCTTGACCAGCGCGTGCCCGGTGTACATCTCCTCGATGTGGGCGTTGAGCTTGCCGGTCCAGGTCCACTGCCCGATGAACTGCGGCTGGGACCGCTTGGCGATCGCCGTCGTCACCAGCACGGACAGCGGGATGGTCACCAGCGCGACCAGCGCCAGCAGCGGCGAGATCCAGAACATCATCCCGAGCACGCCGAGGACGGTCAGCACCGCGGTGATCAGCTGGGACAGCGTCTGCTGCAGCGTCTGGGCGACGTTGTCGATGTCGTTCGTCACCCGGCTCAGCACCTCGCCGCGCGGCTGCCCGTCGAAGTACTTCAGCGGCAGCCGGCCGAGCTTCGCCTCGACCTGCTCGCGCAGCTGGAACACCACGCGCTGCACGACGCCGGTGGTGATCCAGCCCTGCAGCCAGCCGAACAGCGCCGACGCGACGTAGATCGCGACGACGGCGAGCAGCAGGTTCCGCAGGCTGGTGAAGTCGATGCCCTGGCCGGGCACCACGTCCATGCCGCCGAGCATGTCGGCGAGCCGGTCCTGGCCCTGGGCGCGCAGGCCCTCGATGGCCTGCTCCTTCGTGGCGCCGGCCGGCAGCTGGGCCCCGACGACGCCGTCGAAGATGACGTTGGTGGCGTTGCCGAGCACCTTCGGGCCGGTGACGGCGAGCGCCACCGAGACGACGCCGAGCAGCAGCACCGCGGCGAGCTTCGGCCACTCCGGGCGCAGCACGCCCACCAGCCGCCGGAGCGAACCCCGGAAGTCCAGCGACTTCTCGCCGGGCATGCCCATCCCCATGCCGGGTCCGGGGCCCATGCCGCGCCGGGGCATCCGTCGCGGGGTCTCCTGCGCGGTCACGCCGCCTCCTCCACGCTCAGCTGGGACAGCACGATCTCCTGGTAGGTGGTGCACGACGCCATGAGCTCCGCGTGCGTGCCGGTGCCGACGACCGCGCCCTCGTCGAGGACCACGATCCGGTCGGCGTCGCGGATCGTCGCGACCCGCTGGGCCACGACGACGACCGCCGACCTCCGGGTCTCCGGCACCAGCGCGGCCCGCAGGGCGGCGTCGGTGGCGAAGTCGAGCGCCGAGAACGAGTCGTCGAACAGGTAGATCGCCGGCTTGCGGACCAGGGCCCGCGCGATCGCGAGCCGCTGCCGCTGGCCGCCCGACACGTTGGTGCCGCCCTGCGCGATCGGCGCGTCCAGGCCGCCGGGCATCTCGGCGACGAAGTCCCTCGCCTGCGCGACCTCCAGCGCGCGCCAGAGCTCGTCGTCGGTGGCGTCCGGGTTGCCGTACCGCAGGTTCGACGCGACCGTGCCGCTGAACAGGTACGGCCGCTGCGGTACGAGGCCGACCATCGACCACAGGTCGTCGGGCGCCAGGTCGCGCACGTCAACGCCGTCGACGCGGACCGTCCCGGCCGTCGCGTCGAACAGCCGCGGCACGAGGTTCACCAGCGTGGTCTTGCCCGAGCCCGTCGACCCGATGACGGCGGTGGTCTGCCCGGGCTCGGCGACCAGGTCGACGCCGTGCAGCACGGCCCGCTCGGCTCCCGGGTACCGGAACTCGACGCCGCGCAGCTCCAGGCGGCCCTGCGGGCGCTCCAGCCGGACCGGCTCCGCGGCGGGGACGACCGACGACTCGGTGTCCAGGACGGCCGTGATGCGCTCCGACGAGACGACGGCGCGCGGCACCATCACGAACATCATCGTCGACATCATGACCGCCATCAGGATGTACATGATGTAGCTGAGGAACGCGGTCAGGGCGCCGATCTGCATGTCGCCCGCCTCGATCCGGCCGGCGCCGAACCAGAGCACCCCGACGCTCGTGATGTTCATGATGAGCATGACCGTGGGGAACATCAGCGACATCAGCCGGCCGACCCGCAGCGAGGTGTCGAACAGCGCGTCGTTGGCCTCCGCGAACCGGGCGGCCTCCCGGCGCTCGCGCACGAACGCCCGGATGACCCGCAGGCCGGTGATCTGCTCCCGCATGACCCGGTTGATCGCGTCGATCCGCTTCTGCATCGTGCGGAAGTACGGCACCATCCGGCTGACGATCAGCCCGACGACGACACCGAGCACCGGCACGACCACCAGCAGCAGCCCGGACAGCGCGACGTCCTCCTGGAGCGCGAGCACCACGCCGCCCACCAGCATGATCGGGGCCATCAGCATGATCGTGAACGACAGCAGCGCGACCATCTGCACCTGCTGCACGTCGTTGGTGGTGCGGGTGATGAGCGACGGCGCGCCGAACTGGCCCATCTCCTGGGCGGAGAAGTCCTGCACCCGGGTGAACAGCCCCTCGCGCAGGTCCCGGCCGAAGGCCATCGCGACCTTCGCCCCGAAGTACACCGCGGCGATCGAGCAGGCGACCTGGAGCAGGCTGACACCCAGCATCAGGCCGCCGATCCGCATGATGTAGCCGGTGTCGCCCACGGCGACGCCCTTGTCGATGATGTCGGCGTTCAGGCTGGGCAGGTACAGCGTCGCGATGGTCTGCGCGAGCTGGAGCAGCAGCACGGCGACCACCTGGGGCCGGTAGGGCCTCAGGTAGTCCCGGAGCAGGCGGAGCAGCATGGGTCTCCCGGGTGGGGCGGCGGGCCGGGGTGGGACGGTCGTCCGCGGCGGTGGCCGGCCGGGGCGGACGGGTG
>NZ_JAANNB010000203.1 GCF_011603975.1 Cellulomonas sp. IC4_254 | reverse complement strand
GCGGTGCTGACGGCGGTGGCGCTGGCTGCGGGCTGCGGGACGGTCGGGACGGTCGGGACGGGCGACGACACGGGCGGCGACGCCGAGCAGGCACCGGCGGCCGGGTCGAGCGCGACCAGCGCCGACGTGAGTGGTCCCGTCGGCGCGCCGCACCCGGGCGGACCCCCGGCGGGCGTGGTCGTCGACTACCAGCTCGGCGGCGGGTACCCGGTGCCGGACGGCGTCGGCGGCGTCGTCCGTGACGTCACCGACGAGCCGGAGCCCGACGTGTGGTCGGCCTGCTACGTCAACGGCTTCCAGACCCAGCCCGGCGACCGCGACGCGTGGCTGGCCGACCACCCCGACCTGGTCCTGCGCGACGACGCGGGCGAGCCGGTCGTCGACGAGGGCTGGCCCGACGAGCTCCTGCTCGACACGACGACCGAGGCGAACCGCGTGGCGCTCGCGGAGGTCGTCGGCGCACAGGTCCGGGCGTGCGCGGAGCGCGGCTTCGCGGCGGTGGAGCTCGACAACCTCGACTCCTGGACCCGGTCCGACGGGCTGCTGGACGAGGACGGCGCGGTCGACCTGGCGACCCGGCTGGTGGCGGTCGCGCACGACGCGGGGCTGGCGGCCGGGCAGAAGAACACCCCGCAGCTCGGCACCCGCGGGCGGGACGAGGCGGGGTTCGACTTCGCGGTGGCCGAGGAGTGCGCGCAGTACGACGAGTGCGCCGCGTACACGGACGTCTACGGCGACGCGGTGCTCGACGTCGAGTACACCGACGAGGGCTTCGCCGCGGCCTGCGCGGACTCGGGGCGGCCGCCGTCGACGATCCGCCGCGACCGCGACCTCAGCACGCCGGCCGACGCCGCGTACGTCTTCGAGACCTGCTGACGCCTGGCTCGCGGCACCGCGCGGCTGACCCTGGTCCCCACCCGTTCGTCGCGTGCCCACCCGGTCGATCGGGGTGCGGCGCGACACGTGGGTGGGGAGCGCGCGCGGCCCCCGGGACGACGACGGCCCCCCGACCCGATCCGCGGGTCGAAGGGCCGTCGAGCGGCTGGGTGTCAGCGGGTGGCGCGCACCCGGCGGGCGACGAGCACCAGGGCACCGCCGACCGCGAGGAGGAACGCCGCGGCCAGGCCGAGGGGGCCGCCCTCGGAGCCGGTCACCGCGAGCTCGTCGGCGCCGGTCGCCGTGGGTGTGACGGCCGCCGGGACCGCGACCGGGGCGGACACCGGGGTGACCGCCGTCGGGACCGGGACCGCCAGCTGCACCGCGAGGGTGGCCCAGCGGCCGGTGGTGCCGCCGGTGGCGTACACCGTGTGCGCACCGACCGGGACGTCGCCGGGCACGGTCGCCATCAGGCGGGCCACGCCGTTCGCGTCCGCGATCGCGGTGCCCAGGAACACCGGGTCGGAGTGCAGGTAGAACGCGACGGTCTCACCGGGCTGGAAGCCCTCGGCGACGAGCTCCATCTGCTGACCCGGGGCCGTGGCGGCCTTCGGGGTGTCGAGCGCGGCCGACGGCGTGGTGCCGGTCCGGACGGGCTCGCCGACGACGACGACCGTGATGGTCGCCGAGCCCGCGGCCGAGAGCTCGGTCGCGGGGACCTCGAGCACCAGGGTGTGGGTGCCGGCGGTCAGCACCGGGACGGTGACGGCGAACCGCCCGTCGTGGGTCGAGCCGTGGCTCAGGACCGTGCCGCCCTCGCGGAGGGTCCACGAGGCGGGGAGCACCGAGCCCGGCACGGAGACCTTGGCGTCGAACGTCGAGCGCATGGCGACCGGGACCGTCAGCGTGGCCGGCGCGGTGACCGTGGCGGCGGCGGGCACGACCTTCAGGGTGCCCTCGCCCTGCGCGAACGTGTAGCCGCCGAACGAGGCGCCCAGGACCGAGAACGAGCGCGCCCACATCTGGTCGCCCGGGTACGACGCGGTGAGCGCGTAGGAGCCGGCCGGGAGGTTCGGGACGCGGTACGTCGCGACGCCGTTCTCGAGCGACTGCCCGGTGAGCGGCTGGCTGTAGCCGTTGCCGTGCACGTACAGGTCGACGGGGCCCGTGACCTGGGGGCCCTTGGCCGGGCCCGTGACCGAGATGGTCACGGTGGCGGTGGCGCCGGCCGTGATGGTCGGGGCGGACACGGTGACCGTGGGCTGCGCCTGGACCCAGCCGGCCGAGCGGACGGACTTGTAGACCTCGTAGCCGTCGGCGCGCACCTCGAACTCGAGGTCGACGAACTGGCCGATCTGGCCGGCGGCCGGGGTGAACGTCCGGCCGGAGCCGACCTGCACGCCGTCGACGGTCCAGCGCACGGTGTACTCGGCGCCGGGCGCGAAGCCGGTCGGCGTGGCCGTGTACTCCTTGCCGTAGGCCAGCTCGTAGCCGTTCCCGCCGTCGACCTGGAACCAGCCCTCCGGCATCGGCTTCAGGCCTGCGTCGTCGTCGGAGTCGTCGGAGTCGTCCGAGTCACCGGGGGTCGTCGGGGCGACCGTGTCCCAGGCGACGATCGTGCCCCCACCGCGGGTGACGCCGTCGGGCGAGGTGGGGTCGGCGACCAGGTAGATCATGCGGTTGAGCGAGGTGGGCGTGTACGTCGTGCCCTCGCCGACGACCGGGCCGTCCCAGTCGTCGAGCCGCCACTCGTAGGTGAAGGTCGTGCCGGCCGGCCAGTTCGTGGTCGGGCGGACGGAGATCGGCGTGCCGAGGACGGCGACCGGGTCACCCCAGGTGTCGGTGGTGGTGCCCGAGAAGACGAAGTCGGTCCACTCGTCCGGCGCCTCGACGCGGTCGTCCACCTGCGGGTCGCTGTCCACCGGGGTGGTCTCGACCGGCGTGGTCGGCTGCGGGGTGACCGGGCCGGCGGCGGGCGCCTCGGCGAGCACGATGCCGAGGTCCTCCTCGAGGACGGGGTGGTGCTGCTCGTCGGCGAAGGCGAGGACCGTCAGCTTGAGCTGCTTGCCGAGGTCGGCGGACGTCGGGGTGAACTGGGCGGAGTTCCCGCGCCAGCCGTTGTCCGTGCGCCAGTCCCAGAAGTACTCGGTGTCGGCCGGCACCGGCTCGGTGCGCTCGAGCGTGAGCGTCTGGCCGACGACGACGACGCGGTTGCCCTGCTGGTCGAGCGAGTAGCCGGAGACGCGGAAGCCGCCGGCGGAGAACGACGGGCCGGGGTCGGCGGAGCCCTGGTCCGTGTCCGGGGCGTCCTCCTCGGGCGTGGTCGTCCCGGTGGACGGCTGGTCCGGTGCGGTGCCGGCCGGGACGTCGGTGTCGGTGTCCGTGCCGGAGGGGACGTCGGTGTCCGACGAGTCGCCCTGCGACGGGGTGTCGGACGTCGGCGGGACGTCCTGCTCGGAGTCCGGCGTCGTCGTGACCGGGGTGGTCGCGACCGGCGTGCCCTGGTCCTGCGTCTCGGGCTGGGTCTCGGCCTGCGGGTCCGGCTGCGGGTCCGGCTGCGGCTGCGGGTCGGCGACCGGCTGCGTGTCGACGACGACGTTCGGGTCGCTGGTGCCGTCGTCGGCGGACGCGGCGCCCGCCGGGATCAGCATCGCCGCGACGACCGCGGCTGTCGCGAGGGCGACCGGACGCCGCAGGCGCCCGGATCGCGTGCGCGAAGTGTGCACTGGGTTCTCCCCCTGTCGGACGGGGAGCGATCCCCGTGCTCGTTCCATCGGGGGGCTGATCGGCGTGGACCCGCGGCGCTTCAGGGGTCCTGAGGGTCGGCTTCGTGAGTCGGGGTGGTACCACCCAGGCCGGTCGACCGCCGCGCTGACCGGCGACGACGGCCCACCGCGCGACGGCGCGAGGTGCGCCACGTACCGTGAGGCGATGGCGATCGGAGACGACTCCGGCCTCGACGACGGCCGGGTGCTGGTGCGCGGGGACCTCGTGGTCGAGGTTCCCGCGCGGTGCGTGCGCGTCGCGGACCGGCCGGTGCCGCTGACGCGGAGCGAGTTCGAGATCCTCGTGGCGCTCGCGGAGCGCGCGGGCCAGCCGGTGTCGAAGGACGACCTCGCGGTGGCGGTGGCGGTGCACGGGCCGCACGCCGTGCCGACGCCGACCGACGCGGACCGGCGGAGCATCGAGGTGCACATGGCGAACCTGCGCCGCAAGCTCGCGGAGGGGTCGGGGGACCGGACCGCGATCAGCACCGTGCGGGGGCTGGGCTACCGGCTGGCCCCGGAGGTCCGGGTCCCGGACCAGCGCGACGGCACCGCGGGCTGAGCCGCGTCGCCGCCGCGCCGGCCGCGGGGTGGTGAGGTCAGCGGGTGGCCGCGGCGAGCGCGGCGCGCAGGCCCTCGGCGTCGAGCTCGGCGCCGTACGCCGGGGTGTCCCGCTGGAACCGCCAGCCCTCCGACAGCGGGCCGGCGTCGACGACGTCGAAGCCCCACCGGTCGATGAGCGCGGTGACCTGCGCCTTCGCGTCGGCGTCGTCGCCCGCGATCGCGAGCGCGCGCCGGCCGGGGGTGCCGGCGGGCGTGCCCTTCGACCCGAGGTCGGCCGCGGTGATGTGGTTGAACGCCTTGACGACGCGGGCGCTGCCGAGGTGCTCGGCGAGCAGCTCGGCGCTGGTCGTGGAGCCGTCGTCGAGCGCGGCCACGTGGCCGTCGCGCTCCCAGTAGTAGTTGTTGGTGTCGATGACGACCTTGCCGGCCAGCGGCTCGGCCGGGACCTGCGCGTAGGCGTGGAACGGCACGGTGACGACGACGACGTCCCCGTCCGCAGCGGCCTCCTGGGCGGTGGCGGCGCGGGCGCCGTCGCCGAGGTCGGACACCAGGTCCACGAGCGTGTGCGGACCGCGCGAGTTGCTGACGACGGGCGTCTGCCCGTGCTGGACGGCCAGGCGCGCGAGCGCGCCGCCGATGTGGCCTGCGCCGATGAATCCGATCGTGGTCATGCCGGGCCAACGCCGCTGGGCCCCGCCGTTGTTCCTGGTCACGCGACCCGGTTCCGCCGTGGGGAAAATCCGTTGGTGCGCGCGGCGGGGCGGACGTACGGTCGAGGCACACGGGAAGGAGGTGGTCCGAGACATGAAGTCTTCTTGGACGCGTGAGGTGACTGCCCGCTAGTCGCGGACAGCAGTGTTCGGACGGATTGCGATCCGTTCGCCGCGCCGCCGGTCCGACCGGCGACCGCGACGGGCGAATCCCCGCAGTCACCGCAGCCCGTGGGAGCCGCGAGCTCGTCCTTCGCGGCAGGGCCCTCCAGCAGGAGGCCCGGCCCACGGGCTGTTCCCTGCCCGGGAGCGGGCGTGTCCCGCCGGTCCCGGGCGCGCCGGTGTCAGGCCGCGTCGAGCCGCGCCAGCAGCCCCGCGCGCACCGCCGGCCACTCGTCCGGCAGGATCGAGAAGTACGCGGTGTCGCCCCGTGAGCCGTCCGGCGCGAGCCGGTGGTTCCGCAGCACGCCCTCGGGCACCGCGCCGAGCCGGGTGATCGCCGCGACGGAGCGGGTGTTCCGGGTGTCGGCCCGCAGCGCGACGCGCGCGCAGCCCCACGCGTCGAACGCGTGCTCCAGCATCAGCAGCTTGCAGGCCGGGTTGTTCGACGTGCCCCACCAGCGCGGCGCGAAGTAGGTGTGGCCGATCTCGACCCGGGGGACCCGCAGGTCGCGGTCGTAGAACGACGTGCTGCCGCGGACCTCGCCCGTGGCGGCGTCGAGCGCGGCGAACGCCAGCCGGCCGGGCGCGGCGCGGGCGGCCTCGACCTCGGCGCGCCAGGCGTCGGCCCCGACGGGGAGCGCGGAGGACATCCCGGCCCACACCCGCGCGTCGACGAAGGCGGCGAGCGCGTCCGCGTGCGGGAGGTCGAGGGGGACGAGGCGGACCCCGTGGCCGGTGAGGGCGACGTCGTGCAGCACCCGAGCAGCATCCCAGACCCGTCCCTTGCGGTCGATGGCTAATGGCATTAGCCTGTGGGCTATGGACACCAACGACGCACGACGCACGCTGCACCTGCCGCGGCCCGAGGGCAGCGTCGCGTACGACGACGCCGGCACCGGCCCGCTCGTCGTCCTGGTCCCCGGGATGGGTGACCTGCGGTCCACCTACGACGAGCTCCGCGGCGCGCTGCTCGCCGCGGGCTACCGGGTCGTGACCACCGACCTGCGCGGCCACGGCGACTCCGACGCCGGCTTCACCACGCACGGCGACGAGGCGACCGCCGAGGACGTCGCCGCCCTGGTCGAGCACCTGGCCGCGGGACCGGCCGTGCTGGTCGGGAACTCGATGGGCTCCTCGGCGGCGGCCGTCGTCGCGGCCGACCGGCCCGAGCTGGTCCGCGGGCTGGTGCTGCTGGCGCCGTTCCTGCGCGACCCGCGGCTGCCCGGCGCGGTGCGGGCGCTCATGCCCGTGGTCTACCGGGTCATGCTCGCCGCGCCGTGGGGCGCCGCGGCCTGGGCCGCCTACTACCGCTCGCTGAACAGGGGCACCCGGTCCCCCCGGCTGGACGCGCACGTCGCGGCGATCCGGGCCGCCCTCCGCCGCCCCGGGTACCTCCGGCAGTTCCGGGACCTGGCGCTCGCGCTCACGCACGCGCCCGTCGAGGCCCGGGTGCCGCGCATCCAGGCGCCCGCGCTCGCGGTGGTGGGCGCCCTCGACCCGGACTGGACGGACCCGGCCGCCGAGCTCGCGTGGGTCCGGGACGCGACCGGGGCCCGGGCGCTGCTGGTCGAGGACGCCGGGCACTACCCGCAGCACCAGACGCCCGAGGTCGTGGCCGACG
>NZ_JAANNB010000202.1 GCF_011603975.1 Cellulomonas sp. IC4_254 | reverse complement strand
AAGGAGCACCGATGCCCCTGTCCCTCCGGCCCGCCGACGCGTGCCGCTACGACGCCGTCTCCCTCGGCGAGGTCATGCTCCGCCTCGACCCGGGGGAGGGCCGCATCCGCACCGCCCGGCAGTTCCGCGCCTGGGAGGGCGGCGGCGAGTACAACGTCGCCCGCGGCCTGCGCCGGGCGTTCGGGCTGCGCACCGCGGTCGTGACGGCGCTCGCGGACAACGAGGTCGGCCGTCTGGTCGAGGACCTGATCCTGCAGGGCGGCGTCGACACGTCGTTCCTGCGCTGGCTGCCGTACGACGGCATCGGCCGCGAGGTCCGCAACGGCCTCAACTTCACCGAGCGCGGCTTCGGCGTGCGCGGCGCCGTCGGGGTGAGCGACCGGGGGCACACCGCCGCGTCCCGGCTGGCGCCCGGCGACGTCGACTGGGACCACCTGTTCGGCGACCTCGGCGTCCGGTGGCTGCACACCGGCGGCATCTACGCGGCGCTCTCGGGCACCGCGGCCGAGACCGTCGTCGCGGCGGTCACGGCCGCGAAGCGGCACGGCACCGTCGTGTCCTACGACCTCAACTACCGGCCGAGCCTCTGGCGCGCGACGGGCGGCCCCGCGCGGGCGCAGGAGGTCAACCGCGAGATCGCCCGGCACGTCGACGTGATGATCGGCAACGAGGAGGACTTCACCGCGGCGCTCGGCTTCGAGGTCGAGGGGGTCGACGAGCACCTGTCGGAGCTGGAGGTCGACTCGTTCGCGGCGATGATCGACCGGGTGGCCGCGGAGTTCGGGAACTTCCAGGTCATCGCGACCACGCTCCGCACCGTCCGCAGCGCCACTGTCAACGACTGGGGCGCCATCGCGTGGTCCCGCGAGGAGGGGCTGGTCCGGGCGACGCACCGGCCCGGCCTGGAGATCCTCGACCGGGTCGGGGGCGGCGACTCGTTCGCGTCGGGCCTGGTCTACGGCCTGCTCGACGGTCAGCCGCTCGCCACCGCCGTCGAGTACGGCGCCGCGCACGGGGCGCTCGCCATGACCACCCCGGGCGACACCACGATGGCGTCGAAGGCCGAGGTGCTCAAGCTCGCCGGCGGCGGGTCGGCGCGCGTCGACCGCTGACCCCCCCGGTCGCGCCCGTACGACGACGGCCCCGTCCCCCTCGCGAGGAGGGGGACGGGGCCGTCGGTCGTGACCTCACGGGGCGGCGTCGGCGCGCCGGCGCCGCCCGCGGCGTGCCGAGGCGTCAGCGCACGTCGTCGTCGACCCAGTCGAAGGTCTTCGTGACGGCCTTCTTCCACAGCCGGTACTGCCGGTCGCGCTCCGCGGACTCCAGGTTCGGGGTCCAGCGGGCGCCCTCGGCCCAGTTGTCGATGACGTCCTGCTCGCCGGACCAGTAGCCCACGGCGATGCCGGCGGCGTACGCGGCACCGAGCGCGGTGGTCTCCGCGACCTGCGGGCGGACGACCGGCACGTCGAGGATGTCGGCCTGGAACTGCATGAGCAGGTTGTTGGCGGTCATGCCGCCGTCGACCTTGAGCTCGGTGAGCGCGACGCCGGAGTCCGCGTTCATCGCGTCGAGCACCTCGCGGGTCTGGAAGGCGGTGGCCTCCAGCGCCGCGCGGGCGATGTGGTTGCGGTTGACGTACCGGGTCAGGCCGACCAGCGCGCCGCGGGCGTCGGACCGCCAGTACGGGGCGAACAGGCCGGAGAACGCGGGCACGAAGTACGCGCCGCCGTTGTCCTCGACCTTGGAGGCCAGGTACTCGATGTCCGGGGCGTCGGCGAACATGCCCAGGTTGTCGCGGAGCCACTGCACGAGGGAGCCGGTCACGGCGATGGAGCCCTCGAGGGCGTAGACCTGCGGGGCGTCGCCGATCTTGTAGGCGACGGTGGTGAGCAGGCCGTTCTTCGAGGGGACCGGCTCGGTGCCCGTGTTGAGCAGCATGAAGTTGCCGGTGCCGTACGTGTTCTTGGCGGTGCCGACCTCGAAGCACGCCTGGCCGAACGTCGCGGCCTGCTGGTCCCCGAGGATGCCGGCGATCGGCACGCCCGGGACGAGCCCGCCCTGGCGGCCCTTGCCGTAGACCTCGGAGGAGGAGCGGATCTCCGGGAGCATCGACAGCGGGATGCCCATCTCGGCCGCGATCTCCTCGTTCCAGGTGAGCGAGTCGACGTTCATCAGCATGGTGCGCGAGGCGTTGGTGACGTCGGTGACGTGGATGCCGCCGTCGACCCCGCCGGTCATGTTCCACAGCACCCAGGAGTCGGTGTTGCCGAACGCGAGCTCGCCGCGCTCCGCCTTCTCGCGGGCGCCCTCGACGTTGTCGAGGATCCAGCGGATCTTCGGGCCGGAGAAGTAGGTCGCCAGCGGCAGGCCCACGCGGTCCTTGTAGCGCTCCGCGCCGCCGCCGAGGGCCGCGAGGTCGTCGCAGATCTTCTGGGTGCGGGTGTCCTGCCAGACGATCGCGTTGTAGACCGGCTGGCCGGTGGTGCGGTCCCACACCACGGCGGTCTCGCGCTGGTTGGTGATGCCGATGGCGGCGACGTCGGAGTACGTCTTGTTGGCGCGGGACAGGGCCAGGCCCACGACCTCGCGGGTGTTGGTCCAGATCTCGTTCGGGTCGTGCTCGACCCAGCCGGCGCGCGGGAAGATCTGCTGGTGCTCGGTCTGGCCCACCGAGACGATCTGGCCGCTGTGGTTGAAGAGGATCGCCCGGGTGGACGTGGTGCCCTGGTCGATGGCCATGACGAGCTGCTCGGACATGAGACTTCCTTCGCGTCGGTCTTCCCGCCGGCGGGCGGGTGGCAGCACCGCGGGGGCGGCGCTGCCGGGAACGGTGCGACCTCGCGGTCGCGACGAGCGTGCGACGGGGGGCGTCGCGGGTGTACGAGCGGGACGCCCGCCCCCTCGCGGGGGTGTGCGCGGGCGCCCCGCTCAGGGCACGACGGTCAGGCGACCCAGCCGATGGCCAGGGCGAGGAGGCCACCGAGGATGCCGCCCACCGCGGGGCCGAGCACCGGCACCCAGGCGTACGACCAGTCGGACGAGCCCTTGCCGCGGATCGGCAGCAGCGCGTGCACGAGCCGCGGGCCGAGGTCACGGGCCGGGTTGATGGCGTAGCCGGTGGGGCCACCGAGGCTGGCGCCGATCGCGACCACGACGAGCGCGACGCCGAGCGGGCCGATCTGGGCGGGCGTGTTGCCGCTGATGACCACCCAGAACACCAGGACGAACGTGCCGACGACCTCGGTGAGGAAGTTCCAGCCGTAGGAGCGCAGCTCCGGGCCGGTCGAGAACACCGCCAGCTTGATCGCGGGGTCCGCGTCCTGGTCGAAGTGCTTCTTGTAGGTGAGGTACGCGAGGGCCGCGCCGACGGCGGCGCCGGCGAACTGCGCCGCGATGTACAGGAACCCGTTGACCGCGTTCACCTCGATGCCCGGGGCGAACTCGTCCTTGCCCGCGGCCCAGATGCCCAGCGTCACCGCGGGGTTGAGGTGTGCGCCGGACTTGAAGGCCACGTACACGCCGGTGAACACCGCGAGGCCCCACCCGAAGTTGATCAGCAGCCAGCCGCCGCCGAACCCCTTGGTCTTGGGCAGGATCACGTTGGCGACGACACCTGCACCCAGGAGGAGCAGGATGGCGGTGCCGAGGAACTCGGAGAGCATCGCTTCTCCGATCGAGATGGACTCCACGGTCGACCTCTTTCTTGACGGACGTCGTTGTCTCGCAGGGTCCCGCCCGGTCGACGACCGACCGGGCGGGGCGCGGCCGGGGGACCGCTAGGTGGTACTGATCATGTCCCTGCCGGACCGGCAGTGGCAGGGGTGTGCGGCGACGAGCCCGGCTTGGTGCCGGGGCGGACCGGGTCGCCGTCGATCGGGAGCAGCGGCGCGAGGTCCTCGGCGGCGTCGCGCGCGGCCTGCGCGGCGGCGTCGTCCTTCTGCTCGGCCGCGGCGAACTCCGCCTGGGCGCGCTGCCGGTACGCGTCGATCTCGCGGGCGCGGGTGGCGTCGTCCCAGCCGAGGCGCGGCGCGATGATGTCCGCGATCGCCTCCAGCGCGCTCACGCCCTTGTCCGCGACCTCGTAGTTGAGGCGCGTGCGGTGCATGAGCACGTCGTCCAGGTGCAGGGCGCCCTCGTGCGTGACGGCGTAGGCGATCTCGGCGCCGATGTAGGCGGCCGCGCCGGGGACCGGCTGCCCGAGCGACGGGTCCTCGTCCACCATCTCCAGCAGCTCGCCCAGCAGGGAGCCGTACCGGTGCAGCAGGTGGTCCATCCGCCCGCGGTCCCAGCCGTACCGGCTGCCGATGTCGCGGGCCTGGCGCTGCAGCACCTCGAGGCCCTCGGCGCCGACCAGCGGGATCTTGTGCGTGATCGAGGGCAGCGTGGTGGCGCGGGAGCCGATCGCGAAGTCGACGGCGTCCTTGGCCATCACGCGGTAGGTGGTGAGCTTGCCGCCGGCGATGACCGTGAGGCCGGGGGTCGGCGACGCGACGGTGTGCTCGCGGGACACCTTGGCGGACGAGGTGCCCTCCTTGGTGCCCGGCTGCAGCAGCGGGCGCAGGCCGGCCCAGGTGCCGATGACGTCCTCGCGCGTGATCGGCCGGGACAGCACCGCGTTCGCGTGGTCGATGACGTAGTCGATGTCCTCGCTGGTGGCGACGGGGTGCACCAGGTCCTGCTCGTACGGGGTGTCCGTGGTCCCGATGACCCAGTAGCGGGACCACGGGATGACGAACAGCACCGACTTCTCGGTCTGCAGGATCAGGCCGACGTTGCCGGCGATGCGGTCGCGCGGGACGACGATGTGGATGCCCTTGGAGGCGAGGACCCGCAGGCCGCCCTCGGTGCCCGCGAGCGACTCGGTCTGCTCGGTCCACACGCCGGTGGCGTTGATGACGTGCCGGGCGCGGACGGTGAACCGCTCGCCGGTCTCGAGGTCGACCAGCTCGGCGCCGGTGACCGCGCCGCCGGAGGTGGTGGTGAGGCCGACGACCTGGGTGCGGGACGCCGCGTGCGCGCCGTAGGACGCGGCGGTGCGGATCAGCGTCGACACCAGGCGGGCGTCGTCGACGTTCGCGTCCCAGTACTGGATCGCGCCGACCGCGGCGTCGTGGCGCAGGTCGGGGAACTTGCGCTCCAGGCCCTTGCGGGTGACGTGCTGGTGCAGCGGCATGGCGCGCTTGCGGCCGTTCACGCTGGCCAGCGTGTCGTAGAGGGCGATGCCGGCGCCGACGTACGCGCGCTCCCAGACCCGGTTCTCCAGCGGGTAGAGGAACGGCACCGGCTTGACCAGGTGCGGGGCCAGGTCGCTGATGAGCAGGTCGCGCTCGGTCAGGGCCTCGCGCACCAGGTGGAAGTCGAGCATCTGCAGGTACCGCAGGCCGCCGTGCACGAGCTTGCTCGACCGGCTCGACGTGCCGGACGCCCAGTCCTGGGCGTCGATGACGGCGGTCGACAGGCCGCGGGTGACCGCGTCCAGCGCGATGCCGGCGCCGGTGACGCCGCCGCCGATGACGAGGACGTCGAGCTCCGGCCCGCCCTCCGTGGTCGCTCGCAGGGCTGCCAGCGCGTCGTCACGCAGGCGAGGGGTCAGTGCTGCGGTCCTCATGTCAGCTCCATCGCGGTCTTGCTCTCCCGGCGTCGGCCCCTGGTCGCGGGCGCTCGTGGCCCCGCAGACTGGGACCTCGGTCCTGTCTGTTCGCTATCGTCGTCACGTCGCGAACAGACGCGCAACCGCAGTGCACGAATGTGCAGGACCGAGGTCCCGGACGAGGAGGTCGCGGACGATGACCGACCGTGAGCAGGACGTGCTGCGCGCCGCGTCCATGTACTACCTGCAGGACGTCAAGATGGACGTGATCGCGCGGCACCTGCACACCTCCCGGTCGACGGTGTCCCGGCTCCTGAAGCGGGCCCGCGAGACGGGGCTGGTCGAGATCACGCTCCGGCCGTCCAGCACCCGCGCCCCCAGCCTGGGGCGGTCGATCTCCGCCGCGTTCGGCATCGACACCTACGTGGTGCCGGTCCCCGACTCCGGGGAACCCGCCGACACCCTCGACCAGGTGGCCCGCGCGACCGCCCGCCTCCTCGCGTCCTGGTTCGACTCCGACATGATCCTCGGCGTCGCCTGGGGCACCACGCTGGCGGCGGTGTCGCGGCGGCTGCAGCCCAAGGCCACGCACGGCAGCGTCGTCGTGCAGCTCAACGGCGCGGCCAACACCCGCACCTCCGGCATCGAGTACGCGAGCGACCTCATCGCGTCGTTCGGGAGCGCGTTCGGGGCCACCGTGCACCACTTCCCGGTCCCGGCGTTCTTCGACTACCCCGAGACCAAGCAGGCGATGTGGCGCGAGCGGTCGGTGCGCCGGGTGCTCGACGAGCAGGCCCGGGCCGACATCGCGCTGTTCTCGGTCGGGTCGGTGACGGGCTCGGTGCCCAGCCACGTCTACTCCGCCGGGTACCTGGACGACGACGACGTGGAGCTGCTGCACGAGCAGTCGGTCGTCGGCGACGTGTGCACCGTGTTCCTGCGCGCCGACGGGTCCTGGCAGGACGTGCCGCTGAACGCGCGCGCGACCGGCCCGTCCCCCGAGCAGCTCCGGCGGATCCCGCGGCGGCTCTGCGCGGTGGCGGGCGACAACAAGGCGGTGCCGCTGCTCGCCGCGCTCCGGGCGGGCACGATGACCGACCTGGTGGTCGACGAGCGGACGGCGGCGCGGCTGCTCGAGCTCGCCCGCACCGGGGTGG
>NZ_JAANNB010000201.1 GCF_011603975.1 Cellulomonas sp. IC4_254 | reverse complement strand
CGGTGCCGTCGCCCCCACCCTCCGCCGATGTCGTGCGGAGTGAGAGCAGTCGTCAGATCATCACCCTCAGTACCCGCACCACCACCACCCCCGCCGACACCGCGCCCGTCCAGTGGCGCCAGGCGGACGAGAACCTCTGGGCCGCCACCGCCGGCGGCGAGTACGCCGGGCTGATCGCCCGCGACGCGGACGGCCACCACGTCAGCGACCACCTGTCGCGCCCCGTGGCCGTCACGCACACCTTCGACGAGGCCGTGGCCGCGCTCACCGCCGCCCGCCGCCGTCCCGCCGCGCCCGCCTGCCGCGCGCGCACCCACCACCGTCCGCGCCCCTCGTGGCGCGGCACCAGGAGCCGCGTCCGCGGCTCCGGTCCCCGAACGAGAGAAGACATCATGACCACCGGCACCGTGAAGTGGTTCAACGCCGAGAAGGGCTTCGGCTTCATCGCTCCCTCCGAGGGCGGCCCGGACGTGTTCGCGCACTACAGCGCCATCGCCTCCTCCGGCTACCGCTCCCTCGAGGAGAACCAGCAGGTCGAGTTCGACGTCACCGAGGGCCCCAAGGGCCCGCAGGCGGCGAACATCCGCCCGCTCTGAGCTGACGCGCGAACGCCGGCCGCCCCCGACGGGGACGGCCGGCGTTCTGCTGCCCGGGGTCAGCGCGCGGCGTCGGCTCCGAACGGGGCCGTGCCGGCCGCCGTGGCCGTCTGCCCGCGGCGGCTCGGGACGAGCGCGCCCGCCCCGAGCGCGGCACCGGCGACCAGCACCGCGCCCGCCAGCCCCTGCCGCTGCGCGCGGCTGTCGGAGCAGGCGGTCACGACGTCGAGCGTCTGCTCCAGCACCTCGTCGGAGCCGCCGAACGCCGGCCCGCAGCCGAACGGGGCCAGCGGCAGGGGAGCGGCGCCCAGCGCCAGCCCCCCGATCACGAGGACCAGCGCCGACACGCGGGCGGGGGTGCGGGACACGAGCGGCTCCGATCGGTCGGTCAGGCGGTCACGTCGGACCGTAGCCGCTCGCCGTCGTCGTGTCAGGCGGTCGGCACGCCCGGATCAGACCTGGCGGTACCGCTGCACGAGGGGGCAGTCGAACGGGTTTCGCGCCGCCAGGCCCACGTCGTTGAGGTAGCGCACCACGATGGCGTAGGAGCGCAGCAGCGACGTCTCCGTGTACGGCACGCCGTTGCGCAGGCAGTGCTCGCGGACCAGCAGGCGGGCGCGCGCCAGGTGCGGCCGCGGCATGCTCGGGAACAGGTGGTGCTCCACCTGATAGTTCAGGCCGCCCATGAGCGTGCTCATCGCGTGCCCGCCGGTGATGTTCCGGGACGTCAGCACCTGCTTCGACAGGAAGTCCAGCCGGCTGCCCTCGGGGATCACCGCCATGCCCTTGTGGTTCGGCGCGAACGAGGCGCCCATGTAGACGCCGAACACCGCGAGCTGCACGCCGAGGAACGCGAACCCGAGGCCGAGGCCCAGGAACCACAGCACCGCGGCGGTGTAGACGCTGAGCCGCACGACGAGCATCGTCAGCTCCAGCGTGCGAGCACGGGACCGCTCCTGCGCCAGCAGGCTGCGGAACGCCGTCACGTGCAGGTTCAGGCCCTCGAGGGTCAGCAGCGGGAAGAACGCCCAGCCCTGCACCCGGGTCAGCGCGGCCATCACCCGGCTCTGCTTCGCGGCGTCCGCGTGCAGGAACACGATCGTGTCCGGCGCGATGTCCGGGTCCTTGCCCACGTGGTTCGGGTTCGCGTGGTGCCGCGAGTGCTTGGTCATCCACCACGAGTGGCTGATGCCGACGACGCCGTTCGCGAGGATCCGGCCCAGACGGTCGTTCGCCGGACCTGACGCGAGGACCTGCCGGTGCGACGCCTCGTGCGCGACGAACGCGAACTGCGTCAGCACGATCCCGAGACCGCCGGCGATCAGCAGCTGGAACCAGGACCGGCCGAGCAGCACCGAGCCCGCCACGAGCGCGGCCAGGGCGACGCCCAGCCCCACCAGCAGCAGGACGTAGAAGCCCGGGGCGCGGTTCAGCAGGCCGGCGTCGCGGACCTGCTTGGAGAGCTCCTGGTACGAGCCGGTCGCGGCGGCCTGGTTCGGCCGGGCGGTCGTCGCCGGCGCGGCGGTGGGTGCGGAAGGTGTCACGAAGCGCGCTCCGAACGTGGGGGGTGGTCGACTTCCCAGCCGCGGGCGTGAGCGGGAACGCTCGTCGTTCGGATGCGTTCCACGCTACGTGACCGCGCGCGGGAGCACCCGGGGGCTGTCCCCCCGAACGCGGGTGGATGTCGTGGAGGCACGGGAGGAAGGCGGTGTGGAGCCGCGGATCAGCGTGGTCACGCTCGGCGTCACGGACCTCGACCGGCAGTGCGCGTTCGACGAGGCGATGGGGTGGCCCGCACCACGCCGACCCGACGGGGAGGTGGCGTTCTTCCAGGCGGGCGGGCTCGTGCTCACGCTGTGGACCGGTGTCGTGGGGTGCGGGGCGCCGGGGCTCGCGCGGCGGGGTCCGGCGCGCCGGCGTCGTGGCGTGCCGCCGCTACGCTCGCGGCCGTGCCGTCGTACCGCGTGACCCTCGGCGTCGGGCTGCTGCTCCCCGGCGTCGACCCCGCCGCCCTGCTCCCCGCCGCGGCGGACGCCGCCCGGGCGCTGACGAAGGTCGAGGCGCAGGACGTCGCCGTGGTCGCGGGCGAGGCGCGGGTGGTCGTGCGGTACCTCGCGGGGGACGACGACGGCGCCGCGGATCGGGCGGCGGGTGGCGGCCCGGGCGCGTGAGCTGGCGGGGTGAACAGCTGGTCGTGCTTCCGTTCCCACTCGCGGAGCGCGTCGCCGACGGCGGTCGCAAGTGGCAGGTCGCCGGGTGCGCGTGTGCTGCCACGCGAGGTGCCCCACAGGGCGCCCAGGGCGACAGCCGAGGCTGCAGCGACGCAGATCGCGAGCAGGAGTGGTGCGCGGCGCGAGCGGGGCAGGATCAGCAACCCGCGGCGGCGGGATTCGGCGCGGGGCATCACCCTGCCGCCAGACTCGGCGGCCCGGTCGGGGGTGTGTCGTCCCGCCAGTGCGGCATGGGCGTGCTGAACGGCCCGGGTGAGGTGAACAAGCTCGTTCGCAGCCAGTCGACGAAGATCTGGGTCGTGACCTCGACGTCGGGGCAGGGCTCGGTGCCCGGCTGCACGTCGCGCAGGCGGTGCGTGGTGGGTTCGAGCCCGAGCGCGATCAGCGCGGTGCGCTCGTCCTCGGTCAACGGCGACAGGACGTAGGTGATCAGGTACCTCTGGGTCGAGCCCTCGGCGTCCACCTCACCCGTGCTCCACCGGGCGTATCTTCGGGGCGAATCCTGATAGCAGGCGATCACCTCGACGTGGCCATCGTCTCGAGGAACGGACTCGAGGGGCGTGAAGCTCGCCGGGCCGATTCCCAGCCGGTCTCCTCCCGACGCGGACGCGTAGTTCTCCTCGCACTTGAACACGCGGACGTCCAGCAGTGCCTTGTACTCGTCGGTGCTGCACAGGTCGTTGAGCCATCCCCACGACGCGACGACGAAGTCGCGGCGGAGGGAGACCATGACGTCGGTGTGCTCGTAGGGGTTGTCTGCGGGATGCGGCGGGTTCAGCTCGCCGGGTGTCGAGGCTCGTGTCACCAGGGCCACGCTCGGCCGGGGGGTGGGGGAGGGTGACGGGTCGACGGGCGAGGAGCACGCGGCGATCACCAGGAACGCGAGCGCGGCGATCCTGCAGGCACGGAGTCGTGTCCGCACGTCAGTTCACCATTCCGGCCGCCATCTGATCGCGGCTCGCGGTCTCGTCGCTGTGACTCAGCGACACCGAGTAGGCGCCATCGGTCTCCTCGCTGCTGAAGGCGGCCGCCGCGGCGTCGTACGCGCCGCCGATGTTCTTGGCGAAGTCGTCGATCGTGGCGAGCCTTGACCGTCCGATGTCAAGATCCACGACGGTGTACGGGGGGTTCATTCCGGCGAGCGCGGTCTCGAGTGCGTCGCTGATCCTGGTGTTGAGCTCATCGCGGCCCGCCGTCTTGGGGTTGTTGCGGATCTCGAGCAGCTGATCGTCCGTCAGGATCTGCGGGATGATCGTGGCCAAGAGACCTGGAGCCACAGTGGTGACCGCGTCAACTCCGATGTCGAGGCCCTTGCTCGCGCCCGGGATGGGTACCAGCCCGCCGACCGCGAAGATCTGGTCGAGGAGCGCCCGCGACGAGTTGCTGAGTCGTGCGGCGTCCCCTGCGGCCTCGACGCTGTAGGCCGCGTGTGTGAAACCCCACACGGCGCTCACCGTGCTCAGAAGTGTTCGGGTCTGGTCGAGGGTCGGGGGCGTCGCGCCCGTCACGTGGGCCAGCACCGCGTCGCCGTAAGCGCGCACCTGGACTAGGAAGGCATTCAGGGCGCTCGGATGGGTGGTGGCGACACCAAGGGCACGAGCCAGGTTGCCGAACTTCGCATCCAGCGTCGGCCCGTTCTGGTGAAGGCCGTCGCGGAATATCTCCGCCGCTACGCCCGTGGACGTGGATCGATCCTGATCGCCGAAGATGTTGCCCGCTATCTCCGGGATGAAGGCAGAGATGGCGATCGCGATGTCCAGTGCCGCCGCCGGGCTCACGTTCGCGGTGTTGTAGTCGGGACGGCCGCCCAAGTTGTCCAGAGCCGTGGAGCAGAACCCGAGGATCGCCTTCCACGACTCGTTGTCGCCGGCGAGGTCCACGGGTTCGTTCGCGATCGCCCGGAGCAGGGCGGCGGGTCCGGTGAACCCGTCGCTCGCCCAAGGATGCCTGCCGTACCAGTAGGCCACCGCTTCGGTTGGGTCGCTGCGCGAGAAGAAGTAGTCGCGGGCTTCCCCGGGGACCTGGCTCATGAGGAGGAAGAGCGTGTTCGTCAGCGACTCGATCGTGAAGTCAGCCGTTCCCGGTGGGCCGCCAAGTGGAGAGGTGATCGTGGCGAACTTTGCGGGATCCACGTGGCGGAGTTCGTCGAGGCGTCCGAACGCGCCGAGGCCCACGCGGGGCGGCACTCCCGGCGATGCGAGCAGGCGGGCGAGGAGCTCCTGGTCCGAGGTGAGGGACGACACGGTGTCCGGCTTGAGCGCGTCGACGAGTGCGGCGCCGAAGGCGCGCTGCTTGTCGGAGGACCACCCGGACGAGGCCGTGACGAAGCCGGTGGCGAGCAGGCCGAAGATGAAGGTGGCGGTGCCGCCCGGTCCGGCTCGACGCATGAGGTCGATCAGCCCGCGTGCGCCGACCCCGTCGAAGAACGTGCCCATGAGCTCGGCGTCGTTGCTGTGCATGAGCAGGAACTGGTGGAGCAGGTCGAGGTTGCCGATGGGGTCGCGGTCGAGCAGGTCGAGCAGCTCGTCGAGGATGTCGGTTCTCGGGACGGTGCGGCCGTTGCGGTAGGCGATCGCCTGCCAGGCGGCGGCGCCGGCGCCGGGTGCGGTGTGCAGGGCGGTGGCCGTGGCGTTGTCGAGTGCCTGTCGTTCGGCGCGCAGGTTGTCGAGTGCGACGACCTGGGTCGCGATGTCGTGGGTGAGGGAGTCGACGGTGCCGCGTGCGTGGGTGATGCGCCAGGCCGCGGTGTCGTCGTCCTTCTGGTAGCGCGCCAGCGTCTTCTTGGCGGTGCTGAGGGAGTCCTCGGCGCTCGACAGTGCGGAGCGGATCTGGTCGCCGCGGGTCTGGATGTCCCTGAGGCGGGTGGCGTAGCGCACGAGCTCGTCCTTGACCCGGTCCCACGCGGCGACGGTGAGTCGGCTGGACTGCGTGGCCGCGTCCAGGCTCGAGCAGAACGCGTTCCCGGCCTGTCCCTGCCAGGCGGTGCGCACCGTAGAGGCGAGGTTGCTGGCGGTGCTGGCGGCGCCGGCGAGGTCGGCGCAGATCCCGCGCACCTGCTCGGCGGCCCTGTCGCACTCTGCGGGGACGCCCTTGTCGGGGCGGCGCTCGACCCCGGTCACCGGATGCTCCGGGGGTACGTGTGGGAGGTCGCGCACAACCCGGAGTGGCCGATCGGGGCGGACGGGTCGATCACGATGTAGCCGCTCCGCGAGGTGCCGCATCGCCGCTACGCTCGCCTCCCGGCCTTGGGGTGAGGAGCCCTCGGCCCTCCACGTCCAGGTGTGCAGCCCGACGGAGGTGGCCCAGCCGAAGGTGCCCTCGCCCTTCGTGAAGATCTGGCGCAGCAGGTCGTCCATCCCCTCGCCGCTCGCCTTGCGCACTGTCGGTATCCACGTCGAGCAGGGATGCGCCGTGGAGCGCCTCGCGGAGGGTCGAGAGGTCGATCGAGGCCGTCCCGCCGTCGGGGATCACGACTCGGGTCCGGTGCGGAAGCGGGTGAAGCGGGGGGTGTCCTGCCAGTCGACGAAGTGCTGGACGGTGATGGGGGCGCTGGGTTCGCAGGTCTCGATGGTGGTGGTGGTCGGGGCGGATGACCCGGCGAAGCGGTAGGAGTCGCCGTGGGGGATGAGTCGTGAGCGCCCGGGACGGTGGTGCTCGCCGGATCGTCCGGCGGGTTCGTGGGTGCTGACGTCGTATCGGGAGTGGGGTTGGGCGATGGCGCAGGTGGTGATGTCGACGGTGCCGTCGTCGTTGTGTGTCATCTCGACGACCTCGTAGGCGTAGGGGCCGGCGTATCCGATGCCGTCTCCGGGTCCCCAGGCGACGTCGCGGCAGAATCGTCCGTCGCGGAGGAAGTCGGGGTGCAGCCACTGGTCGACCTCGGGGAGGTCGCAGGTCATCTGCAGGTGGGCCCAGGCCATGACTGCCTGTGCTTGGCGCAGTGCGTGGGCTGCGGGGGTGT
>NZ_JAANNB010000200.1 GCF_011603975.1 Cellulomonas sp. IC4_254 | reverse complement strand
GGCAGCGGTGGTCGGGGCGGCCAGGACGGCGCCGGCCGGGGTGGGCACCGCGATGCCGCCGGGCGCCAGCGGCCCGCGTCCCGCCAGGGCCCGCGCGAGCGCACCGCCGCAGCGCCGTCCGCGCGCCGCCGGGCCTCCGACCCGGCCCGCACCGCGGCGTTCGACGTGCTGCGCACCGTCGCCGACTCCGACGCCTACGCGAACCTCGTCCTGCCCCCGCTCCTGCGCGAGCGCGGCATCCGGGGCCGGGACGCGGGCTTCGCGACCGAGCTCGCCTACGGCACCCTGCGCCTGCGCGGCCGGTACGACGCGGTCCTCGCGCAGTGCACCGGGCGGACGCTCGACCAGGTCGACCCGCCGGTGCTCGACGCCCTGCGGCTCGGCGCCCACCAGCTGCTCGGCATGCGGGTGCCGCCGCACGCCGCCGTCTCCGAGACGGTGGGCCTCGTGCGCGAACAGGTCGGTGCCGGGCCCGCCCAGTTCGTGAACGCCGTCCTGCGGGCGGTGTCCCGGGAGCCGCTCGACGTGTGGCTGGAGCGGATCGGGGACGCCGCCGACCCGGGCGGCACCGACGCCGTGGCGCGGCTGTCGGCGGTCGACAGCCACCCGGCCTGGGTCACCCGCGCGCTGCGCGAGGCCCTGGTCGGGCACGGCCGGGACGCCGACGAGCTGGGCGCGCTGCTCGCCGCGGACAACGAGGCCCCGCGGGTGTCCCTCGTCGCCCGCCCCGGGCTCGCCGACCGCGACGACCTGCTCGCCGCCGCGGGGCCCGACGCGCGCGCGGGCCGCTGGTCGCCGACCGCCGTGACCCTCGCGGGCGGCGGCGACCCGGCCGGCCTGCCCGCCGTCCGCGCGGGGCGGGCCGGGGTGCAGGACGAGGGGAGCCAGCTCGTCGCGCTCGCCCTGGCCGACGCGCCGCTCGACGGTCCGGACGCCCGCTGGCTCGACCTGTGCGCCGGACCCGGCGGCAAGGCGGCGCTGCTGGCCGCCATCGCGGCCGAGCGCGGTGCGCGGCTCGTCGCGAACGAGGTGCAGCCGCACCGCGCCCGGCTCGTCCGGCAGGCCGTCGCGGCGGTGCCGGACGGTGCGGTCGAGGACGTGCGGGTCGGGGACGGTCGCGAGGTCGGCGACGCCGAGCCCGGCGGCTACGACCGCGTGCTGCTCGACGCGCCCTGCACCGGGCTCGGCGCGCTCCGCCGCCGGCCGGAGTCGCGCTGGCGGCGTACCCCGTCGGACCTGGCCCAGCTCACCGCCCTGCAGCGGGACCTGCTCGGGTCGGCCCTGCGCGCCGTGCGTGTCGGCGGGGTCGTGGCGTACGTGACGTGCTCGCCCGTGCTGGCGGAGACCCGGCTCGCCGTGCTCGACGCGACCCGCGCGGCCCGGAAGGCGGGTCTGGACGTCGAGGTGCTCGACGCGCCGGCCGTCCTGCACGGCATCGCGCCCGGGCTGGACCTGCCCGAGCGCGAGGACGCCCAGCTCTGGCCGCACGCGCACGGCACGGACGCGATGCACCTGACCCTGCTGCGCCGCACCGCCTGACGGGCCCGGCCGCCTGACGGCCCGCACCGCCTGACGGCCCGGACCGCCTGACGTCCCGCACCGGCTGGGGGCCCGGACCCGCAGCGACCGGCGCCCCGCGGTGGGCGCCGATACCCTGGGCGGGTGCACGCGCAGATCAGCCCCAGCATCCTGTCCGCCGACTTCACCAACCTCGAGCGTGACCTGCACCGGATCAGCCGGGCGGACTGGGCGCACGTGGACGTGATGGACAACCACTTCGTCCCGAACCTGACGCTGGGCCTGCCGGTCGTGAGGCGGATCATCGAGGTCTCGCCGGTGCCGGTCGACGTGCACCTGATGATCGAGGACGCCGACCGCTGGGCCGTCGACTACGCGCACGCCGGGGCCGCGTCCGTGACCTTCCACGCCGAGGCGGCCCAGGCCGCCGTCCGGCTCGCGCGGGAGATCCGGTCCGCCGGGGCGCGCGCGAGCATCGCGCTCCGGCCGGCGTCCCCGGTGGAGCCGCTGCTGGACCTGCTGCCCGAGTTCGACATGGTGCTCGTCATGACCGTCGAGCCGGGCTTCGGCGGGCAGGCGTTCATCGAGGGCACGCTGCCGAAGATCCGCCGGTTGCGCGCCGCGATCGACGAGCAGGGCGCCGGCACCTGGATCCAGGTCGACGGCGGGGTGTCCCGGAGCACGATCGCGACGGTCGCCGAGGCGGGCGCGAACGTGTTCGTCGCCGGGTCCGCCGTGTACGGCGCCGAGGACCCGAACGCCGAGATCGACGTCCTGCGCCAGATGGCCGACGAGGCGCTCGCCGCCCGCTGACGGGCCGGCCCGGCGCTGACGGACCCGCCCGGCGCCGACGGACCCGCCCGCTCGGGCGGGAATGCCGCGTGTGGCATCATCGTTCGGTAGAACACACACACGTGCTCCGGGGTCGGTGAAAGTCCGAGCCGGCGGTGACAGTCCGCGACCCGCAGACGCCTCACGGCGCGAGCGGTTGACCTGGTGGAACTCCAGGACCGACGGTGAAAGTCCGGATGGGAGGAGTCGTGGCGGTGTGCTCGGCGTGAGCCGGGCGCGCCGTGGACGTCGTGCACCCGCGCGCCGCCTGCACCCCGGAGACCCGTCGGTCGAGGGGAGCAGGAGTGGGCACGGGGACGGCGGTCGAGCCGCTGGAGGTCGAGCGGGACGCGATGGTGCGCGCCCTGGACCTGGCGCGCCGCGGGCCCGCGCACGGGCCGAACCCCCAGGTCGGCTGCGTGCTGCTCGCGCCCCCCGGGTCGGGACCGGACGGCCGCGTCCTCGGCGAGGGCTGGCACCGCGGCGCCGGCACGCCGCACGCCGAGGTCGCCGCGCTCGCCGACGCGCGGGCCCGCGGGCTGGACGTCCGCGGGGCGACCGCCGTCGTCACCCTCGAGCCCTGCGACCACACGGGCCGGACCGGCCCCTGCTCGGTCGCGCTGCTGGAGGCCGGCGTCGCGCGGGTCGTCGTCGCCGTCGCCGACCCGAACCCGTCCGCCGCCGGGGGAGCGCAGCGGCTGCGCGCCGCGGGCGTCGAGGTCGTCGTCGGGGTCGAGGAGGCCGAGGGCCGCGAGCTGCTCGCGCCGTGGCTGCTCGCCGTGCGGCGCGGCCGGCCGCACGTCACCCTCAAGCTCGCCGCCTCGCTGGACGGCCGGGTCGCCGCCGCGGACGGGTCGAGCCGCTGGATCACCTCGCCCGAGGCCCGGGCGCACGCGCACGCCCTGCGCGCCGAGGTCGACGCGCTCGTCGTCGGGACCGGCACCGCGCTGGCGGACGACCCCGCGCTGACCGCGCGCGACGCCGACGGCGCGCTCGCCGGGCACCAGCCGCTGCGGGTCGTCGTCGGGACCCGGGACCTGCCCGCGGGCGGCCGGCTCGCCGGCCCCGGCGGCGAGGTGCTGCACCTGCGCACCCGCGACCCGCGGGAGGCGCTCGCCGCGCTGCACGCCCGGGAGGTGCGCCGGGTGCTCGTCGAGGGCGGGCCGACGCTCGCCGCGGCGTTCCTGCGCGCGGGCGTGGTGGACCAGGTGCACGCGTACGTCGCCCCGGTGCTGCTCGGGGCGGGGCGGGCCGCGGTGGCGGACCTGGGCATCGGGACGATCGGGGACGCGCTGCGGCTGCGGACCCGCGAGGTGCGACCGCTGGGGCCCGACGTGCTCGTCGTGGCCGACGTCGAGGAGGAGGAGCGCTGATGTTCACCGGCATCGTCGAGGAGGTCGGCACCGTGGTGTCGCTGGACCTGGCGCCGGGCGGCCCGGGCGGGGGAGCCGGCGCGGGGGAGGCCCCCGACGCCCGCCTCGTGCTGCGAGGCCCCCTGGTCACGTCCGACGCCCGTCACGGCGACTCCATCGCGGTCTCCGGCGTCTGCCTCACCGTCACCGACCTGCCCGGCGACGGGACGTTCGCCGTCGACGTGATGCCGGAGTCGCTGCGGCGCACCGCCCTCGCCGATCTCGCCCCCGGCTCACCGGTCAACCTGGAGCGGGCCGTGCGCGCCGACGCCCGCCTGGGCGGCCACGTCGTGCAGGGGCACGTCGACGGCGTCGGCACCGTCCGCCGGCGCACGCCCGGCCCCCGCTGGGACGAGGTCGAGGTCGCGCTCGACCCGGCGCTCGCCCGGTACGTCGCCGAGAAGGGCTCCGTCGCGGTCGCGGGGGTGTCCCTCACCGTCACCGCGGTGGGCCCGGACTGGTTCGGGGTGTCCCTGATCCCGACGACGCTCGCCGAGACCACGCTCGGGGCTGCCGCCGTCGGGACCCGGGTGAACCTGGAGGTCGACGTGCTCGCGAAGTACGTCGAGCGGCTGCTGACCGCCGGTGCGGTCGCGGGGGTGACCCGGTGACGGCCGTGGAGCCGCTCGTCCTCGGCACCGTCGAGCAGGCCCTCGCCGAGCTCCGTGCGGGCCGCCCGGTGCTCGTCGCCGACTCCGAGGACCGGGAGAACGAGGCCGACGTCATCCTGGCCGCCGAGCTGGCGACGCCGGAGTGGGTGGCCTGGACCATCCGGCACTCCTCGGGCTACCTGTGCGCCCCGATGACCGGCGCCCGCGCCGACGCCCTCGACCTGCCGCTGATGGTCCCGCAGAGCCAGGACCCCCGGCGCACCGCCTACACCGTGACCGTCGACGCGTCGCACGGCGTCACCACCGGCATCTCCGCCGCGGACCGCACCCGCACCCTGCACGTGCTGGCCGACCCCGCGTCCGGCACCGAGGACCTCATCCGCCCGGGTCACGTGCTGCCGCTGCGGGCGGTGCCGGGCGGGGTGCTGCACCGCGCCGGGCACACCGAGGCGGCCGTCGACCTGTGCCGCCTGGCGGGCGTCGAGCCGGTCGCCGCGATCGCCGAGCTCGTGCACGACGACGGCACGATGATGCGGCTGCCCGCGACGGTCGAACTGGCGCGCGCGCACGGGCTGGTCGTGCTGACCATCGCGGACCTCATCGCCTGGCGCACCGCGCACGACGACCTGCCGGCCGAGCCGGAGCCCGGCGCCGAGTCGGCGGCGGCCGCACCCGGCCGGCGCGTGCACCGCGCGCACAGCGCGGCCCTGCCGACGCGGCACGGCGACTTCCGGGTGCACGCCTACCGCGACCTGCGGACCGGCGCCGACCACGTGGCCCTCGTGGCCGCGCAGGGGCTGGCCGAGCAGCCCGTCGTCCGGGTGCACTCCGAGTGCCTCACCGGCGACGCGTTCGGCTCCGCGCGCTGCGACTGCGGCCCGCAGCTCGACGCGGCCCTGGAGCTCGCCGCCCGGGAGGGCGGCGCCGTCGTCTACCTGCGCGGGCACGAGGGCCGGGGCATCGGCCTGCTCGCGAAGATCGGGGCCTACGCCCTCCAGGACCAGGGCCGGGACACCGTCGAGGCGAACATCGACCTCGGGTGGCCGGCGGACCGGCGCGAGTACGGCGCGGCCGCGGCGATCCTCGCCGACCTCGGCGCCCGGCGGATCACTCTGCTGACCAACAACCCGGCCAAGGTCGCCGGGCTCACGGCCCACGGCATCGAGGTCGCCGACGTGCGCGGGCTCGAGGTCGGCCGGACCCCGCACAACGAGGCCTACCTGCGGACCAAGGCCCGGGCGATGGGGCACCTGCTGCCCGGCCTGGACCGCGACCCGCACCCCGGCACCACGACCACCCCCACCACGTCTCGCACGGAGGACGCACGATGAGCGGCAGCGGCGCTCCCACCATCACCACCGACGGCAGCGGCCTGCGGGTCGCCGTCGTCGCGGCCAGCTGGCACACCACCGTCATGGACGGCCTGCTCGCCGGGGCCCGGCGCGCGCTCGCCGCCGCCGGCGTCACCGACGTCCGGGAGGTGCGCGTGCCCGGCACGTTCGAGCTGCCGGTCGCCGCCGGCCGGCTCGCGCGGTCCGGCGACCACGACGCGGTCGTCGCGCTCGGCGTCGTCATCCGCGGCGGCACCCCGCACTTCGACTACGTCTGCCAGGCGGCGACCTCCGGTCTCACCGACGTCGCCGTGCAGACCGGCGTCCCGGTCGGATTCGGCGTGCTCACCTGCGACGACGAGGCCCAGGCCCTCGACCGCGCGGGGCTCGAGGGCTCCCACGAGGACAAGGGCGCCGAGGCGGCCGAGGCAGCGGTCGCGACCGTCGTCGCGCTGCGCGGGCTGTGAACGTCCTCGGCTGGCTGTTCGACGCCCAGCTCGTCGTCGCCGGGCACCCCGTGCTCTGGCGCGAGGTCATCGGCAACCTGTTCGGCCTCGCCTCCGCGCTGGGCGGCCTGCGCCGCAAGGTCTGGGCCTGGCCCGTCGGGATCGTCGGCAACGTCCTGCTGTTCACCGTGTTCCTCGGCGGCGTGTTCCACACGCCCCAGGCGCGCGACCTGTACGGCCAGGCGGGGCGGCAGGTGTTCTTCGTCGCCGTCGCGGTCTACGGCTGGGTCCGCTGGTCGCAGGCCCGGCGCGTGGCGCGCGAGCACGGCGATGCCGACGCCCCCGCCGTCGTGCCGCGGTGGGCCGGTCGGTCGGGGTGGATCCAGCTCGGCGTCGTCGGCGTCGTCGGCACGGTCGCCTGCGCGCTGGTCTTCCGGGCGCTCGGGTCCTGGGGCCCGTGGGCGGACGCGTGGATCTTCGTCGGCTCCCTGCTGGCTACGTACGGCATGGCGCGCGGCTGGATCGAGTTCTGGCTCATCTGGATCGCGGTCGACGCCGTCGGCGTGCCCCTCCTGCTCAGCGCGGGCTACTACCCGTCGGCGTTCCTGTACCTCGTGTACGCCGGCGTGGTCGTCTCCGGCTTCGTGGTGTGGTGGCGCGCCCGGCGCGAGTCCGAGCCGCAGCAGGTCACCGCGGCCGCCGGGGTGGAGGGG
>NZ_JAANNB010000001.1 GCF_011603975.1 Cellulomonas sp. IC4_254 | reverse complement strand
CCGGCTCCGGCTGGGGATCGGGCGCGGGGTCGGTGGCGGGGTCGGTCACGGGCTCCGGCTCGGGCTGCGGGTCGCTCCCGGTCCCGGGTTCGGCGCCGGGCTGCGGGTCGTTCCCCGTCCCCGGATCGGTCCCGGGCTGCTCCGCGGGCGGCGGCGTCCCCACCCCGTCCTCCGCGGCGAGCGTGGGGTCGCTGCCCGTGTACACCAGGGCCTCGAGCTCGCTCGGCGTCGGGTCGCCGAGCGCACCCTGCTCCTGCAGGTCGGCGATGACCTCCGCGCGGGCCACCCCCGCCTCGCGCTGCACGTTGTAGAACTCGCCCGCCGGCATGGCCCGGCACGACGGTGCGGCAGGAAGCGCACCCGTGGTGTTGAGGCCCTTGTAGTTGCCGAACGGCGGGATGACGTCGCCCCAGTCCTTGGCGTGGGTGGCGTAGTACCCCGGCGTCGGGTCGAACACCGGTCCGGTGTGGCCGCCGTGGCCGCTGCCGTTGCCGCCCCCCGCGCCGTTGTTCCCCGTGACCGACGACTGCGACACGGTGATCTCGCGGTACGGGTTCGTGACCGAGCGGGTGCGGTGGCACATCGTGACCGACCCGGTCCCGCCGGAGCCGGCGGCGAGCGCCGCGGGCGTCACCACGATCCCGGTCAGCAGCGCGGCGGACGCCGCCAGTGCGATGGATCGTGTGCGCATGTCGGACTCCTCGGTGCCCCCGCAGGCACCGGTCGGCGCCGCAGGGCCCTGATCGGTCGCGTCCCGAGGCGGTTGAGGGAACCTGATGCGGGGCCGCGGGGCATGGGTGCCAGCACCCAGGTCGGCGACCTGCTCCTGGGAGAGTCCGGCCGCCGGCTTCCGACGGCATCCTCCCCTCGCGAGCGGTGCCGCGGCTTCGTACGCTCTGTGCCGTGCTGACGCGGCGGTGTCAGCAGCACGGCCGTAGGCAGACCCGGCCGCACCGCCGGTCGAGCGATGCGGTGGGGGAACGCGATGCGTACCTATCTCGACGACCACGCCGCCCGGGCCGCTGCCGGGATCGGGCCCGGCGTGCAGGCGAGCATCACGGTGCGGCACCACGGGGCGACGGTGCGGGTGGCGAGCAGCGACGGACGAGCGGCGGCGTGCGACCAGGTCGAGGCCCGCACGGAGGACGGGCCCTGCATCATCGCGATGTCCGGGCTGGACCCCGTGGTGGTGCCGGACGTCGGTCAGGAGTGGCGGTGGCCGACCTGGTCACGCACCGTGCTCGACAGCGGTTTCGCCTCCGTGGCCGCTGTGCCGGCCCCCGTGGAGAGGACGGTCGCCGTCGCGGTGAACCTGTACGCGGAGCCTGGGGTCTCCTGGGACCCGCCACGGCTGGAGGCGGGCCGGGGAGCCGCCGAGGCTGTGGCCGTCGACGTGCGGGCGCGCCTGCGTGCGGCGGTGCTCGCCGAGCCACCCATGGACGACACCGACTCCGAGCCGGCGATCGTCGACCGGGCGGTGGGCGTGATCATGCAGGGCAACGGCTGCGACGCACCGACCGCGCGAGCGCTCCTCACCATGGTGGCGTTCCGCGACGAGCGGCCGCTGGTCGACGTCGCCGCCTTCCTGCTCGCGACGGTGTCGCACTCGCGCTGAGGTCCTGCGGGCCCGTCCGGCACGGGCACCCGCCGAGCGCCCCACGCCTGTCGCGCCGCTCGCGAGATGTCGGCTCTCGTCCCCGGCTCGGCGCGCGCGGGGTCGGGGTCCGTGTGACCCTGGCGTTCCGCGGCGCAGGCCACACGTCGCGGGCGGTGCGCGAGCGAGGCTCGCGAGGGGGAGCCGTTGATGGACGCTGCACCCAGGACCATGCCGGCGCCGGTGCCGGCTGCGGAGCGACGGGTGCGTCGCGCCGGCGCGCGAGCCGGCGTCGCTCCGCCCGCGGTCCGGACGGTCGGGGTCGAGGAGGAGCTGCTCCTCGTGGACCCCCGCACCGGGCGGGCGCGCCCGGGGGCCCGTGCCGCGCTCGCAGCGGACGGCCGGTCGGGCGCACCGGCGCTGACCCCCGAGCTCCAGCAGGAGCAGGTGGAGACCGCGACGCCGCCACGCACCGCCATGTCCGACGTCGAGGCCGATCTGCACGCGCTGCGCGACCGAGCCCGGCGCGCGGCTCGCGCAGCGGGCGCGCTCGCCGTGCCGCTCGCGACGTCGCCGCTGCCCACGCAGCCCTCCCTGTCGCCGGGGACGCGCTACCGGGCGATCAGCGACGGGTTCGGCCTCACCTGCGCGCAGCAGCTCACCTGCGGCTGCCACGTGCACGTCGCCGTCGCGTCCCGGGAGGAGGGCGTCGCCGTGCTCGATCGCATCCGGTGCTGGCTGCCGGTCCTGACGGCGCTCGCGACGAACTCGCCCTTCTTCGAGGGCAGAGACACCGGCTACGCGGGATACCGCACGCAGGCCTGGGGCCGGTGGCCGGGCACGGGACCGGCCGATGTGTACGGCAGCGTCGAGCGCTACGACGGGCTCCTGCAGCAGATGCTCGGCACGGGCGTGCTGCTGGACGCCGGCATGCTCTACGCCGACGCACGCCTCTCCGAGCGGTACCCCACGGTGGAGATCCGGGTCGCCGACGTCTGCCTGGACCCCGCCGACACCGTCCTGATCACGGCGCTGAGCCGGGCCCTGGTCGAGACCGCGGCCGAGGAGTGGCGCCACGAGCGCCCACCGCTGGCGACGGAGACCGCGGTGCTGCGGCTCGCGGCGTGGCGTGCGAGCAGGTCCGGGGTGGAGAGCGACCTGCTGCACCCCGAGACCGCCCGTCCGGTTCCCGCACGCTTCGCGGTGGAAGCCCTGCTCGAGCACGTCGCAGGCGCCCTGGTCGCCTCGGGGGACGCCGTCCGCGTCGAGCGCCGGGCCGAGCACGTGCTCGAGCGCGGCACCGGCGCCACCTGGCAGCGCGCGGTGGCGGCCGAGACGGGGGACCTCGCTCACGTCGTCCTCCGCTCCGCCCTCTGACGCGACCGGACCCACCCACCGACGGAGGACCCGCCTGGCGGCACGGAGGTGAACCCGCTCGACACCGAGGAGAAGCGCATGGACCCCGCAGACGTGGATCGCGTGCACGCCCACGCCGACGAGCACCTGGACGCGCTCGTCCAGCAGCTCGCGGACTGGGTCCGGATCCCCGGCGTCGCCGGGGTCGCGGAGAACCAGATGACCCTGCAGCGGTCGGCCAACTGGCTCGCCGGGGTGCTGCGCGCGACCGGGTCCCCGCGCGTCGAGCTGTGGGAGGTCGAGGGCGGCGCCCCCGCGGTGTACGCGGAGTGGTGCGGGGCGCCCGGCGCGCCCACGGTGCTGGTCTACAGCCACCACGACGTCCGCAGCGCGAAGCCGGAGAACTGGGGCCAGGTCGACCCGTTCGAGCCGGCGGTCCGGGACGGCCGGCTCTGGGGCCGCGGGGCCTCCGACGCCAAGGGCCAGGTGCTGTGCCACGTGTGGGGCCTCCGGGCGCACCTGGCGGCGACGGGCCGGACGGCGCCGGCGGTCAACGTGAAGCTGCTCGTCGAGGGCGAGGAGGAGGCGCAGTCGACGCACCTCGCGCAGCTTCTGGACGCGCACCCGGAGGCGACCGCGGCCGACGTCGTGCTGCTGAGCGACACCACGCTCTGGCGGGCCGACGCCCCCGCGGTGTGCCGGGGCCTGCGCGGGTCGCTGAACGCGACGCTCCAGGTCACCGGCCCGGGCCGGGACGCGCACAGCGGCGCGGTCTCGGGACCGGCGCCCAACCCGCTGCACGCGGTCGCCGCGCTGGTCGCCCGCCTGCACGACGAGGACGGGCGGGTCACGCTGCCCGGCTTCTACGACGACGTCGAGCCGGTCCCGGAGGCGGAGCGCGCGGCGATCGCCGACCTGCCGTACTCGGACGCGGACTGGCTGGCGCGCTCGGAGACGCACCGGATCGTCGGCGAGCGGGGCTGGACACCCCTGGAGCGGCTGTGGCTGCGCCCGGCGGTGGAGGTGCTGACCATCGTCGCGGGCGACGTCGACCCGCCGACCCGCGGCGCGATCCCGTCGGTGGCCCGGGTGGACCTCAGCATCCGCACGGTGCCCGGCCAGCGGGTGCACCGGGTGGCGGAGCAGCTGCGCGCGTGGGTGGCCGAGCAGATGCCGGGCTACGTCGACTGGGAGCTGACGGTCCCGCTCGCGACCACCCAGGAGGCGTACCGGACGCCGGACGACGTCCCGGCGCTCGGGGTGCTGCGCGCGGCCATGGCGGACGGGTGGCGCACCGACCACGTGGGATCGATGCGCAACGCCGGAGGATCGCCCGCATCGCTGCTGCACGACACCACCGGGGCACCGGTGCTGTTCTTCGGCACCGGCCTGGTCGAGGACCACTGGCACGACAGCGACGAGAGCGTGCTCATCGACCTCCTGCGTGCCGGGACCGCGACGCTCGCGGCCTTCTGGAGCAGGCTCGCCGACGGTGACGACGCGATCGACCGACGGACGACCGGCCGATGACCCGGCGTCGACGCGCACCGTCCGATCGTGCGGTCTGCAGTCGGCCCACCGGCGGGACACCGCGGTGTCCCGCCGGTGGGCCGATCTCTCCGGGCGGCCCGCCGAGCGCCTCAGCCCGGGATGGTGCGCGGGTCGTGCCCGTAGGAGTTCTTCTCGTGCACCCGGCCGTCCAGGCCGTGGATGTGGTGCTCGGCCTTGCGGGTCATCGCCTCGTCCCGTCCGGCCGACACCGCAGCGTCCTTGTGGTCGAACGTCCCGCCGACCTGCCGGCCTCCGACCTCGTTCACCCACACGCCGTCACGGTGGACCGTGTGCACGCCGTTGCCCTCGCTCACGCTGACCTCCTGGTTCGTCGGAGACAGCAGTCTCATCGGTGCACGGCAGGACGGCATCCGGTGCGCGTCGGCGGGTTCGAGGTGGCCCGGTCGTCGCGCGCTCGGGATCCTGAGCGGGGCGAACCAGCCGACCCCGGGGAGGTGTGATGAGCGGCCGACGACCGGACCAGTCCGTCCGGATCGCGACGACGCTCCAGCGGTGGGAGTCGCTGGCTTTCGTGCACTGGCCGTACGCGCCTGACGACATCGCTGCGCTCCTGCCGCCCGGCCTGGTGCCGGATGTCGTGGACGGCTCGGCGTGGGTCGGGGTCACGCCGTTCCTCATGCGGGGCGTCCGCCTCCCGGGCGTCCCTGCTGTCCCCGGTTGGTCGGAGTTCGCCGAGGTGAACGTCCGGACCTACGTCCGGCACCCGCGCAGCGGCACCGACGGGCTGTGGTTCCTGGCTCTCGTCTGCCCGCGCAGGGCGGTCGTGGGTGCACTGCGCGCTGTCGGTCTTCCGTACCACCGAGGCGAGGGTTGGGCGCACGACGACGCGGAAGCCGTGTCCTACCGGGTCCGCGTCGCTGGTGGCGACGTGCTGAGTGCGCGCGTGGTGCCGGGGGAGCGGATCGTCGACCCGGACCCGTGGCTCGTCTCGGTCACGGGCCGCTGGGGTGCCTACACCCGCAGGGCGGGCCGGCTGTGGCGGGTGCCGGTGGAGCACGCGCCGTGGCCGTTGCACGTGGCGAGCGCTCCGCACCTGTCCACCGACCTGGTGCAACGGTGCGGTCTGCCTCGACCGGTCGGGGTCCCGCACGTGTCCTGGTCGCCCGGGGTGGATGTGCGCATCGGCGTGCCTCACCCGATGCCCGACGCCCCCGGGTGACGAGTCTCGCGGGGAGTGCGACGGCGGGGTCGGGACGAGCAGGACGTCGAGGGAGCGGAGGACCGCTTCCCTCGGACACGGCAAGAGCCCCAGGTCCGAGGACCTGGGGCTCTGCTGGTGGGCGATACTGGGATCGAACCAGTGACCTCTTCCGTGTCAGGGAAGAGGTCGAGCGTTCACCAGCGTGTTTGTCAGGGGTGCAGGGAACTGCTAACGGGCTGGTCAAGGCGCCGTGGGGAGCCGTAGGGAACAGCAGGGAACGTAGGGGTATCAGGGAAAGTCAAGGGAATCCCTGCGCTCGCGCTGGATGGTCGGGCGTGACGCGTCGCGCGGTCAGGCGGCCGCGCGGGATGGGCCGGCACACCCTTCGGCCGTGCAGATCCGCGGACTCTGGCTCCGCCCGCGTGGCTTGTGTCCGTCCCACACCCGGTCCATGTCCAGGGTCGTGAGGGCCTTCTGCATCGAGTCGACGGCGGCGTCGGAGTAGCGGCCGATGCGCTGCGATCCGAGCACGAAGACGTAGTGGGCTCGGGGGTTGCCGTCGATGCCCAGGTGCCGACGGAGCGCAGTCGCGCGGGAGGTTGAGATGCCGACACGCTTCGCGAGTTCGGTCGCCGAGAGGTAGAACTTCCGGTCCAGGTCCACCTCGCGGATGGCGGCCGCGGGCACGCTCTCGTCGACGACGTATCGCACCGGGGCTCCCTCGGTCTTGCTGAAGCGCACCGTGATCGTGGCGCCGGTGCCATCGATCTGCGCGGAGACATCGCTCAGGCGTGGGAACACCTCGGTGCGTTCGCGCCCAGCCTTGATGCCTCGTTCGACGCGGTCGACGTCCTTCGCGGAGACCTGGGCCGCGGCGCCGACGTGCGCCTCCATCGCGAGCAAGGTCCGGATGCGGGCGCGCGCGTCGTGTCGGGCGCGGCGGCCGGGCTTGAGCAGCTCGGCGATCTGGGTGAACTCGTCGTCGATGAGGACGTCCAGGTCCCGGGGAGGAGCCACGGAGATCGGCAGCACGCGGACCGGCAGATGGTCGGCGAGTCGCTCGGAGAACACACGGGTTAGAAGCTCGTCGAACAAGGTGACCGCGGCTCGGGCATGCAGGTAGAGAAGCTGCTCGCTGACCTCGTTGAACCAGTGCTGTTCGTCGTCGCGCATGGCGTCGATGGCCCGAAGCGTTCCGGCGTCGTTGTTCGAAAGCTTGATCCGGGTGTCGGCGGCGGCGAGGCCGAGGCACTTCTCGAACCCGATGGAGCGACCGAGCTTGCGGTCGAAGACTGGAACGTTGTGCTGGACGAGCGCCGCCTTGAGCAGCATCTCGAACGCGTGCTGGAGGCTCAGGAGAACTTGGGTGACTCGACCCTCGTCGTGGGGCGAGTTGAAGGCTGTCGTGGCGACCGTGAGCGAGGAGAGCGCCTTGATCTTGAGTACCCGCGCCTCTTGCTTGAGCTTCACATCGCCCTCCGACTCCGAGACCGCCGTCGACACGGCGACGCGGCCCACGATAGGAGGCCCGGGCAGCACGAGACGCGGGCGCGCCGGTCAGAAGAGGCGTGGCTGTACCGCGAGCACGGTGGAGACGTCCGGTGGTGTATAGCGCGCGGACTTCAGGACCTTGCCGTCGCGGCGGAGTAGCGGCCGGCCGCGGTCGTCGAGCTTGCTCATGTTCGCGCGATGTACCTCCCGTACAACGGCATCGAGGTCGATGCCGTACGTCACGGCCGTTCCGAAGACCACGTAGGTGATGTCAGCGAGTGCGTCGGCGATCGCTACCAGGTTGCTGTCGTCGAGTGCGTCGCGGAGTTCCTGTACCTCCTCGGCCAGCAACCGCAGCCGCAACGCCGCGACGTCAGGACTGACGTCGAGCGAAGGATCGGGATTGCGTGGCAGGCCGAAGGCCCGGTGAAAGTCGAGGACCAGATCGGTGATGTCGGACAGCGGAGGAAGCCGCGTGCGCGTGCGCGTCGACGTGCGCGCCCGGTGGATCGGGAGATCGATCTGCAGGGTGTCCTGGATGACTGCAGACCGTCGACGTCGCGTGCCTTCGTGCCCCACGTCGTCACCTTGTCACATGATCCACGGCGTCCGCCAAGGGTGCTGGTGAGCGGATAGTTGTCGCCTGACGGGCACGGCTCATCGCTGCGGGAAGAGCTGAGACGTCGGCTCGCCCTGCTCCCAGCGCGTGACGGTGAGGACAGCGTCGACGACGTTCGGGGAAGCGTAGGGAACGGTCAGCTCGACGACCGCGTCGCTGCGCCCGCGCCGCTTCGCCATCTGCTCGTAGGGGTAGTCCTCGAGGCGAACGAACGTCTCGGGTCCGCGTGCTGGCATGTTCGGCACGTGAACGGACCCGGTGTTGTACGGGGCCAGGTCGACCTGCGGGTGCGCGGCCAGCAGCTTCGCGGTGTCGACTTCCAGCACGGTCTGCGGGTGCCTCTTGTAAGCGGTTGCGCCCATGAGCCGACGCAATCGCTCCAGAGAGACCCAGAAGAAGACTCGTCCGTTCAGCGCATCGAGGAACTCCTGCAGCGTCGTGCCAGGAAGCAGGCACTGGTCGATGAACTTCAGGGGACGCTGGTCGCGGACGAGGACGTCGGGCAGCCCGTCGTGCTGTAGTGCCACGCTGGTGCGGCGGACGCCGTTGAGGATCTGTGCGCGGACGGCCGGCGGTGGGTCGTAGAGGTCGACGAGGGCGGCCGTGCTGAGCAGGCCGCGCTCCTGGACGGAAGGCCAGGCGCCGTCGACGGCCATGTGGAACAGCCGGGGATACAGGTCAACAAAGTGCTCGCGGTCCACGTCCTACGCCTCCGCGGTCGGGAGCCGGGTGGGCCGAGCGCCGCGCCAGGTACGGCGGTCGATGATGCCGCGCTCGAGGAAGGACGTAGCGATGAGTGACACAGCGGCTCCTGTGACGCTCTCGACTTCCTCGACGAACTCGATGGTCGCGCCCGTGAGCTGCTCGTAGCGATAGGCGTTCTTGTTGTTGCGGTCGAGGTAGTCGGCAAATGTCAGTGCGATGTCGGTCGCCGAGTTTAGTTCGGCGGCGCGCCTGAGCAATTCCCAGTCAAACTCCGCAACCCGGCGGATCCTCTTGGTCACGGAGCTGACGTCCCGGATGTCGCCGGCTTCGTGCCTGGAGCGCTGCTCGATCTCGGACCACTGCAACTCCCGGCCGTGTCCTATGTCTCCCGAGTTGCCAGCGACGCGGATCGGGTAGGTGCGGATCGTCACGATGGCTCGGCGCACGCGGCGAGGCCCGATGCCCGCTTCGGAAAGTGTGCCCGCGATCGTGGTGTCGCGGCTTGTCACGTGGGGGTACTGGCCGTGGAAGACGCTCAGCCCGGTGCCCTGGGTGCCCTCGACGAGTACGTACTGGCCGGCCGCGAAGGCGTCGTTGAGGAGTTCGCCGGTCTCGGCGAGGAATGGCTGGAGCTCCGGGTGGTCGCGCGCGAGCTTCGTCGAGCCGTCGCGGCCGAGGATGCGCCTGGCTGCGGCAGCGCCGACGCCTTGCCCGGTTGACGCGATCGCTCCGACGAGCCCGGCCTCGCGGTCGATGTCATCTTGGTTGATCACCATGACCTGCGGGTCGATCTTCACGCGCGCTGGGTCGACTCCGGTCTCGGCGATCTCGTTGAGCAGGACAAACGGGTTCACGACGGCGCCGGGTCCGATGACCAGCGGCGCATGCGGGTTCGCGCGCGATCCTGATGGCAGGGTGCGGTGGGTCAGGACGGAGCCGTCGTGGCGGACCTTGTGTCCTGCGTTCGGTCCCCCGACTCGCACGAGGACGCCGTACTCGGGCGCGAGGTGGTAGGCGATGTTCCCCTTGCCTTCGGAACCGAACTGGCCTCCGACGAGGACGTCGACGAGTGGGGCGGTAAGGGCGGGAAGCAGGCCCAGCCGGGCCGCGCACCGGATGACGATGTCCTCGATCGTGTTGCGGTGGGTGTCCAGTACGACGTCAGCGATCATGCCGAGCTCGTCGATGTTCGCCTCGGTTGAGTTCTCGGCGAGCATCTCGTACGACGCCAGCTCAGCCACGGAGTCGCGACGTCGCTCCCGGTACCGCTCTGCCAGGACCGAGCGGTCGGCGGCAACGAGGTGGACGTGAACGAGTCGACGCCCGAACGACACCCTCAGTTCGTCGATCTGCTCGCGGATTCGCACGGCGTCGACGATGAGGAGGCGAGAGTCGTCACCGTCGTGGGCGTGCGCAGCATCGCTGACCCAGCGCCCCGCGGTCTCCCTATCGAGAACGTCGCCGAACGCCTGCATCGCGCGGCGGTCGGTCAGGTCGACGCCTCGCTTGCTCGCGAGGTCGACAAGGGCGTCGCGAGTCTTGACGACGGTCCCACCCCACCGGTCAACGAGCTTCGATGCGACGGTGCTCTTACCTACGGCGATGGCGCCGGACAGTGCGACGACGATGTCCACGAGTCCTCCGAGGTCGACGGGTGCGGCCCCGTCGGTCGAGGGAGCGCTCGTGCCTGAGGCAAGGTTCCAGTACGAGGCCGCATCGATGTGTCATCGCGACGTGATTAGTCCTGATTTCACCCGGCTGGCGGCGTCTCCGTGCCTGTCGTCGGGAGGTGGCGGAACGGTGGGCATGAGTTCGACTGGGCCACCGTTGTGTCATTGCAGAAGCACGGCAGCGGCATCCCGGCGTCGGCGATGATCCCGCGGACGGCTTCCCGTGTCGCCGCGATCTGTTCGGGGCTGTAGGCGGCGGTGCCGGCACTCCCGGTGGCGCCACAGGGGCGGCCGGGTGCGGAGCACAGGACGATGCCGAGTGCTCGGGCGAGGTCGAGCACCAGTAGCCGGTGTCCGCCGAGGTCGTGCGGGAAGAAGGCGCACGGAGTGAGCCTGGGCTGGCTCACGACTCGTCAGTCGCGTCCGTTGCTACCGTCTCGTCGCCCGCGCCAACCGCAAGATCGAGGGTCGAGACGGTGCTCGCCAGCGAGTCGTCACTGCGATGGATACGCCGACAGGCGTATCAGTTGTGGGCAACCTGGTGAACGGCCCCTCGAAGCGCGCGAGAGGTCGTTCGTTCATGGCACGCTCACGACGTCGCCCAACACCGTCGCCCGAGCAAAGGACCGTCATGGATCACGTCGCCGTGCTGATCGACTGCGACAACGTCTCGCGTGATCAGGTCAGGGGAGTCCTCGCCGAGACCGCGCGCTACGGAACGCTGAGCGTGAAGCGCGGATACGGTGACTGGACTCGACCCCACCTCAACGGGTGGAAGAACGAGCTGACTCGACACGCCATCCAGCCGGTGCAGCAGTTCGCCTATGTCGCTGGTAAGAATGCTACCGACTCTTCCCTCATCATCGACGCGATGGACTTGCTCTACGCAGGCAACGTCAACGTCTTTTGCATCGTCTCCAGTGACAGTGACTTCACTCGCCTCGCTGTGCGTCTCCGCGAGTCTGGTCGACGGGTCTACGGCATCGGAGCGCGACACACGCCTGGTGCGTTCGCGAATGCCTGCGACCGGTTCACCTACCTCGATTTGCTTCCCGGGGACGGCGAAACACCGGCGGCGGTTCCGGCAACGGCCCCTGACAGCAATTTAGAGCACGAGCGTGGGTCTGGCACCACTGCGGGTGTTGAACCGGTCCGGCTCGACCCGGTGGCCGCCCTCCCGTTGCTGGAGGCGGCGATTTCGGCTTCCGCGGACGAGGACGGCTGGGCCTATCTGGCGACGGTCGGTGCGTACATCGCCAACACCGAGCCCACATTCGACTCGCGTACCTACGGGCACGCGAAACTTGGATCCCTTGCGCGCAACGTTCCGGGGATCGAAGTGCGCAGGTTGGAGGACCCGGCACACTTCGGCCACCTCGCTGTCCGCTTGGCCGAACTACGTTAGGCGCATCTGGGCGCTCCGTTGTCGCTTACGCCCTCCCGCGCGCGGATGGCCTCTCGAAGACTGACGCCCCCAACCGCGTCGCGAGTCGGACTTCACCGGGCTCGACGGTTCGGGCGTGTTCGGTTTGGTCATCGTCGGACGGGCTCGCGGAGCTAGCGTGTGACGGCAGGCTCCGGCATGTCCGCATGGTCGTGAAGGCGTTCGTGAGGCCGCTCTGAGAGGTTCCGGTACGACCTTCCGTCGTGCCGGCGACCGGTGGAGTGCGATGCGCGGTTGTGGGGATGAGACCGCGACCCGTGCTGCGCCTCGAGCTGGAGGCTCCGGCGAGCTCAGCCCGGGATGTTCCGCGGGTCGTTGCCCGGGTCCACCGTGTCCTTGGCGCGGATCTGGCCGTCTCGGCCGTGGATGGTGACCTCGCCGCCGCCGGCGTTGTGCACGATCTCCTTGGCCCGGGCGATCGCCTCGGCCTGCGTGTCGGTGTGTGCGGAGCGTCGCTCACCGGCTCCGGTCACGTCCCATCTGCCGGACGAATTGGGGACGACGTTCCTGTTCGTGCCCATGCGCACTCCCTCGCTCTCGCGTGGTGCCTGATGCACCAGCGCATCGGAGCCAAGGTTGCCAGATCGAGTCCGCGCGGCGGCGCTCGTCGAGCGGGTGGGTCGCGCGGCGAGTTGTGATCGTCTTGCCATCAGGCGCGGACGATCGCCTCGAGATCTCTGCCGCGATCTCGGGGGCGAAGCGTGCAGCGAGGTTGTCTCACGGGTGAGACACCCTCCCTCGTGGTCCTGTCGCCGCTTGCGCTAAGGCGGAGCGGAGCGGTGCATCGTATCGAACAGGTGTTCGATACGATGCGGCTGTGAGTCGTTCGTCGGGGAGTACGCCGTTCCCGCAAAGGGCGAGGTCGTTGATGCCCCGCCAGTACGGCAGTGGCACCGAGGTGCGGCCGGAGCGGGCGATCGCGGTCCGGGTGTGGATCCAGACGGTCAGCGGTGAGGACCTGCAGGTGGACGGAGATGCCCTCGCGTGGACGAAGAGGGCTGTGTACGTCCGCTACGTCGACAAGTACGGCCACCTGGACCGGGCGTGGGTGTGGGTGGGTGCCGTCGAGCGCCGTTGAGCGGGGACGGCGCGAGCTCTCTGCTCATGAAGTGGGTCCGGCCTGAGCTCGCACCGTTCCGTCGAATGTCACCCGCCGCCACCCGACCTCAGCGGTGTACCGCAGTCCGTCGCTTGGGCCGTTCGGCCACAGCCACAGCTCGTCCACGCCCTCGGGCGGGGTCAGCGTCGGCAGCGTGTACGGCTCTGCTCCCTCGTCGAGTGCGGAAGACAACCCGACGGCGATGGCGAGACCATGTTCACTCGCTTGGTCCAGCTCCACGTAGAGGTGCGTTCGCCGGGCACCTGAATTGCGCAGCTTGGCTACCTTGTTCGCGATCGTCGAACCGTCTCGGATCGTCGACCACCACGCGTCCACGCGCGGGCCGTAACCGCCCCATGCTGCTGTGGTCCCGCCGGACAGCCAGACCCGCCCGGGCGACCCATCCTGGGCGAAGGTGGCGCCCGCATGCTCGATGCGGAGTGAGGCGAGGGCGTCGTCGAAGTACGCGAGGTCGCGCAGGGTCACGTCTGCGTGCACGGTCGGGAGCTCCATCAACCCGAGCCGCTCGGCTTCGAGAAGCAGCCGCTTGAGAGCATCCGAATCCGCGAGCTCTTTCACGCGTGCCCTTGGGTAGAGGTAGACGTGCCAGCTGTGCTGCGTGCCGAGATCCAGTTGCGCGTTGCGGCGTAGGGCCTGGCGGAGCCGGACCCGAGAGGAGTCGGGGTCGGATGTGACCTCGGTGGCGTAGCGCGACGAGCCGTCCGCAGGGCCGAAGTCCGGATTTCCAGAGGTCCCGGGCACGTCGGGTCGAGACGAGCTCGCCGAGGAACTGCGCGAGCCGATCGCGGGCGAGGGCCTCGACCGGATCCAACTCGCCGCTTCCGCTCATGCTTCGAGGGTAGGCGTCGTCCGCGGAAGCCAGATGGAAGGTCGGCTCGGTGTGCGCGGACCCAACCTCGGGACGCGCACGCGCGGGCGTGACTCGTGGCGTTCGTCCACGAGGCCTCACAACTGCCTGGGTGCCGGCCGATGGGTACCCCAGATGGCCGCACGCGCAGCAGGTTCGGCTCGCGGTCGACATGACGGACCGGCGAAGCCGCATGGTCGGAGAGGGAACAGATGAGCACGCCCGCGCCCGGTTGGTACCCGGACCCGACTGACTCCGCTGGCAGGCGGTGGTGGGACGGCGCGCAGTGGACCCAGCGAACGCAGGTCGACCTCAGCGCGGCGCCGCCGCCCTCACCCGCAGCGTCTGAGGCGGGAGCTGCCCAGTCCGACCCGGTGGCCGCACCGGCCGAGTCCACTGCCGGAGTTCCTCGCCCGCAGGAGGCGGGTGTGACGTCCCGCCGCAGACGCGCCCTGACGTGGGTGGCCGTCAGCGCGGGCGTGGTGGTGGCGGCGACAGTCGGTGCCTTCGCGATGATGGATCGGACGCCTGATGTGCCGGACGTTGTCGGGCAGAGCGTCGAGGACGCCCGCGCGTCGCTCGAGGCGCTCGGGTTCGTCGTGGAGTTCCGTGGCGAGTCGGTGCCCGATGATGATGACGGCGACCACTGGACTGTGTCGTCGCAGGACCCGGAGGCGGGCGATGCAGGTGAGGCGACAGAGGTTCGGCTATGGGTGTCGACTCCGGTGACCGCCGCCGTCAAGGCGTGCAACGTGCCGACGAGCGTCGGGGACAACGGTTCGTCAGTCGTGCTCGACGTAGAGGGCGAGGACTACGGGTCCGGCGACCTCGACTACGTGCAGGCGCTGTGCGTGCTCACGGAGTTGGAGATGCCGGACTCCGTCTGGTCGAAGATGGAGGACACGCGCGCGCTCGACGGGCGTCAGACTGCGGACTGGGATGATGTCGAGGTGACCTGGTCCTATCACCCGGACGACGGCCTCGATGTGATTGTCGAGCTCACTGACTGAGAGTTCTTAAGGTGCGCCCGCGCCGCCTTTGCGTGGCCAAACCCGGATCGCCGAGCACGACCGCTGACGGCGAGCACCGAACGCGCCATCGTGGATGGCTCGAAGGGTCGCGCCTCCTGCGGCGTGACGCCACGCCTAGTGGCTGCTAGCTACGTTGCAGTCCTCGTCCCCGCGAACGCCTTCTTGGTCGGGGCGCGCTCGACGCTTGCCTGTTCGCCCCGAGGGTGGCCCCCAGGGTCAGCGGCCGGTCGCAGGTGCTCGCCGCCGAGTTGGGTGAGTGGTCGCAGGGCAGCTCGAAGTTGCGCTCGAACAAGCCCGGCTCCGGCTTCGGAGCGGTCCCTGCTACCTGCGCTGCCGGGTGAGCAGCATGCCGGCGAGGACACCGGCCGCCGCCGTGATGAGCAGGCCGGCCCTGGCGGGTGCTCGGGAGACGCGCGCGTGGGTCTGGTCCTGTGCCGCGAGGGCGGCGAGCAGCGCGTCGTGCCGCTCGACGGCTTGGCGTTCGAGGTCCTTGGCGGCCCGGCTTTCCAGGGCGTGCATCCGCAGGTCGGTCGCGAGAGTCGCGAGGAAGGCCAGCAGGGTGGCCAGCATCAGCCCGCCGAGGAACGGGTCGTCCGGTGACGGGTGTTCGACGGCGTAGCCCAGCATGAGCGTGAGTAGCGTCCCGCAGATGGTTAGCACGGCTCCGGCGAACAGTCGGGTGACGCGCAGCCACGCGAGGGGCGCTGGGAAGAACAGGCTGGTGAGGATGGCTGCGGCTACGAGGCATCCGACGATTGCGCCTGACCGCTGCCACACGTCCTGGACGACTGTGGTGAGCAGTGCCGCCACGGCGAGGATCGCCGCAACGCAGAGCACGAGCAGCCAGGTGAGAAGCCGGCCGGCTCCAGGGCGTGCCGGACGTGAAGTGGGTGTCACGGCCGCAGTCTGTCGTCCGCGTCCGTAGTCGTGACCGGAAAGCGGGTGCGCTCACCCGTTCGGCGACGAGGCAGCTGGTGGCGAGGTTTCGGTTGGGCGAACGGCGGCGGCGACGGGAACTCTTGCAGAGCCCAGGACGGGCTGGGACAAGCTTGGGGCCTCTTGGGGTGGTCGGGCCAGTGGGGCGCTGGCTGCCGGGAGCTCAGCAAGGGCGTCTCTGGTGTGCCGCGCGCCGGGATCGGGGATCGCGTGGAGGTTGGTGAGGGCGGTGTCGCTGAGCGGTGCGGGGTCGTTGAGGTGGCGCTGACGGGAGCGGCCTGGTTCGGCGTCAGCTCCCGGTCGTGGGCGAGGTAGGTGACGTCTGCACCGCGGCCTCGACGTCGTCGAGCTGCAGCGCGGTGGCGGGCAATCCTGCGTATCGGGATCAGTCGTACTCCCGGTCGCGTGGCCTCGCCGCGGAAGGCTAACCAGCGCGCTGGCCGAGGGTCGGGGGCCTGAGCCGTCGGACCGCCGACCCTACTCGAGCATCTCGATCGCAGGGTGGCGAGCGACGCGCCGAGCGGCGCGAGCGGCACGGGCGGAACCGACACCGAGCGCCAGGACGGTGCTGGCCAGAGACAAGCCCACAGAGATCACGTACAGGACAGGAGCCAGCTGCAGGGGAACGGAGAGCGCCGCGATCACGGCGGCGGCGCCGAGGAATGGAGCCATGGCACTTCGTGCAGCGACGTGGCCGGCGCGCCATGCCTGGTCGCTGGCCATCAGAGACGGCAAGCGGATGCCTGCCGAGCGGGTCCTTCCTGCTCCGTGCACGGGCTGAGAGACGAACATCCACACGGCCGCGTCAACGAGGATCAGGAGCACGGCGCATGCGACCGCTGCTGACCAGCCGGGGCTCGTCACTTTTCACTCCTCGTCTCGAGTTTCGCGTCTCGTCTCACGCTACTGCCTGCGGGTTCGTGGTCGCGGCGTCGTCCTCGGTGGTGGCGGACTCCGGGGGGCGGTGGTGTCGGACGCGCGAATGGCGATGCCGACGTCGGCGCCGGCGCGCACCCGCGGGCTTGCCGGCGTGGTCCACGCCAGTCGGCCTGCGTACGCCCACGCCTAGCATCGTCGCTGGTCACAGCAACACGCAGACGACGCTCATCTGAACTGGTCGTTCTGCCGCGGACGTGCGTTCGTGGTGCCGGCATGTGCCCGCTGGGGGTCGAGGGCCACATCGTTGAGTGGGCTCTGGGCGGGATCCGGGCTCGTCTGGGTCCGACGTGGTCTCCGTGCGCACGCTCGTTCGGGCGTCGCGCTGGGCTGTCACGGCGCCGTGGTTTGACGGTGCCGTCTACGTCAGTTGACGGTGTTGAAGTTCCGTTGTCGGGGCGATGTGCTGCGACCGGATCCTCGGGAGGCTCGTTGGTGCGGCGGAGTGACCGCTGCGCAACGAGAGGAAGTGACGATGACGACCGCTGAGGCGACGACGCTCGGGAGCGAGTGCAAGCCCGACGAGGCGGAGTTCCACCCGTTCAGGGGGTTGGACGACGCGGTGTTCCCGTTCGAGGACGAGTTCGCGATGGTGCTGCGTCAGTTGGAGGTTGTGCTTTTCTCCACTGGTGCTGACGTGCTGAGCGAGCCCGAGCACTTGGACCGGTTGATGGTGGGGGAGGACCCGCGGGCTTGGAAGATGTTCGCGGCGGGGGAGGTCTTCCGTGGGGGTTCGGCGTTCTGGGTGGACGAGGAGTCCGACGCGGAGATGTTGTGTGATCTCGCGCGGTGCATGGGCCGGGTCGCTGAGCATCTGGCCGACAACGAGGCGGGCTGGCGGTACGCGGTGCTCGTCTCGGCAGCGCGAGGCTGATCGCCTCGACGAGGGGTCGTGTGTGGCCTGGCGGTTGCTAATGCCGGGCCGGCGCGGCCCTTCGTGGTGTGCGTACCGGGAGTCGGACGGCTCTTCGTCCGCGCAACGGCGTCGGCGTCGACCGCGAGGCGCGGCAGCTGGGCCGGACCCGGCGCCGCGGAGGCGCTCGAGCGGGCGGTTGCGCTCACGTGCCCGGCGACGAGGCTGCTGGTGCGGAGGCCTCGGCGGGGCGATCGATGCTGGCGTATGACTGTTTGAGCGCGGTTGAGTGGGTGCTGTGGGTTCCAGATCTGAGGTGGAGGCGCTGCTTGCGCCGTTCGCTGACGCCGCGGTCCCGTCGGGGTCGCGCTTCGTTGACGTCCCGCCGGACGTCGCGGCGCGCGTGCTGGATGCGGTGGACCCCGCGCTCGCGGACGGCCGGCCGAACGGTGATCAGCCGTCGATGCGCTGGTTGGTCGATGTGGCGAGGGAGCTGGATGGTCGCCTTGCCGGGTCGTTGTCGTGGGGTGACCTGCGGTTCGACGCCGTTCAGGTCCAGGGGAGGCCCGCGTGGTCAGCGTTGCTTGAGCGGTTGGCGTGCGACTGGCCGTCGGAGGCGACGACGGGTGCCGTTGCGGAGCTGTGGTCTGGGTGGGACGCGGTTCGTCCGTACTGGGCTGGCCACGCCGGGGAGGCGCTGGCTGCCGCGCGGTCGGACGGCGGTGTCCTGGGGTTGTGGTGGGACTGATGGGTGGGCGGGGAGTTCTCGAGCTCGTGACGGCGGGCCTGGGGGTGCGCGCGCGGTCGTGAAGGAGTTCGTGACGTCGCCCTTGGGTGTGCTGCGCGCGCCGGGATCGGGGATCGGGGATCGCTCGGGCAGTGCTTCGTGGCGGCTGTGTTGACGGGTCGCCGCTGGGAAGTGCGTGCGCCGGTCTGGGTCTATCCCGCGTCGAGGTCGGCTGACGTGACGGTGCGGGGAAGGGTGTCGGGTGCGCCTGTCGGGCGCTCGTAGTTCGGGCTGCCCGGTGGGCGTTCGTACGCGCCTGGTCCTACGACGGTGTAGGTGTCGTCGTCTGCTGCGGTCAGGTAGAGCACGTACTGGAATCCGGCTTGGAGGTCGAGTGGGACCTGGGGGTCGAGACGAACGACGACCGGGTCGTGAGCGGGTGCGGCCCCGGTGTGGATCTCGGTGATCGAGAACTGGACGTCGCGGGTCCCACCCGTGCCGGTGTGGCGCTGTGCGACGCCGGTGACGACGAGGCTTGCGTCGTCTTGTAGCGCGGCGAGTGAGTCGTAGTCCTGTCACGACTCGGGCGATGCCGCCGGCGCAGGCGAACAGCCCCCCACCAGGAGAAGCGCGCTCAAGGCGCCCAGCAACCTGAGGTACGCCATGGCCTCGCCCCCCGCGAGAAAGCGGCAACGATGCCGCGCGACACAGCGACGCTAGCCCCCGCTGGTCCGGTTTGTCCGTGCTTGCATCCGTTTGGGTGAATGATTACGAAACGTCGCATGTCGCGCTCACCCGCCCTGTAGGCATCACCTGGGCGACTCGTCGCTAGGGGGCGCGAGAGTCCGCGAGCCAAAGGGGGCCCGCGATGCGGGGTCGATGGCATGCAGTCGTGGGGTTGAGCATCGGAGCTCTGGTCGTGTCGGCGCTGCCGGCGGCCGCCGCGAGCCCGAGTGTTCCATCCGGTCTGGCGTTCGAGTTCCCGGTCACGCACACCCCGGTCCTGGCGGCCGTGGTGTCGGACCCGGACGGCGGGAACGTGGCCGGGCAGTTCTTCGCCTAGCGTGCGGGTGCGAGCACCTGGGACCTGGTGAACGGCACGAAGGTGACGGTGGCCTCCGGGGGTACCGCCCGGCTCGCTCTGCCGGCGCTGCCGGCTGGGCGGCGGGTGCAGTGGCAGGTCGCGGCGTGTGACGCCTCGGCGTGCTCGGCGCCCTCGGCGGCGCAGACGGGCCGGGTGCAGCCCGAGCTCGGTGCCGGGGCGCGCAAGAACGCCACGACGCTGCCGTTCCAGCTCGGCGACCGCGTCGCGGCGTCGGTCGACGTGGGCACGGGCAACCTGGTGGTCACCGCGACCGGGTTCACCGCACCGGGGGTCAACGGCGACTTCTCGGTGGACCTCGCGTACAACTCGGTCGCGATCGGGTCCGGCGGGCTGGCGGATCAGGCTGCGGCGCCGTACGGGCGTGGGTGGATGCCGTCCTCGGGCATGGTCGTGACGACAGAGCCGGACGGGTCGGTCGTGCTGTGGGCGGGTTCGGGTCAGGCGGCGACGTTCAAGAAGTCCGGGACGACGTTCACCCCGCCGGCCGGAATCACCGCCGACCTCGTCGCGGTATCGGGCGGTGGGTGGACCCTGACCGACCACGCCAGCCAGCAGAAGTGGACGTTCAACGCCGGCGGCTACCCAGTGTCGGTCGCGGACCGCAACGGCAACGCCCACCAGTTCTCCTACGGCGCGATCCAGGGCCTGCCGACTACCGTGAGCGCAACGCCCGGCGGAGCGGACCAGGACGTCGACGCCACCTACTCCACCAGCCAGCTCCTCGAGCTCGCGCAGGGCCCGGCCTCGGACCGCCGCACGATCGACTTCCACTACGACGGCAACAAGGACCTGGTCGCGATCACCGACGCCGCAGGCCGGGACACCGAGTTTGAGTACACCAACCACCTGCTCACCGCGGTCTACGCGCCCGGGGACGTCGAGACGCACTTCTCCTACGACGCCAACGGCCGTGTCAGCGCGATCCGTCAGGTCGAGCCGAACGCCGGCGACGCCTGGACCCGCCTGGCGTACACCTCCGAGACCCAGACTTTCGTCTCCGACGGCGAACAGGAGCAGTCCGGCTCCCCGAGCTCAGGGCCGCACACCACGTACACCCTGACCACGGACAAGCTCGGCCGGGTCGCCAGCGCGACCGACGCCGAAGGCCGCGCCCGCTCGGCGACGTACACGCCGAACATCGACCCGGCCACGCAGGTCCAGGGTTCCGGTACCGGGGCGCAGACCACGACGTACGGGTATGCGGCGAATGCCGGTGAGTCACTGACCAGCCGTACCACGCAGGGCGGTGCGGCCACGACGTGGGCGTACGGGAACGCCGCCGCTGCGACCAAGTACCTGCCGACGTCCTCGACCGACGACAACGGCAAGACCTCGCTGTACACGTACAACGGCGCCGGCAACCAGCTCACCACTACTGACGCCCTGGCCGAGCAGGCGGTCCTGACGTACAACACCGACGGCACCGTGGCGACGGCGACCGCGCCGGGCAACACGGGCAACCCGACGACGTACGGGTACGACGCGAACAAGCAGCTGGAGTCGATCACCCCGCCGACCGGCACCAGCCTCGGCGCCCGGGCGATGACCTACGACCAGTACGGACGGCTGGCGACCGCTACCAACGGCGGCGGCGTCACCGTCAGCTACGGGTACGACGACCTCGACCGGCTCACCGGCGTGGACTACTCCGGCACCAGCGCGAACCCGGACGTGACCTTCGACTACGACACCGCCGGCCGCCTGGCCGAGCGCACGGACGTGTCCGGAACCACGACCTACGCCTACGACCGGATGAACCGGCTCCTGGAGAGGGCGCACGACCGGGACGACGACCCCGTGTCGTACGGCTACGACAAGTCCTCCCGGCTGCTCACCACCACCGATGGGCGCGGCACCACGACGTACGAGTACGACGACGCCGGGGCGCAGGTCGCTCAGGTCACGGTGATCGGCGGGCAGGAGTCGTGGACGCGGTTCGCCGTGGACGACAAGGGACGCCGCACCGACACGTGGCTCGCGACGAACGCCGACAACACGCAGTTCGCGGCGCACTCGCACACCGACTACGACGCCTCCGGGCGGGTGTCGGGGATCTGGGCGGACCAGGCCGTGGCGGGCGGGTCCGTCACCGAGGTCGTCGACACGACCTATTGCTACAGCACCAACGCCGCCCAGCCGGGGTGCACCGGCGGGACTTCGGCCGGTGACCGCTCGAAGCTGCAGTGGAAGCGCAACAACCTCACCGCGCAGGTCACGACCTACGCGTACGACGACGCGAACCGCCTCGTCGGCGCCGACGTGACCGCGGGCAACGGCGGGCACGCCGCGCAGAGCTACGACTACACCTACGACGCCCGCGGAAACCGGCTCACGTCAGTCGGCCCCGACGGCACCCGCACCCGCACGTACAACGTCGGCAACCAGACCACCACGGCCGGCTTCACGTACGACGGGGCGGGCAACCTCACCGCCGACCCCGAGGTCGGCACCCTGGGGTACACCGCTGGTGACCAGCTCGACTCGGTCACCCGGGACGGGCAGACGTATGAGTACCTGTACGCCGGGCTGGGCAACACCGAGCTCGTCGCGCAGACCACGCCGGACGGTGAGTACGGGTACACCCTCGGACGCACCGACCAGCTCGGGCAGCCGCTCATCGAGCAGGTCCGGCACGGAGGCGAGACGGCATACATCGAGCACGACGCCCTCGGAACGCCGCTGTCCCTGCGGACCGAGGCCGCCGAGACGGGCCTGTACGTCTACGACAACCTCGGCTCACCGCTGGCACTCATCGCCGACGACAACAGCACCGAGACCGTCGTGGAGTTCGACCCCTACGGTGTGCCGGAAGTCCTCGAGGACGGCGCCGGCGTCGGCGTCACCTTTACCCCGTTCCTGTACACCGGCGGACTCAACGACCGGACGACCACGTGGACCCTCAACGGCGCCCGGTACTACGACGCTCACGAGGGACGCTGGACTCAGATGGAGACCCTTGACGCGCCCCTCGACCCCGGGAATGCCAACCGGTACGCGTACGCCGCCAACAACCCCGTCAACTACACCGATCCGACGGGCACGAGCTGGAACTGCGCTGCTGCGTCGTTGTCCCTTGTGGGCAGCACGATCGCTCTCGTCGCTAGCTCTGCGGCAGATCCCGTCACGGGTGGCGTGAGCACTCCTCTTGTGGTCGGATCAGCCTTCCTCGTGGCCGGGTCGGCCGCGTGGACGATCGACGCTTGCTTCTAGGAAGGGGTTGCCTCGGTGTCTACGCAGACCCGCCAACTGCTGTACACGGTCGCCGCAGTTCTGCTCGTTGCTGCCGCGATTATCGCCTTTATTTCCGGTACGCCGTGGGGCGGAGTCTTCGCCCTGGCAGCGGCAGCCTTCACCGGCGGCCTGGCATGGCGAGCTGCTCGCCGCCCGTGAGATGTGCGTGAGTGCGACCCCGGTCGCACAACGTGAGACGCCGCCGGTACCGGCCTAGAGATCGCTCCGGCGGCGTCCGCGTGGCGGGCAACAGACGAGTGCAACGCGAGGCCCGGGTCGTCGACCGTCGACCCGGGCCTCGAACCGGGCGCAACGGATCGAGGTACTGCCCGTGATCTCCCGTTCTCAGCTCGTCCTGCGCTTCGTGGCAGCCGGCATCTTCCTCGCGATGGGCGTCTGGGCCACGATCGACGGGCCGTGGTGGGTCGCGGTCCTCGGATACGCGGTTGGTGTGATGTGGCTGGTCCTGGGCGTTCGAGCGGTACGTGCGTCTCGAAGCGAGGGGCGCTCGTCAGGCCCTCGCTAGTCACCGTGCGGCTTCGAGAGGCTCCGCCCAGGGTGTCCTGGGCGGAGCCTCATAGAGCGACAGGCCACCTCGTTTGGGTGCTTCACGCCCGAGGAACCCACCTCACTGCACGACGCACGACGGTCGGAAAGAGTGTGTCGGCGTTGCCGGCAGTAGCGGCGAGCAGGTCCAGCACGGGGGGCGAGACCACCAGACCACCACAGGTCCGGCACGGAGGCGAGGAGATCCTCGAGGACGGCGCTGGCGTCGGTGACTCTCACCCCGGTGCTACATCAACTCCTCCAACGGTTCAAGGTGGTGCCCGTGAGAAGCACACGTGAGCGACTCATCAGTGCTGTAGGCGCCGTAGCTTTCGGGACCTTGGCGGTGATCCTCGCGCTGCGCGGCGAGGCGCTGTCCACCGCCATGGCCGTACTTGCGGCTGCCGTGGCGATCGTGTGCGTGTGCCAGGCGGTGACGAAGCCCAACAACCCGCGCTGATGCGCGCGTGCACGCGTGCTGCGCACGGCTCCTGGATCGCCGTGACCGGGGGTCGTGCGCTTGCGCGTCGGTCCCGCGCCAGGAGTTCGGCGACCGACCGGCTGACACCGGCTCAGGGCGCTACAGGCAGCATCGTGCAGCTTCAGGTTCGGCGAACCTTGCCGGGTCTTGTCGTGGGGTCACCTGCGGTTCGACGCTCTTCAGGTCCTGGGCAGGCTGGCGTGGTCGGCGTTGCGTGAGCGGTTGGTGCGCGAGTGGCGGTCGGAGGCGACGGCGGCTGCCGTTGCGGAGTTGTGGACTGGGTGGGTCGCGGTGCGTCCGTACTGGGCTGGCCACGCCGGTGAGGCGCTGGCTGTCGGGAGGTCGGAAGGCAGTGTCCTGGGGTTGTGGTGGGACTGACGGCCGGGTGGGGGAGTGCGTGAGCTCGTGAGGGCGGGTTCGGGGGTGTCCGCGTGGTCGTGATAGGCGTTCGTGACGTCGCTCTAGGGTGTGCTGCGCGCGCCGGGATCGGGGATCGGGGGTCGCCTTTCGAGGGTGTCGAGGTTGGCGTGGGCGGTGTCGCTGAGCGGTGCGATGTGGTGGGGGCGGCGCTGTTCGTGGGCTTGGTGGCGGGCCGCTCGATTGGTGCCGCCGCGCCGGTCGAGTGAGGGGTGGGTTGTCGAGCGCTCGACGTGACGGTGTGGTCACGGCGCTGTGCTGAGTGTCGGCTCGTTCTTTGCGTCCCGCTGGGGTTCTGCCGGGTGGCGCCTGGGGCGGCGGGACACTTCACCCGCACGTGGGACGAAGATCCCGTATCGCGTGGTCGTCGTCGGCCGATCTGCCGGTCGAACGGTCCAGAACGAGGCCCGATGTCGAGAAAGTGACTCTCGTGACGACGAATGATGTGCACGCCGGCGGGTCTCGGGTGAGATGGATCGCCGATCGCGGGATCGCGACGAAGATCGTCGCCGCGGTGCTCGTGGCGGTGGTCGTCGGTGCAGCCGTCGGCGTGCTGGGGATCAGCGCGCTGAGCCGGACGAACGACGCGACCTCTTCCATGTACCGGGACAACTTCACGGGACTGCAGTACGCCGCGACGATCCGACGGGCGACCGTCGAGATGCGCTTCGGCCTGGCGAACCACGTCATCGCGCGCGACGACGCGGCGAAGGACGCCGCCGAGGAGAAGATCGCCGCCGCGGAGAGCGAGGTCCGCGACGCCGTCGAGGCGTACGACGATCTCCACCTCGACGCCGACCAGCGCTCAGCCCTGGAGACGTTCTCGACGGCCCTGGACGGCTACGACGCGGTGCGTGAGTCGAAGATGCTGCCGGCCAGTCGTGCCGGCGACGTCGCGCTCTACGAGTCGGTCCGCGACGGGGAGGCGCAGTCGTTCATCGACGCGATGGGGGCGAGTGTCGAGTCCCTCGTGGAGAGCGAGGAGGCGGGCGCGGCGGCGGCCGCCGAGTCCGCCGCTCGCGACTTCACCGCCAACCGGACCGCGGTGCTGGTCCTGCTGGTCCTGGGGACGGTGGTCGCGGTGGGGGTCGGGGTCTTGGTCGCCCGGTCCATCGTCCGTGGCCTCGCGCGGGTGCGGATCGTGGCTGACGGCATCGAGCGCGGGGATCTGACGGTGCGGGCGGGTCTGAGCTCCCGGGACGAGGTCGGCACGATGGGTGCTGCCCTTGACTCCGCGGTGGCGAAGCTGCGCGAGGTCATCGCGGCCATCGACGCGTCGTCCGGTTCGCTGGCCTCGGCCGCTGAGCAGATGTCGGCCACCACCGGTCAGATCGCCGCGGCGGCGGAGGAGACGTCAGCGCAGGCGGGCGTGGTGTCCGCAGCCGCCGAGCAGGTCTCGCGCAACGTTCAGACGGTGGCGGCCGGCTCGGAGCAGATGGGCGCCTCGATTCAGGAGATCGCGCAGAACGCGGCGCGCGCGTCGGACGTCGCGAACCGTGCGGTCGACGCGGTCGGGTCGACGTCCACGACGATGGCCCGTCTGGGTGACTCCAGCAAGGAGATCGGGAACGTCGTCAAGCTCATCACCTCGATCGCGGAGCAGACCAACCTCCTGGCGCTGAACGCGACCATCGAGGCTGCTCGAGCGGGGGAGGCGGGTAAGGGGTTCGCGGTGGTCGCGGGTGAGGTGAAGGAGCTGGCGCAGGAGACCGCCAGGGCGACCGAGGACATCGCGCGGCGCGTCGAGTCCATCCAGGGCGACGCGTCCGGTGCGGTGGGTGCGATCGAGCAGATCAGCGGGATCATCAGTCAGATCAGCGACTTCCAGATGACGATCTCCAGCGCGGTGGAGGAGCAGACCGCGACGACCGCCGAGATGAACCGGAGCGTGTCCGAGGCGGCGACCGGGTCGAGCGAGATCGCCGCGAACATCACGGGAGTCGCCGAGGCCGCCGGGACCACGACGGTGGGTGTCAGCGAGTCGCAGCAGGCTGTGGCGGCCCTCGCGGTGATGTCGGCCGAGCTCAAGGACATCGTCGGCCGGTTCCGCGTGTAGGCCTGCGGTTGGTCCCGGACTCAGCGCCCTCACCGGTCGCCGGTACGACCTCCCGTCGTGCCGGCGTCCGGTGGGGTGCGATCCGCTGTCGCGGTGACGGGACCGCGACTGGTGCCACGCCTGGAGCTGGAGGCCGTTGCGCCCTCAGCCCGGGATGTTCCGTGGGTCGTTGCCCGGGTTCACGGTTACATCCCATCCACCGGACGAGTTGGGGACGACGTTCCTGTTCGCGCCGATGCGGACTCTCTCGCTCTCACGCGGAGCCTGATGCATCAGCCCATCGAAGCCGAGGTTGCCAGATCCAGCCCGCGCGATGGGTCGATTCTCCGGCAGTGACACGGACGCGCTTCGCTGACGTGTCCCCTTGGCGGCCAGTCGGCTCCACTGGCTCATGCCGGAGCGACGACTGTCGGGGAGCGATGGCGCTCCAGAGCGCGGCCGGCGAGGGGGTGTGCTGGTGACGCGCCAGTCGGTCCCCTGCTCTCTGAACCGGTCCAGGGCGGAACTTCCGAGAGGTGCGGTCGTCAGAGCCGGTCTGAGCCTCAAGTTAGGTGTCTCGCCCCGGGTAGGATCCCTTTCAGGTACAAATCGGCGGTGGGGGTGCGTGTGGCGGTCAAGTACATGGACGTGTACCGGCAGATCAAGGCCGAGATCACCTCCGGGACGTACCGCACGGGAGATTTCCTGCCGATCGAGTCCGAGCTGATGGCGCAGTACGACGTCAGCCGGACGACCATCCGCAAGGCTGTGGCCCTTCTGCGCACCGACGGGTACGTCGACTCGCGGCAGGGACGTGGGACTGAGGTGACCGCGTCCCCTCGACGTGCGGACTCCTATGCGTTCACCTCGCTCGTCGGACGCACCGCGGTCGAGACCCGTGCGGTCTCGGGATCGCCGTCATCGGTGGTGGCGCAAGCTGCGACCATCGAGACCGTGCGCGCGCCCGAAGACGTCGCGCTGGCCCTGGGTTTGGAGCCCGGCGCGCTCGTGCACCGCGTTCAGCGGATCAAGCTCATGGACGACGAGCCGGTCGCGCACATCGCGAGCTACCTGGACGCCGCCGCCTTTCCCGACCTGGCAGAGCAGTCCGGGCGGATCTTCTACTTGTACGACTTCCTCGCGAAGCGGTACGGGACCCGGTTTGCACGCAGCCAGAGCCGGGTGAGTGCGGTGACCGCGGACTTCATCGAGTCGCGAGTCCTCGACATCCCAGTCGGGTTCCCTCTCCTTCTGCACACGCGGGTCACCGAGTCGCCGTCTGGGCCGATCGAGTACGCGGAGAGCTTCGAGCGCTCCGACCGACTGGGCACTTTCATCACGATCTCCCCGGACGGGGATCAGCGCGACGCGTCCCTCGACCTGGTCATGTGAGGTCGTCGGCGACCGCCGCGGCAGCGCGTGCCCTGGTCACGAATCGACGGGTGAGCAGCAGCACGACCAGCGCGCCGCCGACGAACGCCGACACGGCCCGGAACATCACGGCGTAGCCGAGGGATGCGGCGAGCAGGCCGCCGATGACGGGTCCTGCGAGCTGGCCGAGGTCCGAGCCCAGGTACAGGGTGCTGCTCGCCGCGCCCCGCCTCCGGGGTGGCACCACGCTCATCGCCATGGTCCGTGCCACCGGGCCTGCGGCGCCGTAGCCGAACGCGCCCACGGCGGCGGCGACCAGCAGCGTGCACAGGTCGTCGGCGATGCTGATCAGGAACAGCGACGCCACGAAGAAGCCGAGCATCGGCAGCATCATGATGAAGCCGAACCGGTCGACGAGCCGGCCACCGAGGGGTGCCGAGGCGAAGATGCCCAGGCCGTAGACGGTCGCGAACAACCCGACGTTGCTGCCCAGGCCCCGCTCCTGGCCGAAGACGACGACGAACGAGTTCACGCAGGACCACGCGAGCATGAACATGAGCTGCAGCAGCGCCGGCGGGATCGCCTCGACGGCGATGAAGCCGGACAGCGAGGGCCGGAACTGCTTCTTGGGTACGGGTGTGGTCGTGATGCTCAGGCTAGCGACTGCCGATGAGACCATCATCACCACCGCGACCAGGAACGTGAACCGGAAGCTCGTCATCTCGTGGATCTTCAGCGCGACCGGCTCGCCGAGCATGCGTGCTGCGCCGGACGCGACCGCGAAAACCCCGATACCGGCCGCGAGCTTCTCCCGAGGGAGCGCGTCGGCGGCGAGGGTGATGCATGTCGTGGCGGTGAACGCCTGGCCGGCACCCTGCAGGATCCGGAACGTCGTCAGCGTCGGGACGTCCGTCGAGAACGCGAATCCGGCGAAGGCCGTCGCGATCGCCACGATCGCTACCAGCAAGACATACTTGCGTCGGAAGGCGTCGATCGCGGGCGCCGACACCAGCTTGAAGACCATCGCGCCTCCGGCGAACGCGCCGGCCACGGTCCCGATCACCACCGGGGTGGCGCCCAGGGCCTTCGCGAACGGCGGGACCATCACCTCACCGAAGTTCAGGCCGAGGTTGATGAGGAAGTACGCGGTGAACGCGCTCGTGAACGAGCGGTTCCAGATCCGGGCCGTCGACGTCGTCGTCGTGGCCCGCTGAGACGAGGGCGTCATCGCCGTCATGCTCGTGGTTCGTCCCATCGTCGCGCCGTGAGCTCCAGGTCCATCCCGGTCTGAGCGATGCCCTCGCGGCGCCGCCGGTGCGGGCATTCTCTCCGGCCACGGTGCGAGCCCGTCGGGGCTCGCACCGTGGCGCGTCTCAGGCCGCGCGGGCCGCGGCCTCGACCTCCGCCTGCTCGGCGGCGGCCACCGACGCGATCCTCGACGTCAGCGACCTGCGCGTGACCAGCAGCAGCACCACGACGAGCAGGAGGTAGCCCGGCACGACGCGGAACATCGCCGCGTACCCGAAGCTCGTGGCCAGGATGCCACCGACGATCGGGCCGAGAAGCTGGCCGACGTCGGACGCGAGGAACAAGGTACTGCTGGCCGCGCCGCGCCGCGGCTTCGGGACGATGCCCATCGCCATGGAGCGGACGACCGGGCCGGCGGCGCCGTAGCCGAATGCACCGCACACCGCGGCGACGAGCAGTGTCACCAGGTTGGTCGAGATACTGATGAGAAGCAGGGCGACACCCATGAAGACCATCATCGGGATGAGCATGTAGTAGCCGAACCGGTCGACGAGCCGGCCCCCGAGCGGTGCGGCGACGAACACGGCCAGGCCGTACGCGGTGTTGAAGAACCCGACGTTGCTACCGAGCCCCTGGTCCATCCCGAAGACGATGAGGAACGAGAAGACGCAGGACCAGGCCATCATGAACAGGAACTGCATCAGCGCCGGCGGGATCGCCTCCACGGCGATGAAGCCGTTCAGGGTGATCCGGAACTTCTTGCGCGGCAGCGGCCTGAGCTCGATGCGCAGGATCGCCACGGCGCCCAGCACCAGAACCACCAGTGCGATCACGAAGGTGGCTCGGTAGGAGGTGGCCTCCTGGACCTTGAGCGCGATGGGCGCGGCGACCATGGTGGCGGCCGCGGTGCCGATCGCGAACGTGCCCATCCCCTGGGCGAGCTTCTCCCGGGGCAGGGTGTCGGCAGCCAGCGCGATGAACGTGGTCGCGGTGAACGCCTGCCCGACGCCCTGGAGCACCCGGAAGGTGATCAGCACGGGCACGGTCGTGGAGATGGCGTACCCCACGAACGCGATCGCGATGACTGCGACGGCGCCGAGCAACACGAACTTGCGGTTGTAGGTGTCGATCGCGGGCGCGGACGCGAGCTTGAACACGATGGCACCGTAGGTGAAGCCGGTAGCGACCACCCCGATCAGAACTGGTGTCGCGCCGAGTTCCTTGGCGAATGGCGTGGAAAGGTTGTTGGACATCCCCAGGGCGACGTTCACCAGAAAGTACGCCAGAAAGATGTTGATGAAAGCACTGTTCCAGACCTTGGCGGTCGGAGCCTTGTCGACTGCGGCGATACTCATTTCATGACGCTCCACTCGTGTTCGGGGCAGCGCTGCCCGTCGGATCGTTCGTGGTCCGGCACCCGGAGGTGTCGTTCAGGCCGGCGGCGTCTGTGCCCCGGCCGCGGTCGTGGTGTGGTGCGTTTGGCGCTCATCGACGACGATCGAGCCGGTCCGCGCGTCGCGGCGGAACGTCGCCATGAACTCCCACGCGAGGTCGGCCGCGGTCGCCGGCCAGCAGTGGGGTGCGTTCGCCACGACGACGTAGCGGAAGGCGTTGATGCCGGCGGCGTTATCGATGTCGCTGATCCAGTGCGTGACGCCGAGGATGGTCTCGGTACGCTCCCGGTCGCCGTAGAAGCCGAGCACGCCGTGCAGCTCCGTGTCCGGGTTGTCGAGGTAGCCGATGCAGATGCCGGGGTCCCTCGGTGCGCAGGACAGGGTCGCCATCCGCTTGTTGAGCCGCGCGAGCATCCACTCGTGCTTGTCGACCCCCTCAGGGGGTGACGGCTGCGTCGAGAACCGGCGCGGGCCGTTCACGTTGCGCGTGGGGTCACGCTCGTCGTCGCGTCGCGGGTCGTGGTAGGGCTCGGGACCGTCGCCGGCGCCCCAGTCCTTACGGGGATGCCAGTCGTTCACGGGGGCGAAGCCGGAGGCCTCGAACTGCCCGACGATCTGCATGAACGGCACGAACGTCTCGGTGACGTGCGCGATCTCCTGGTCGCTGAACGGTGTATTCACGTTGTCCCAGTCGCGCCAGATGTCGTTCCCGCACGTGACGACCGCGGCGAATCGCTCAGGGGCGCGGAAGTACGTCGAGGTCGCCTGGTATCCCCCCTGGGACTCGCCCACCAAGTAGACGCGCTCGGTATCGACCGGGTACAGCTCGATGAGGCGATCGAGGACCCGCTGGGTGTTCGCGGGGTTCGTGTCCTGCAGCATGGCGACGATGATCCGTTCGCGTGCGGCGACCCGTGGGAACCCCGAGATGAACTCGTCGGTCGAGATCGAGCAGAACCCGCCGTGGTTGACGAACACCACCGGGTACCGGCCACCCTCGGCTGCCACGTCCTCGAGTTCGAGCGGGGTGATGAGCAACCACCGCGTGTAGTAGTCCGAGTTCTCGAACATCTGTCGCCGCAGCCCGAGGCCGCGGTAGTACTCCTCGACATCGCGGCCCGTGGGGTCCTCCTCGAACCGAAAACCCAGCTCGAGGTCCTCCGCGAACCGCGCACCGTAGTCGGTGTCGAGCAGCGCGTCGATGTCGGCGCCCCCGTTGTGCGCCACCCGCAGAGATCCCAGCGCTGCTTCGAACTTCCTGCCCGTCTGGGGGTTGCTCTCCGTGGACCAGTACGCGCGTCGGTCCTGCGCCTGTGCAGGCGTCGTGTGCATCGTCATCGATTGTTCTCCTCGCACCGGGGCCGCCATCGGCCCGACGCCAAAAGGTATCAGATAAGTCTTGGATGGGGTCGCGATAGATCTCGCGTCGTCGATGGGGAGCGCGTCGATCGCGCCGGGCGGGCCTGCGGGTCAGGCCGGTCCGTCTGCAGATCGGTCGTGGTGCGTAGGGCCGGTCGGCGGGGGGGCCGACCGGGCGGGGCCGATCGCCACCGGCTCCGGGCGGGCCGAGCTCTCGCTCCACCAGCTAGCCCGTCGCGGCGATGCTCGCGAGCGGCACCACACCGGCGACCTGGCACAGGCCCCTGGTCCCGCGGCTCCAGCGCACGTGCGAGGGGCCCGGCTCGACGCCTGGCGCTCGGGTCACGCATCGTTCCGGAAGGGGCCCGGCGTCGGCGCGGGTGGGCTCCGTCGGTGCGGTCAGCGCGGTGTGGTGCTGAGTCGACGCTACCTGTCGCCAGGTGCGGAGCGGCTGTGGCGGCGAGCAGCCCCTGGTGCCCAGGGCTGGCGGTGCCTCCGTCACAGCATCGGACGAGGTGGGCGGCACCTGGTACAGGAATCCGCTGTCGTTCGCCGCGGCTAGCTGCGCACAGCGCCCCTGCGCCGATCGGGCGACCGTGTTCCACCCCGCGCTCCGTGGCGGCGCCCCTCCCGACCTCACCGGCCTTGCGGTGCCGGGTCGCGTTCCTGGTCGACCAGGCGGGCTCCGTCGTCTGGGCATCGGGTCAGCAGTCGTTGTCCCTGCGGAGGTACCCCGCTGCCCACGACCCGAGCGCACGCGACCGCCGCGCCGCGCGGCGCCGCCCCGTGACGCCTGGCCGACGGCGACGCGCCCGTTTCGTCGAGAGCGCTCCGCCGTCGACCGTCGGCGCCCTCAGCGACGCTCGGCGCGTGCGTACTGCGGCGGCTGCGGCGCGGGGACACCGAGCGCGCGGGCCGTGCGCCGCGGCAGGACCGGGTCGACCAGGATCTGGCGCCCCACCGCCACCGCGTCGGCGGAGCCGTCGGCGAGGACCTGCTCGGCGACGTGCGGGTCGGCGAGCATCCCGACGGCGACGGTCGGCATGCCGGACTCGGCCCGCACGCGCGCGGCGAACGGCACCTGGTACCCCGGCCCGACCGGGATCGAGGCGGCCGGCCGGTTGCCACCGGTCGAGACGTGCATCATGTCGACGCCGTCCTCGCGCAGGCCGGCCGCGAGCCGGACGGTCTCGTCGGCGGTCCATCCCTCCGGCTCGACCCAGTCCGTGGCCGAGACGCGCGCCAGGACGGGGACGCCGTCCGGCACGGCGCCCCGGACGGCGCGGGCGACCTCGCGGGTGAGGCGGGTGCGCCCCGCGAAGTCGCCGCCGTAGCCGTCGGTGCGGCGGTTCGACTCGGGGGAGAGGAACTGGTGCAGGAGGTAGCCGTGCGCCGCGTGCACCTCGATGACCTGGTAGCCGGCGGCGATCGCGCGCCGGGCGGCCTCCGCGAACTGCGCGACGACGTCGCGGATCTCGTCGGCGGTCAGCGCCCGGGGCGCGGGGTGCCCGTCGGCGAACGGCACCGCGCTGGGCCCGACGGTGGTCCACCCGCCCTCGTCCTCCACGAGCGGCCGGCCCCCGAGGAACTCCTTGTCGGTGCTGGCCTTGCGGCCGGCGTGCGCGATCTGGATGCCGGGGACGACGCCCTGCTCGCGCAGGAACGCCGTCACCCGGCGGTGCGCGGGCACCTGGGTGTCGGACCAGATGCCGAGGTCCCACGGGGTGATCCTGCCCGCGGGCGCGACGGCGGTCGCCTCGACGATCACCATGCCGGGCCCGGCGACGGCCCGCGACCCGTAGTGCTGCACGTGCCAGTCGGTGGGTGCGCCGACGTCGGGTCCGTCGTCCGGTGCCGAGTACTGGCACATCGGGGCCATCCACAGCCGGTTCGGGAAGGTCACGTCCCGGAGGCTCAGCGGGCTGAACAGCAGGCTCGTCGTCGTGCTCGATGCGGTCATCGGTGCTCTCCTCAGCCCAGGTGGGTCAGCAGCTCGGCGGCCACGGCGCCGGAGGACGCGGGGTTCTGCCCGGTCACGAGGGTGCGGTCGACCTCGACGTGCGGGGCGAACGGGGCCCCGGCGACCACCTGGATCCCGGCGGCCACGAGCCGCTGCTCGAGAAGCCACGGCGCCGTTGCCGCGGTGCCCGCCAGGCGCTCCTCCTCGTCGGTGAAGGCGGTGATGCGGTACCCCTCGAACACGTTGCGGCCTTCGGCGTCCACCGCTGCGAGGAGAGCGGCCGGACCGTGGCAGACGATGCCGAGCGGCGTGCCGGCGCTCAGCGCCTCGGCCAGCAGTGCGCCGGAGGTGGCGTCCACCGCGAGGTCCTCCATGGGCCCGTGCCCGCCGGGCACGTAGATCGCGTCGACGCCCGCGAGGTCGACCGCGTCCAGCGCGACCGGGGTGCGCAGCTCGTCGGCGCCCTCCAGCACGGCGCGGACGTGGGCGGCCTGGTCGGCGCCGCCGTTGGACTCGTCCGAGAGGCTGCCGGGGTCGACCGGCGGCACGACGCCGCCGGGCGTCGCGACCGTGATGGCGTGACCGGCCGAGGTGAACGACTCGTAGGGGACGGCGACCTCGTCGGCCCAGTAGCCGGTCGGGTGAACTGTGCCGTCGGTCAGCGTCCACCCGTCGGCGCCGGTCATGACGAACAGGATGCGAGCCATGGGTGCTCCTCGTGTCGGGGCCCGGAGGACGGAGGCCCTGCCGGACCGTCATCGGTTCCCGCGCCGCGGACTGCCAACGGCGCGTCGCCCTGGGCGACGGCAGTCACGCTAGACCGGGGTCCCATCGGTGGACCACTCACTTGTTCGATCGCTGGCATCAGGGTGCTGATGGCCAGCTCGGTGCTCCGTGCCTATGCTCAGGGCGTGTCGGACGTGAGCCCTCGGACGGGCGGCCCGGGATCTGCCGCGGACGCTGCGCTCGCGACCGCGGCGCTCGACCTCAACCTCCTGCGCACCTTCCTCGCGGTGTACCGCGCGGGGTCGCTGACCGCGGCGGCGCAGTCCCTGGGCATCGCGCAGCCCACGGTCACCGCTCAGGTGCGCACGCTCGAGAGCCAGGTCGGGGAGCCGCTGTTCGGCCGCCGCCCGCGCGGGGTCGAGCCGACGGCTCGCGCGCACGAGCTCGCGGGTCACGTCGCCGCGCCGCTGGACGCCCTGGCGTCGCTCGGCTCGCGAGACGCGGCGCTCGCCGGGCACGAACCACCGGTGCGGCTGGGCGGCCCTGCCGAGCTGCTCAGCACCCGGGTCCTGCCGGCGTTGGCCCCCCTCGTGAGCCAGGGCGTACGCCTCGTGATCGCTCCCGGACTCGCGAACGACCTGGTGGAGGACCTGCGTGCGGGCCGGCACGACCTGGTGATCGCCACCCACCGGCCACCCGGCCGGGCGTTCGTCACCCAGCCGCTCGCGCACGAGGACTACGTGCTGGTGGCGGCGCCGGCGTGGCACCGCGTCATCGCCCACCTCCTGCCCGACGACCCCTGCGTCGCGGTCCGGGACGTGCCCCTGGTCGCGTACGCGCCCGAGCTGCCGATCATCCGCCGGTACTGGCGGACCGCGTTCGGCAAGCGCTCGACCGCCAGGGCCGCGGTCACGGTGCCGGACCTGCGCGGTGTCGTGTCGGCCGTGACGGCGGGTGCCGGCTACAGCGTCCTGCCGCGGTACCTCTGCCAGGTGGAGCTCGACGCGGGCGACCTGGTGCTGCTGCACGACGTCGACCCCGCGCCCGGCAACACCGTGCACCTGGTCCAGCGCACCGGGGTGGCGGCACCGCACGTGGAACGTGTCGCGGCGCGCCTGCTCGAGGTGGGGCCGGGGTGGTGACGGCGCGCTCCCCTCAAGGCGCTGCGGGGCCCTCGGCCAGGTACACGACCTTCCCGCGCCCGCGCCCCTGCTTGATCGCGGACAGCGCGTCCGGCACGTCCGCGAGGGCCACCGTCCGGGACACCATCGGGTCCAGCTCGCCCGACGCGGTCAGGGCGAGGAGCTCGCTCAGCATGGCCGCCAGGTCCGCCCGGGCGCGCAGGTCGCCGTGGCTGTGCGCGGCACCCAGCGCGATCTCGTGGACCGACGGCGCCGTCGTGAACGGGGGGACGGCGGTGAGCTCCGGGCGGCCTGCCACGGCCGCGAGCCCGCCCCCGTGCACGAGCAGCCGGAGGTGGCGCTCCGCGCTCTCGGTGCCCACGGTGTCGACGACCGCGTCGACGCCGCGTCCTGCGGTGAGCTCCTGCACGCGCGCCGGGACGTCCTCGGTGTGGTGGTCCACGACGTGCGTGGCGCCGAGCGCGCGCACGTGGGCGGCGTCGGCACGCGCCGCGGTGGCGATCACGGTCGCACCGGCGAGTGCGCCGAGCTGCACGGCGAACCCGCCGACGCCGCCCGCGCCGCCGGTGACGAGGAGCGTGTCCCCGGCGGCCACGTGGAGGCGCCGCCGCACGGACTGGTAGGCCGTCATGCCCGCACACGGCAGCGCGGCGGCGGCGGCCGGGGCCACACCGCGGGGCACGACGGCGACGGTCGTCGCGGAGGCCAGCGCGAGCTCCGCCAGCCCTCCCGCGCGCCGGAGGTCCCCGTGGTAGGCGACCCGCTGGCCGAGGTGGAGGTGCTCGACGCCGTCTCCGAGGGCGTCGATCGACCCCACGACGTCGAGGCCCGGCACGTGCGGCCAGGACCACGCCGGGTTGCCGGCAGCGGCGACCTGGTGGTCGACGGGGTTGAGCCCGCACGCCTCGACGCGGACGCGCACCTGCCCGGGACCGGGAGCCGGATCCGGGGCGTGGCCGACCCGCAGGGACTCCGGCGGTCCGGGGCGGTCGAGAAGCAGTGCGCGCACGACAGGTCCTCCTCGGGACGGGGAGGCCATCTCATCAGGTCCGCCGCCCGGCCGCACAGTGGTCGAACCAGCAGAGACGCCGCCGGGGAGCGGCCCGCTACGCGAACGGGTCCCGGGTGAGCGTGTACTTGGTCTGGAGGTACTCGCCGATGCCTTCCGGCCCGCCCTCGCGGCCCAGGCCGGAGAGCTTCCACCCCCCGAACGGTGCCGCGGCGTTGGACACGACCCCGACGTTGAGGCCCATCATCCCGGTCTCGAGCCGCTCGATCATGCGCTGACCGCGCGCGAGGTCGCGGGTGTAGACGTAGGAGACGAGCCCGTACTCCGTCGCGTTCGCCCGCCGCACCGCCTCGTCCTCGTCGCCGAACGGGGTGACGGCCAGGACCGGGCCGAAGATCTCCTCGGACAGCAGCGCGCTGGCGGGTGGGACGTCACCGAGCACGGTGGGGGCGAAGTACGAGCCGACCCCGTCCAGCGGGGCGCCGCCGACCTCGAGGACCGCACCGCGGGTGACCGCGTCGCGCACGAGGGCGTGCGTCGTCGTGACGGCCCGGTCGTCGACGAGCGGCCCGATCGTGACCCCCTCCTCCGTGCCGCGGCCGACGCGGAGCTCCCGCACACGCGCGCTGACCCGGCGGGTGAACTCGGCGGACAGCGAGCGGTGCACCAGGAACCGGTTGGCTGCCGTGCACGCCTGCCCGATGTTCCGGAACTTGGCGGCCATCGCCCCGTCGACCGCCTGGTCGAGGTCGGCGTCCTCGAAGACGAGGAACGGGGCGTTGCCCCCGAGCTCCATCGACGTGCGGAGCACGCCCTCCGCGGCCAGCGCCATCAGCCGCTGCCCGACCGGTGTGGAACCGGTGAACGACAGCTTCCGCAACCGGTGGTCGCGGATGATCGCCTCGGACAGCGGCGCGGACGCGGACGTCGGGACGACGTTCACCACGCCCGGCGGCACGCCGGCGTCCTCGAGGAGGCGCGCCAGCAGCAGCGTCGTCAGCGGGGTGAGCGCGGCCGGCTTGACGACGACGGTGCACCCGGCCGCGAGCGCGGGCGCGATCTTGCGGGTGGCCATCGCCAGCGGGAAGTTCCAGGGCGTGATGAGGAAGCAGGGACCGACCGGGTGCTGCGTGACGATCGCGCGCCCGGTGCCCTCCGGGTTCGGCCCGTAGCGCCCCTGGACGCGCGGGGCCTCCTCGCCGAACCAGCGCAGGAACTCCGCGCCGTACGCGACCTCCCCCCGGGACTCGGCGAGCGGCTTGCCCATCTCGAGCGTCATCAGCAGGGCGAACTCCTCGGCGCGTTCGCGCAGGAGGTCGAAGGCGCGGCGCAGCACCTCGCCCCGGTGCCGCGCCGGGGTCGCGGCCCACGCCGGGAACGCCCGGCACGCCGCGTCGAGCGCGGCCGTGCCGTCGGCCACCGAGGCGTCGGCGACGCGGGCGATCCGCGCCCCTGTCGCGGGGTCGTGCACGTCGAGGAGGCGCTCGGCGGTGGCGGGCCGCCACCGTCCGCCGATCAGCAGGCCGTCGGGGACCCCCGCCAGGACCCGGGCCTCGTCGGCCGCCGGCACCAGGGTCCGGGTCACGGCTCGTCCACCACCCGGTTCTCGAGCGCGCCGAGCCCCTCGATCTCGGCCCGCACGACGTCCCCGGCTTTCAGCCACCGACCGGTGGGCGCGGCGATGCCGGACGGGGTGCCGGTGAGCAGGATGTCGCCCGGCATCAGCGTCATGACCTGGCTGAGGTAGGCGATCTGGTCGTCGATGCCGTAGATCATGTCGCCGGTCGTCCAGTCCTGCCGCACCTCCCCGTTGACGGTCAGGCGCATCCGGAGCGCGAGCGGGTCGGCCACCTCGTCGGCCGTGGTGAGCCAGGGGCCGACGGGCCCGTGGGTGTCGAAGGACTTGCCGAGGGTGAAGGTGGGGGAGCGCTTGTGCAGCCAGTCGCGCACCGAGAAGTCGTTCCCGACCAGGTAGCCCGCGATCACGGAGCGCGCCTCCTCGACGGGCACGTGCCGGCAGGGGGTGCCGATCACCACGCCCAGCTCGACCTCGTAGTCGAGCTCGTCGGACACCCGCGGCTTGTGCACGGCGTCGTACGGGCCCGCCAGGCAGGACACCTGCTTGTTGAACCAGAGCTGGCTGGTCGGGACGGGGATGCCGGCGGCGCGGGCCTCCTCCGCGTGCGCGCGGTAGTTCATCCCGATGCCGAGGAACTTCTGCGGGTCGTCGACGGGTGCCTCGAGCACGACGCCCGTCAGCGGGTAGCCGGGGCCGTCGGCCCCGGTGATGGCGTCGCGCAGCTCGTCGAGCCGGGGCAGGAGGGCACGCAGCGACGCGCCCAGGCCGAGGCCGGACAGGTCGGTGACGTGGTCGCCGTCGACGCGACCGAGCAGCGTCGGCCCGTCGGCGACGCGGAACCGGGTCAGCTTCATCGTGGGGTCCTCACTGTCCGGGGGACGTCGGGGTGAGCTGGAAGTGCAGGAACCGCCACCGTCCTGCGCCGGTGCGGCGCAGGACCTGGGTGGCGACGCCGGTGAGGGTGACCTCGCCGGCGGGCGTACGCATCCGGTTGGTCAGGGTGCCGACGACGAGGGCGACGTCGCCGAGGACGCGGACGTCGAGGGGTCCGCGGGTGATGTCGACGAAGGCGCGGCGCTCGGCGACGTGCGCCAGGAGCTGCGGCTTGTCGTGCGTGAGGCCGGGGCTGTGGATGTGCACGAGCGCGTCGTCGAACAGCGCGTCGAGCTCGGCGAGGTCGACGGCGACGAGCGCCCGCCGACGGCGGTCCTCGACCGCGCGGAGCTCCGCCAGCTCCGCCGCGCCGGCGGGCCTGACCGCGGTCACACCAGCCCCCGGTAGGAGCCGCCGTCCAGCTGGAGGTTCTGGCCCGAGATGTACCCGGCCTGCGCGCTGCACAGGAACGCGCAGGCGTCGCCGAGCTCCTCGGGACGACCCAGCCGCCCCGCCGCGATGGTCGCGGCGATCCGCCGGCGGGCCTCGTCGCGGTCGATGCCCTCGGCAGCCATGCGTCGCCGGACCATGAACTCCTGGCGCGGGGTGTCGAAGCGCTCGGGCAGCAGGTTGTTCACCGTCACGCCGTCGGGTGCGACGGCCACGCTGACGGACTTGCTGATCGCGGTGAGCGCCGCGCGCGCGGAGGTGGACAGGCCCATGTCCGCGGCGGGGCTCTTCACCATCGCGGAAGTGATGTTGACGACCCGCCCGAACCCGCGCGCCCGCATCCCGGGCAGGTAGTGCCGCATCAGCTCGACGGCCGGCACGGCGTTGGCCCGCAGGGCGCCGACGAGCGCGTCCTCGTCCCAGTCGGCGAGCTGGCCCGGCGGGGGGCCGGCGTTGTTCGTCACCAGGATGTCCGCGTCGGGGACGGCCGCGACGACGGCGGCGCGACCCTCCGCGGTGGTGAGGTCGGCGGCGACCCACGCGAGGGCGGCGCCGGGCAGGTCGTCCTGGAGGGCGTCGACCGCCCGGGCGAGCTTGTCGCCGTCGCGCCCGTTGAGGGTCACGGCGACGCTCTCGCGCGCGAGCGAGCGGGCGCACGCGTACCCGAGCCCCTGGGATGATGCCGCGACGAACGCGGTGCGGCCGGCGAGTCCGAGGTCCACGGCGGCCTCCTCAGCGGCTCTCGGCGCCGGCCGTGCGGAAGCCGGTTGCCTCGCCCGCCGCGTACCCGGGTCGCGGCTGGCCGACGAGCGCGTGGTACCGGCTGAAGATGGCGTCGGCCTCGGCCAGCGGCAGCACCTGCTCGATGTCGTCGAACCGGCGTCCCCCCGTGCGCTCCTCGACCATCCGGCGGATCACCTCGTAGCCCTCGCCGCGGTGCGCCAGGACGATGCGGTTGACCGCCTCGAGCCGCTCGTCCTGGTAGGCGTGCAGCGCCGCCACCGGGTCGTCGGTGGTGGCCAGCTTCTCGGCGATGACGCGGCCGTCGACGATCGACTGGCAGGCGCCGTTCCCGCCGCGCGGGTACATCGCGTGGGCGGCGTCGCCGGCGAGCACCACCCGGCCGTCGACCCACCGGTCGAGCGGCTCGTGCCGGATCAGCGGGAACAGGTAGACCTCGCGGGCGTCGCGCAGCATCTGCCGGACGTCGAGGAAGCCCAGGTCGCAGTCGTCGTAGTAGCCGAGGACCTCGTCGACCGTCCCCGTCTGGTTCCAGTCCTCGACGGACTCGCCCCGCGTCGCCTCGACGACCCAGTTCACCAGGGTCAGCCCGCTGCCCTCGAAGTCGTCGGCGATGGGGTAGACGATCATGCTGGAGACGCTCGGCGCGCCGATGTGCAGGATCGTGTGGCCGCCGCGGAACGGCTCCATCAGGGTGGTGCCGCGCCACATCGTGATGCCGGAGTACGTGGGCCGGGAGCTGTCCGGGTGCATCTGCCGCCGGACGGCCGACTTGATGCCGTCGGCGGCGACGACGACGTCGGCGACCACCTGGCTGGTGCGCCCGTCGGCGTGCCGCAGGTCGAGGGTCACGGCGTCGTCGCCGTTGGTGTAGCCGACGCACCGCGCGCCGGGGACCAGCGCATCGGGGCCCAGCCGGTCGAGCACGGTCCGGTGCAGCAGCATCTGCAGGTAGCCGCGGTGCACGAAGCGCTGCTCGTACAGGTAGCCCATGTGGACGCCGCAGCGCTCCGCGTAGATCTCCTGCCCGTGGTTGTTGTAGAAGATCGACTCCTCGGCGTCGACCGAGATCGCCCGGAACTCCTCGAGCAGGCCGAGCTCGTCGAGCTCCCGGGTGCCGTAGACCTTGACGTCGATGCCGACGCCGAGCGGCTGGAGCTCGGCGACGGACTCGTAGATCCGCGGGCGGAACCCGCGCTGGTGCAGGCGCAGGGCGGTGGCGAGCCCGCACGGGCCGGCCCCGACGATGGCGATGTCGAGCATGGTGTCCTCGTTCTCTCGGGTGCCGTGGGGTCAGGCGGCGCGCTGCGCCGTGGGGTGCAGCTCGCGCAGGAACCGGGTGGTCGCGGCCCACGCGCGCGCGGAGCTGCGCGCGTGGTAGGCGACGACGTCCGGCCGGGGGGAGTGCCGGGCGCGGGGGCTGGTGAAGGCGTGGGTGGTCCCGCTGTAGATCTGGACCTCCCAGTCCACGCCGGCGCCGTCCATGCCCTGCTGGAGGTCGGCGAGCATCCCCGGGGTCGCCATCGGGTCGTCCGCGCCGGTGCACACGAGCACCCGCGACCCCGGCGTCGCCCCGTCCCAGCCGGGCGCGAGGAGGTCCAGGCCGCCGTGCACGCTGATCGCGCCGCGCAACGCGCCGCCCGTCCGCACGTACTCGAGGACGCCGGCTCCGCCGAAGCAGTAGCCCAGCGCGACCAGGGGCGCCGGGTCGACCTCGGGCTGCGCCACCGCCGCGGCGTGCGCGGCCGCCACGCGGCCCATCCAGCGCCCGCGGTCGGCGACCATGCCGCCGATCAGCGGCCCGATCTCCGCCTCGGTCGAGGGCAGCGCGCGGTCGCCCCACACGTCGGCCGCGAGCACGGAGAGGCCGAGCGCGGCCAGGCGGCGGGCGACGTCCACCATCTCGTCCGACAGCCCGAACGCGTCGTGCAGCAGCAGGACGCCGGGGTGCGGCTGCCCGTCGCCGGGGGCGACGAGAAGGCCGGCCATGCGGGTGGGCCCGTCCTCGTAGGCGACGTCGCGGGTCAGCGGTGCGGTCATGGGGCCGGCTTCCTTCCTCGCGTCGTCGCGGGGACGTGGAGGGCGCGGGTCCGCCGCCTGGGGGGGGCGAGCCGGCGATCCGTGCTGCGGCGGTGCAGCATGTCCGATCCTATGAGAGATCGTACACGATTTCAAGATCCAACCGAGAGGCGCGTCCCGCGATGCTCTCGTCGAGCCAGGTCAACGCTCGTGGGGTCGCGCCGGCCGCGCGCGGGCGCCTTGTGGGGCGCGGCGACCACACGTATGGTTTCGCATACGATCCGGGCTCGGACGCAACGACGCGCAGACGCCCGGGGCGGGGCACCGTGGCCCGTCCCGGGCGCCCCGACCGACAAGGAGGCGGCATGACCGTCGTCGACATCAACATCCACCACCTGCCCGAGGACCTCTTCACCAACGAGAAGATCCTCAACGGCTTCCTCGACAGCGCACCGCGCGGGTTCGGGGAGATCGCGCGGGTCGCGACCACCGAGGGCGGCAAGCAGCAGCTCGTCCTCGAGAAGCCGGCCGGCTACCAGAACCTCAACTACGTCGACGGCGACTACTCGGTCGAGGCCAAGCTCGCCGCGATGGACGACGCCGGCGTCGACTACGGCGTCATGCGGGTGCCGGTGTGGCAGGAGTGGCTGCCGCTCGAGATCTGCCGCGAGGTCAACGACAACGCCGCGGACATCGTGCGCCGCTCGGGTGGCCGCCTGTTCGCGACGGCGTGCGTGCCGCCGTGGGGCGGCAAGGAGAACGTCTACGAGCTCGAGCGGTGCGTCAAGGAGCTCGGCGCCGTCGGCGTCCAGCTCGCCTGCCACTACGGGCAGCTGTATCTCGACGACCCGGTCTTCGAGCCGTATCTCCAGGTGATCGAGAAGCTCGACGTCCCCGTCGTCGTGCACCACACGCCGCTGCCCGTGGAGTGGCGCTCGGTGATCGACTACACCAACCTGCGTCGCGAGTACGGCCGGGTGGTGGACCAGGCGACCGCCGTCGGGCGGGAGCTGTTCAGCGGCATGTTCGACCGGATGCCCGGGCTGCGGTTCATCCACACGATGCTCGGCGGCAACTGGTTCGCCAACGCGGCCCTGCTCACGCCGCACGCGTCGAACAAGACCGAGTCGCTGACCCGGCTCGACCCGACGGGCGGCGAGAAGATCGCGTCGTACCTCGAGCAGAACATCTTCTTCGACCTGACCCACCCGCACTCCTGGGGCAAGGACCAGGTGGAGTGCGCGATCAAGGTCAGCGGGGCGGACCACTACCTGTTCGGCTCGTCGTTCCCGGTGTTCTACGGCTGGATGAGCCAGGGGGTCGAGTTCGTCAAGAAGGAGCTGGAGATCAGCGACGAGCAGCGCGAGCTGGTCCTCGCCGGCAACGCGAAGCGCCTGTTCGGCCTGCCGATCTGACCGGCACGGACGACGGCCCGCGCACCCCCGGTGCGCGGGCCTCGCCGTGCCGGGGGCCAGCCCCGTCACCGCCGGTCAGGCAGCGGCCGCGCGGACGGCCAGCCGCCGCGCGCGCCGCTCCTCCCGGCCCGCCGGCTGCGACGCGGGGCTCGCCGCCAGCAGCGCGCGGGTGTACGGGTGCCGGGGCGCGGTGAAGATCTCGTGCGTGGTGCCCTCCTCGACCAGGACACCCCGGCGCAGCACGCCGATCCGGTCCGAGATGTGCCGGACGACGCCGAGGTCGTGCGCGATGAAGAGGTAGCTCACGCCGGTCTGCGCCTGCAGGTCGGCCAGGAGGTTGATGATCTGGCTCTGCGTGGACAGGTCGAGCGCGCTCACCGCCTCGTCGCAGACCACCAGCCGGGGCCGGAGGACGAGCGCGCGGGCGATCGCGACGCGCTGGAGCTGTCCACCGGACATCTCCGCGGGGTAGCGGTCGAGGTGCGCGCGCTGCAGCCCGACCTGCTCGAACGCCTCCGCGGCGCGCTCCTCGCGCACGCGCTGCCCGCGGACCCCGTGCCGGCGCAGCGCGTCCGTCACGGCGCGGCCGACCCGGTGGCGCGGGTTGAGCGACGCAGCCGGGTCCTGGAACACGGCCTGGACGTCGCGCCGGTACGAGAGCGGGGTCTCGCGGCCGAAGGTCGCGAGGTCCGTGCCGTCGAAGCGGATCGAGCCACCCGTGACGTCCGCGAGCCGCAGCACCGCCCGGCCCGTCGTGCTCTTGCCCGAACCGGACTCTCCCACGAGCCCGTACGTCTCGCCGGGTGCGATGGTGAAGCCGACGCCCTGCAGGACCGTCGTCGTCCGGCGCCGCCAGGCGGCCGCACCCCCCAAGTCGTAGTCCACCGTGAGGTCCCGGACCTCCAGCAGGGCCTGAGTCGTGTTCATGCGTGGGCCACCTCCGACACCTCGAGGGCGATCTCCGCGGCGCGCACGCACCGCACGTGGTCGGTCAGGGGGACGGGCCCGGCGGTGCACTCGGGGCGCACGAAGGGGCAGCGCCCGGCGAAGTGGCAGCCGGGGGGCCACTCGCCCGCGAGCGGGACGCGTCCCGGGATCGTCGGGAGCCGGTCGACGTCGCGGTCCGCCGACGGGTGCGCCGCGAGCAGCGCCGCGGTGTACGGGTGCCGCGGGCGGTCGAACAAGGACCGCACGGCGCCCGTCTCGACGATCTGCCCCGCGTACATGACGGCGACCCGGTCGCAGGTCTCCGCGACCACACCGAGGTCGTGCGTGATCATCACGACCGCCATGTCCAGCCGCTCGCGCAGGTCGAGCAGCAGGTCGAGCACCTGGCTCTGCGTCGTGACGTCCAGCGCGGAGGTCGCCTCGTCGGCGATCAGCACGTCCGGCTCGCCGGCGAGCGCGATCGCGATCGCGACCCGCTGCGCCATCCCGCCCGAGAACTGGTACGGGTACTGGCCGAGCCGGCGGCGGGGGTCGTCGACGCCCACCAGGTCCAGCAGCTCCGCCGCGCGCTCGCGCGCCTGGACCCGCGACATGCCGAGGTGGGCGCGCAGCGGCTCCGCGAGCTGCCGGCCCACGGTGTGCACGGGGGAGAGGTTGGCCTGCGGGTTCTGGAACACCACGCCCAGCGACCGGCCGCGCACCTCGCGGAGCTCGCGGTCGGAGCAGCCGGCGATGTCCCGGCCGTGCAGCAGCACGGAGCCCGAGCCGAGCCGGACGCCCGCCGGCAGCAGGCCGAGCGCGGCCTTCGCGAGCATGGACTTGCCGGAGCCCGACTCGCCGAGCAGGCCCAGGACCTCGCCGCGGGCGACGGTGAGCGCCACGTCGGCGACCAGGGGGACGGTCTCGCCCGTGGGGCGGTCGGCGACGACCGTCACGTCGCGGAGCTCGAGGGCGGCGGGCTCCGGCCGGACGGTCTGCGCCGCGGCCACGGGCCGCTCCGCGCGGGGGTGCTGCTCGGCGACCGCGGCGGAGGCGGGCGGGATGCCGCCGGCGCGCTGCGGCCGCGCGGCCGACCGGGCCGCGCGGCGGCGCCGGGTGGGCCGGCGTCCGGACAGGGCGTCGTTCAGACCGTCGCCGAGCACGTTGAACGCGAGCACGGTGACCACGATGGCGATGCCGGGCGGCAGCGCCATGAACGGGTGGTCGGCCTGGTGCTCGGCGGCCAGCCCCAGCATCCCGCCCCAGGACGGCTGGCTCTCGTCCAGCCCGAGACCGAGGAACGACAGGGCGGACTCGACCTTGATCGCGGACCCGAGGAACACGGCGCCCTGCACGACGAGCGGTCCGGCGAGGTTCGGCAGCACCTGGCGGAACACGACCTGGCGGTGCGGCAACCCCGAGACGCGCGCTGCCTCGACGTACGGCTTCTTGCGCTCCGTGAGCGTCACGGCCCGCGTCATGCGCGCGAAGTTCATGCAGAAGATCAGGCCGATGGCCACGATCAGCACGAGCATCCCGCGCCCGAGGACCGCGATCACGACGAACCCCACGAGCAGGCCAGGCAGCGCGTCGGCGACGTCGAGGCCGCGGGACCCGAGCCGGTCGTACCAGCCCCCCTTGTACCCGAGCAGCAGCCCGAGGGGGACGCCGATCAGCATCGCGACGAGGACCGACCCCCCGGCGACCAGCAGGGCCGTTCGGGCGCTGTAGATCACGCGGCTCAGCGTGTCGCGGCCGAGGTCGTCGGTGCCCAGCGGGTGCTCCGCCGTCGGCCCGGACAGCGCGGCCGTGAAGTCGGTCTCGTCCGGCGCGAACGGCGCGAGCAGCGGGGCCGCCGCTGCGGCCACGGCGATCAGGACCAGGGCGACGAGCGCGGCGACGGTGGCCGGCTGGTGCCGGAGGCGGCGCCACGCCTGCGCCAGGCTCGCGGCCTGGCGGCGGAGCGGGGACGCGGACGCGGGGCGGCCGACGGTGACGGCGGCGCTCACTGGGGCCTCGCCTGCGGGTTGATCACGCCGTACCCGACGTCGAGGACGAAGTTCACCACGACCACCAGGACGGCGGTCAGGAGCACGACGCCCTGGACCACGGGGAAGTCCTTGCCGATGACGCTGGTGAGCATGAGGCTGCCGAGGCCGGGGGAGGTGAAGACCTTCTCCACGACGAAGCTCGCCCCGATCAGGATGGCGAACGTGATGCCGGCCGACGCGAGCACCGGGACGAGCGCGTTCTTGACCCCGTAGACCAGCACGACCCGGCGGCGGGGCACCCCCGCCGCCGTGAGCGTGTCGACGTACGGCGCGGCCAGCGCGCTCACGACGGCCGCCCGGGTCTGGCGGGCGATGATCGCGGCGCCGGTCAGCCCGAGCGCCACGGACGGCAGGAGCAGCCCCCGCAGCCACGCGACCGGGTCCTCGGTGATCGGCGTCCACGCCACCACCGGGACCCAGCCGAGCTGCACGGCGAACACGAGCGTCAGCACCAGGCCGAGCCAGAACTCGGGGATCGCCAGCCCCAGCACGGTACCGCCGGTGATGACCCGGTCGGTCGTCGTGCCGGGACGGGTGCCGGTCAGCACACCGGCACCCACCCCGACGACGAGCGCGACGACCATGCCCCCGAGGACCAGGGAGAGCGTCGCCGGGAACCGCTGCCCGAGCAGCTCTGCCACCGGAACCCCGGACCGGAACGACGTCCCCAGGTCGCCCGTCAGCACGCCGCCGAACCACGACGCCAGCCGCTCCAGCGGCGGCCGGTCGAGGCCCAGCTGGGCCTCGACCTGCGCGATGGCGTCCGGCGTGGCGGCGGTCCCGAGGATCGCCGCGGCCGGGCTGCCGGGCACGAGGTAGGTCAGCGAGAACACCACGAGTGACACGATCGCGAGCTGGGGGACGGCGAACAGCACGCGGTACGCGACGAGCTTGCCCATCGGGCGGCTCCTGTCTGGTCCGGGTCGGGGGTCGGGGCGGGCGGTGTCAGGAGCCGGCGGGCCGCAGCGCGCGGTAGTCGACCAGGTTGGTCTCCCACGGCTGGCTCGGGGCCGCGACCCCCGTGACGGTGCCGGTGTTCCAGGCGAGGATCTCCTCGCCCGCGACGTGGGCGCACGTGAGCGCCTCGTCCGAGATGATCCGGGTGACCTCGGCCCACAGGTCGGCGGCCTCCTCGTCGCTCCCGGCGGCGACGGCGGCGTCGGCGGCGGCCTTCAGCTCGGGGCTCTCGACGCCCGACGGGTTGCCGGGGGCGTCGGCGGCGAACCAGGCCGAGTACCAGTCGTACGGCGTGAGCTCGTCGTTGCCGCCGAGCCCCAGCGGGTAGCGGCCGCTGTTCCACTCCGTGAAGTACTGGGGCGGCGGCGCGCTCTGCACGGTGATCTCCATGCCGATCTCCCCGAGCTGCTCGGCGTAGACCTGCATCTGGTTCTCGTTGAAGACGGTCGCCAGCATCTCGGCCTGCACGGGCGGGTTGCCGGCCGCGTCGTAGAGCTCCTGGGCCTGCTCGAGGTCGTGCGGGTAGCCCTCGATGTCCGGGTTGTACCCGACCTCTCCCTCGGCGAAGTGCTGGGTGCGGACCTCCCAGTCGGGCTCGAGCTCCGCGAGCGTCTCGGTGTCGAGGGCGTAGCAGGCCGCGCGGCGCACGTCGACGTCCTCGAACACCCCGCCGGGCCCCCGGTCGAAGAAGATCGGGTTGTTGCGGATGGCGGGGTAGGTGAGCGTGTCGACGTCGCCGGACCCCTCGAGCGTGGCGAGCTGCGAGACCTCGGTGTCCGTGAGGTCGATCTCGCCGTTCGTCAGGGCGCCCGTCGCGGCGTTGTCCTCGCCGATCGCGTACAGCTCCACGGACTCGAAGCCGACCTCGTCGCCCCAGTACTCCTCGAACCCCGTGAACTTCATCCGGGTGCCCGGCGTGGACGCCTCCGCGTCGTACGCCCACGGGCCGGTACCCACCGGGGACTGCGCGACGGAGCCGTCGGCGATCGCGGCGGGGCTCGCCATGGGCGCGGCGCGGGTGGCGAGCGTGGTGAGGAGCGACGGGGCCGGCCGGCTCAGGTTGACCCGCACGGTCTGCGGGTCGAGGACGTCGATCGACTCCACCACCTGGAACGGCCCGGCGTAGGGCCCGGGGGTGTCCTTGATCGCCTCGAGGTTGACCTTGACGGCCTCCGCGTCGAACGGGGTTCCGTCGTGGAACGTCACGCCCTCACGGAGCGTGAGCGTGAGCGCGTCGCCGGTCTGCTCCCACGCGGTGGCGAGGACGGGGAGGATCTCGCTGCCCTCCCCGAGCGCCACCAGGTTCTCGTAGGGGACGCGCAGGTAGCCCGCCTCCATCTCGGCGCCCGGCGCCCAGCTCTCGGGGAACCCGCCCCAGTTCACGCGCAGGACCGAGCCGGCGGTACCGCCCCCGTCGGGCGCTGCGGTGCCGCCGCCTCCGTCGCCGGAGGCGGAGCACGCGGTCAGGGCCAGTGCCAGGGCCAGCACGGGGACGGCGGTCCGCGTGCGGCGAGTCGACTTCACCATGGGAGGGCGCCTCCTTGCGCCGGGTACTGCGGTGGGGGACGGTCGCGTCTCTCCGGGCGGGTCAGGCGCGCGCCGGGTGCCCGTCCGGGCGGCCGGCCGCGGTGCGCGGCCCGGCGTGCGGCGAGGGGATCGCCGGATCGGTGTGCTGGGGGTCTCGCATGGACTGCGCCTCTCCGTCGAGCCGGCGTCCGTTCGGATCGTATACGACCTGACGGATCGTATGTGATCTGGGCCACGTCGCGCAACGGCCAGGTGAACCCGGGGTTCCCCCTGTCGACCCGCGGCCGTTTCGTATACGATCGGCGGCACCCAGCGCTGGGACACCCAGGAGGAACCATGCCCGAGCGGGACGACCACCAGATCGACGCGTTCTTCTCCGCGGCCCGCGTGTCCGGGCGTGACGAGGACGTGGTGCTGACCGGCGAGAGCTACCGGGAGCACCTCTACGACCACGACGACCCCGTGCTCGCGCAGTGGCGCGGTCTCGGCTACGACGATTTCTCCGCCCGCAAGCGCGAGCCGGCATTCGTGCAGGAGCTGCTGGCGGACTGGCAGGCGCTGTACGACGAGCCTTTCGTCGGCGTGACCGACCACGGCGCCGTGCGCGACGACGTCCACCGCCTGCCCGAGGGCACCGCGGGCGACCTGCCGCCGGACGCGGCGCTGCTCGCGGCCGCGGCCCGCGCGCTGGCGACGCTGACCGACGACGAACGGGCGCGGGTGCAGTACCCGCTCGACGCACCGCAGTGGCGGGCGTGGAGCAACCCGGAGTTCGTGATCCACCGGGTCGGGCTGCGGCTCGAGGACCTGGCGCCTGAGTCCGCGGACGCGGTGCTCGACGTGGTCCGGGCCTCGCTGAGCCCGGAGGGCTGGGCCCGGGTGGCCGAGACCATGGCGCTGAACGGGTTCCTCGGCGAGCTCGTGGACCTGCCGGCGCTCATGAACGAGCGCTCCTACTGGTTCTCCCTGTTCGGCAGCCCCTCGCCGGACGAGCCGTGGGGCTGGCAGCTGTTCGGCCACCACGTCGCCGTGTGCTTCGTGACCGTCGCCGGCCGGCACGTCGTCGCCCCCGTCTTCCTGGGCGCTGAGCCGGCGCTGGCCGACGGCGCTCGGCCCGCGCTGTTCGACGCGCGCGAGCGGACCGCGCTCGACCTCGCGTCGTCCCTGACCGCGGCGCAGCGCGACCGGGCCGTGGTGTACCGCTCCGTGCTCGACCCGGCCATGCCGCCGGGCCGGCTGCACCCGGCGGACGAGCGGCACGTCGCCGGGGCGTTCCGTGACAACCGCGTCGTCCCGTACGAGGGCATCGGCGGGGCCGACCTGACCGACGCGCAGTGGGCGACGCTGCTGCGGGTGGTCGAGGACTTCCACGCCCTGCTGGTCGCCCCCCAGCGGGCGATGACGCTCCAGGAGGTCGACGCGCACCGGAGCGAGACCTGGTTCGCCTGGTACGGCGCGACCGACGGCAGCCAGCCGTTCTACCTGAGGGTGCACAGCCCGGTGGTCCTCGCGGAGCTGGACCACCACGCCGGCGTGTGGCTCAGCAACCGCCTGCCCGCGCGGTTCCACGTGCACACGACGCTGCGCCTGCCGAACGGCAACGACTACGGCCGGGCGTACGTCGCCCAGCACCGGGCCCGGCGCCGGCCGCCCGGCTGACGTCACGCCTCCCGCGCCGCGGGCTCCTCCTCGAGCTCGAGCTGGGCCTCGTGCCGGGCGACCGCGTCCGCCGTGTTCGTCTCGTGCCGGCGCGCGGCGGTCTCGATGACCTCCGGTGTCGCGCCCCCTTCGACCAGGTCGACCAGCCCGTCGTGCTCGGCCAGGGACGCCAGGGCCCGCCCGGGCGCGTACCAGAAGGCGGACCTGCGGATCAGCTCCAGGCGGGTCCACTCGGCCTCCACCAGGTCGAGCACGCGCCGGTCGTCGCACCGGGAGTACAGGAGCTGGTGGAACTGCCGGTTGAGGACGCCGAACCGGGCGGGGTCGAACGCGGCCAGGGCGTCCGCCATGTCGCGGTTCAGCGAGCGGGCGCGGGCCAGCTCGCCGCCGGTCAGGTGGGGGGCGGACAGCGCGGTCGCGTACCCCTCCAGCCGGGCGAGGAGCCGGAGCGTGCGCTCCCACGCGCCGGTGTCGAAGGTGTTCACGACGGCGCCGACGTTCGGCACGATGTGCACCCACCCCTCGGCCTCGAGCCGCCGCAGCGACTCCCGCCACGGGACGGAGCTGATCTGGTACTCGCGCCAGAGCTGGTCGATCACGAGCCGGTGGCCGGGGGCGAAGGTCCCGTCCATGATCCGCTCGCGCAGGATCTGGTAGCACTGCTCGGCCTTGCTCGGGGCCACGGCGCCTCCTCGAGTGGCGCCGGCGGGGCGGCGGCGCGGCTCGCGCCAGGCGTCGTCGCCCGGCTGCGGATCAGATCGTATCTGATCCCCGGGGCGCAGGTCGCCGGGCGTGCCGGAGGAGCCGGGCGACCCGGGCGTCGGACGCCGCGGCGCCCGCCCGCGACAGGACGAGGGCCCGCAGCGGCGGTGGGGCGGGGTCCAGCCGGCGGAGGGTCACGTCGAACCGGTGCAGGCTCGCGTGGTCGGGGTCGGGCAGGACCGCCGCGCCCACGCCGGCCTCCACCAGGGGCAGGGCCACCTGGATCGTCCCGACCGTCCGCACCGCGGCGGGCGCGACGTCGTGCCGGGCGAGCGCCTCCTCCACGCGTTCGGGCAGGCTCGGGACCGCGGCGGTGCGCCGGGGGAGCAGCACCGTCCGGCCCGCGAGGGCGTGCAGCGGCAGCGGGTCGGGCGCCTCGTGCTCCTCGGGCGGGAGCGCGGCGACCAGCGGGACCTCTCCCCAGTCCGCGACGTCGAGCACCCCGCGGTGCTGCCGCGCGAACCGGCCGGGGTGGGCCACGACGACGGCCGCGACGTCCGCGCTGCGCTCCAGCAGCATGTCGATCGCCGTCCACGGCGGCGGGTCGACGAGCTGGACCTCGAGGTCGGGGGCGTCGCGGGCGAGGGCGCGCAGCAACCGCGGCACGCGGTGCCACACCAGCACCGGGACCGCGGCGAGGGTGAGCGTGCCGGCCGTCCCCGCGCCGAACCGCGCGAGCGACGCCGCGATGTCGTCGACGTCGTGCAGCACCCGGGCCGATGCCCCGAGCAGGAACCGGCCGGCGCTCGTCGGCCGCACCCCGCGCGGCGTGCGGACGAGCAGGGCGACCCCCACCTCCGACTCCAGCCGCGAGACGGCCACGCTCAACGACGGCTGGGAGACGTGCAGGCGCGCGGCCGCGCTCGTCATCGACCCGGCCTCGACCACCGCGGTGAAGTAGCGCAGCAGGCGGAGATCCATAGCCGCGAGGGTATCGGGCGTCGGTGGGTATAGCCATGACGCATGACAGGCAGAACCAGCCGGTAGTTCTCCTGGCGCCCGGTCGGTGCCACGCTGACCGCACCCGCACCCACCCGGAGGAACCGACGATGCTTCCCACCACCCCGCTCGTGCCCCCGTTCGCGCTCACCCGCGCGAGCCACGTCTCGCTCGCGGTCACCGACCTCGGGCGGAGCCGGGACTTCTACCGGGACGTGATCGGGCTCGTCGTCACCGAGGAGTCCGAGGACGCCGTCTACCTGCGCGGCCTGGAGGAGTCGGCGCACCACAGCCTGGTGCTGGAGCGCGCGGACGAGCCGCGGGCGCTGCGCGTGGGGCTGCGGGTGCGCACCGAGGACGACATCGCGGCGGCGGAGCGCTGCTTCGCCGCGCGCGGCATCGAGCACCGGCGCGTGGAGCGGCCCCACCAGGGCGCGACGCTCCAGTTCCGGGACCCGGTGGGCACGCACCTGGAGCTGACCGCGTCGATGGACCTGGTCCCGCGCAAGATGCAGCGGTTCGACGAGTTCGTCGCCGGCGCCCCGCAGCGGCTCGACCACTTCCAGGTGGTGACGCACGACGTGCAGGCCGCGACGGACTTCTGGACGGGCCTGGGGATGCGGATGTCCGAGTACACGGCGAAGGACGGCACGGACGAGCTGTGGGGGTCCTGGATGGAGGTGAAGGGCAACACGCACGACCTGGTCTTCACCAACGGGCGGGGCCCGAGGCTGCACCACTTCGCCTACACGGTGCCCGACGCCTCCGCCCTGCTGCACGCCGCGGACGTCGCGGGCGCCCTGGGCGTCGGCGACGAGATCGACCGCGGCCCCGGGCGGCACGGGATCAGCAACGCGCTGTTCCTGTACCTGCGGGACCCCGACCAGCACCGCGTGGAGCTGTTCACGACGCACTACCAGTTCATCGACCTGGAGGACGAGCCGATCCGCTGGGACGTCAGCGATGCGCGGCGCGCGCAGCTGTGGGGGCTGCCGGCCTCGCGGCGGTGGTTCTTCGAGGCGAGCCCGTTCCCGGGCGAGCCGGTGCGGGAGCCGCTCCTGCACGCGTCCCCGGCCACGCTGGAGGACTACCTGGGGGTGCACTGAGCCGCGGTTGCGCGGGACTTCGGGATTGTATACGATCCTCCTCATCATGGAGGAGGACGAGATGCCGACGCAGACGAGCGGCCCCGGGCGCGCCGCCCGTCAGCGGGAGGGGGACGAGCGGTTCGCCGCGCTGCCCGGGCGCCCAGGCAAGGTCGTCGCCGTCCACCTCAGCTACGCGTCGCGCGCGGACCAGCGCGGTCGGCGCCCTGCCGCCCCGTCGTACTTCCTGAAGCCGTCGAGCTCGATCGCCGCGTCCGGGGGGGTCGTCGAGCGCCCCGACGGCACGGAGCTCCTCGCCTTCGAGGGCGAGGTGGCCCTCGTCATCGGTGCACCGGCGCGGCGTGTCAGGCCCGAGGACGCCTGGGGCCACGTCGCGTGGGTGACCGCCGCGGACGACCTCGGCCTGTACGACCTGCGGGCGAACGACCGCGGGTCGAACCTGCGCTCGAAGGGCGGCGACGGGTTCACCCCGCTGGGCCCGGCGCTGATCGACGCGCGCACGGTCGACCCGGGCGCGATCCGGCTGCGCGCCTGGGTCAACGGCCGGCTGGCGCAGGAGGACACCACGGCGGGGCTGCTGTTCCCGCTCGCCCAGGTGGTGGCCGACCTCTCCCAGCACTTCACGCTGGAGACTGGCGACGTCGTCCTCACCGGGACGCCCGCGGGTTCCAGCGTCGTGGTCCCGGGAGACGTCGTCGAGGTGGAGGTCGACGCCCCGACCGCGCCCGGGTCGCCGTCGTCGGGGCGCCTGGTGACCACCGTCACCCAGGGCGTGACGCCGTTCGACGCCGCGCTCGGCTCTCTGCCGGCGCCGGACAACGTCCAGCGCGCCGAGGCGTGGGGGTCGCGGGAGGCGGCGGGCCTGCCGCCCGCCGGGCTCACCCCCGCGCTGCGCGCCAAGCTGCTGCGCACCCCCGTCGCGGCGCTGTCCGCCCAGCTGCGCCGGCGAGGGCTGGACGACGTGACCGTCGACGGCGTGCGGCCGCTGCGGCCCGGCGCCCGGTTCGCCGGCACCGCCCGGACGCTGCGGCTGGTGCCGAACCGGGAGGACCTCTTCGAGCGGCACGGCGGCGGGTACAACGCCCAGAAGCGCGTGTTCGACACGCTCGCCGAGGGGGAGGTGCTGGTCGTCGACGCCCGCGGCGAGACCGGTGCGGCCACGCTCGGCGACGTGCTGGCGATCCGAGCGCGCGCCCGGGGCGCCGCGGCGATCGTCACCGACGGCGGCGTCCGCGACGCGGACGGCGTGGCCGCGGTCGGTATCCCGGTGTTCGCAGCCGGCACCCACCCCGCCGTGCTCGGGCGGCGACACGTCCCCTGGGAGGCCGACGTCACCGTGGCCTGCGGCGGCACCACTGTGCAGCCCGGCGACGTGGTGGTCGGCGACGCCGACGGCGTGCTGGTGCTGCCGCCGGCGCTCGCGGAGGAGGTCGTGGACGCCGCCCTGGCGCAGGAGCAGCAGGACGCCTGGGTGGCGGAGCAGGTCGCGGCGGGACATCCCCTGGAGGGGCTGTTCCCGCCGGACGAGAAGACGAGAGCGAGGTACGAGGAATGGCGTCTCCAGCAGTGACCCCCACCGGCGTCAGCAAGTCCCAGCGGGCGTACCACTGGATCAAGGAGCGGATCGCGAAGCAGGAGTTCACGCCCGGCTACCGCCTCGTGCTCGGCACCATCGCGAACGGGCTCGACATGAGCGTGGTGCCCGTGCGGGAGGCCGTGCGCCAGCTGGAGGCCGAGGGCCTGGTCACCTTCGAGCGGAACGTCGGCGCGCGGGTCTCCATGGTCGACGACACGCAGTACCGGCACGCCATGCAGGCGATCACGGTCGTAGAGAGCGCCGCGACCGCGCTGGCCGCCCGACACCTCACCGCGGACGACCTGCGGCGCGCCCGGGCCGTCAACGAGGTGATGACCGGGTCGCTGGACCGGTTCGACCCACGGGCGTTCTCCGCACTCAACCAGGAGTTCCACCACATCCTGTACTCCCGGTGCGCGAATCCCCGCCTGCTCGAGATCGTGGACGCCGAGTGGGCGCGCCTCGCCCCGATGCGCGACTCGATCTTCGCGTTCGTCCCGGCTCGCGCCCAGGAGTCGGTGCAGGAGCACGAGCAGCTCCTCCGGCTGATCGAGGACGGTGCGCCGCCGGAGGACATCGAGCAGGCCGTGCGCCGCCACCGCACCGGCACGCTCGCCGCGTACCTCGAGCACGAACACCCCGGCGAGCCCGCCGGCCCGTCGTCCCTCTGAGGGCGACGACCCCCCCGTCCCCCCTCGAGGAGCCTGCATGCTGACCGCCGACACGATCACCGCGATCGCCGAGGAGCTCGCGGCGGCGGAGCGCGCCCGCGGTGTGATCCCGCGCATCACCGCGCGCTATCCCGAGGCCACGGTCGAGGACTCCTACGCGATCCAGAACGTGTGGCGGGACAAAAACATCGCCGCCGGCCGGCGCGTCGTCGGACGCAAGATCGGGCTGACGTCGCGGGCGATGCAGGCGGCGACCGGGATCACCGAGCCGGACTACGGGGTGATGTTCGACGACACGGTGTGGGACAGCGGGGCGCTCATCCCGTTCGACGCCTACTCGAACGTCCGGATCGAGGTCGAGCTCGCCTTCGTCCTGCGCGCCCCGCTCGAGGGTCCGCGCTGCACCGTGTTCGACGTGCTGCGCGCCACCGACCACGTGACGCCCGCGCTGGAGATCCTCGACTCGAGGATCGAGCTGGAGGGCCGCACGATCGTCGACACCATCGCGGACAACGCCGCCTACGGCGGCGTGGTGCTGGGCGGCACCCCGACGGCACCCGGCGACGTGGACCTGCGCTGGGTCTCCGCCCTGCTGTACCGCAACGAGACCATCGAGGAGACGGGGGTCGCGGCCGGCGTGCTCAACCATCCGGCGACGGGCGTCGCGTGGCTGGCCCAGAAGCTGCACCAGCACGGCGCGCGGATCGAGGCGGGAGAGACCGTGCTCGCCGGTTCGTTCACCCGCCCCGTCTGGGTCTCGCGCGGCGACAGCGTGCTGTGCGACTACGGGCCCCTCGGGGTGATCTCGTGCCGGTTCGTCTGAGTCCGACGTTCCGCGAGGCGCTGGCCGGAGCCGGGCGCCCGCTGGCCGGCATGTGGATCAGCTCCGGCAGTCCCCTGGTCGCCGAGATCTGCGCCGGCGGGGGGCTGGACTGGCTGCTCGTCGACATGGAGCACGGCCCCAACGACCTGCCATCGGTCCTCGCCCAGCTGCAGGCGGTCGCCGCCTACCCCGTCACGCCGGTGGTGCGCGTCCCGGTCAACGACCCGGTGGTGCTCAAGCAGGTGCTCGACCTCGGCGCGCAGAACGTGATGGTGCCGATGGTGGGCTCCGCCGAGGAGGCCCGGGCGGCTGTCGCGGCGGTCCGCTACCCACCCCGGGGCGGTCGTGGCGTCGGCTCCGCGCTCGCGCGGGCGGCGCGCTGGAACGCGGTCGACGGCTACCTCGGGCGCGCGGACGAGCACGTGTCGCTGGTGGTGCAGGTCGAGACGGCCGACGCGGTGGCGAGGGCGGGCGACATCGCGGCCGTCGACGGCGTGGACGCCGTCTTCGTCGGTCCGTCCGACCTCGCGGCGTCCATGGGCCTGCTCGGACGGCAGACGCACCCCGACGTGACCGCCGCGGTGCTGCGGATCCTGCAGTCGGTGCACGCGGCCGGGGTACCCGCCGGCGTCAACGCGTTCGACCCCGCGGTGGCGGACTCGTACCTCGCGGCCGGCGCGTCGTTCGTCCTGGTGGGCGCGGACGTCGCCCTGCTGGCGCGCGGGGCGGAGGCGCTCGCCGGCCGGTTCGCCGGGAGCGCCGCCCCGCCCCGCGCGGGCTACTGACCGCCGTGGCCGCCGGACCCCGCCGAGGCCGCGAGGGCCGCCCGCATCCGGGAGACCTGCGCGCGCAGGCTCCCCGGCACCCGGTCCCCGAACTGCCCGAAGAACTCCTCGGTCCGCTCGGTCTCCCGGAGCCACGCCCCGGGGTCGAAGGCGAGCAGCTCGGCGAGCGCACGCTCGTCCATCGCGAGCCCCGCGGTGTCCAGGGCGCCGGGCGCCGGGAGCAGCCCGATCGGGCTCGGGACGGCGCCGACATCCGTGCGGACGAGCCGCGCCCTGTCGACCTGGTCCGCGACCCACGCCAGCACGCGCGCGTTCTCGCCGAACCCCGGCCACAGGAACCGGCCGTCGGCACCGGTGCGGAACCAGTTCACCTGGAACACCAGCGGCCGGCGCGCCGGGTCCAGCGCGGCGCCGACCCGCAGCCAGTGGGCCCAGTGGTCCGCCATGTCGTAGCCGCAGAACGGCAGCATCGCGAACGGGTCGCGCCGCAGCTCGCCGACCTGGCCCTCGGCGGCCGCGGTGCGCTCCGACGCGACGGTCGCCCCCATGAGCACGCCGTGCTCCCAGCTCTCGGCCTGCAGCACCAGCGGGACGGTCGTCGCGCGACGTCCGCCGAGGACGATCGCGTCGACGGCGACGCCCTCGGGGTCGTCCCAGTCCGCGGCCAGGGTGGGGCACCGGGTGGCGGACACCGTGAACCGGGAGTTGGGGTGCGCGGCGGGGCGGCCGGCGGCACCGTCGGCCGGCGTCCAGTCCGCGCCGGTCCAGTCCACGAGGTGGGCGGGCGGCTCGGGGGTGAGGCCCTCCCACCAGACGTCGCCCTCGTCGGTGAGCGCCACGTTCGCGAAGATCACGTCGCGCGCGAGCATCTCCACCGCGGCGGGGTTCGTCGTGGGACCCGTACCCGGTGCCACGCCGAACAGCCCGGCCTCCGGGTTGATCGCCCGCAGCGCCCCGTCCGGGCCGGGCTGCAGCCACGCGATGTCGTCCCCCAGGGTCTCCACCCGCCAGCCGCGCAGCGTGGGGTGCAGCATGGCGAGGTTGGTCTTTCCGCACGCCGACGGGAAGGCCGCGGCCACGTGGTACCGGCGGCCCTGCGGGGACGTCAGCCGCAGCAGCAGCATGTGCTCGGCCAGCCATCCCTCGTCGCGGCCGATGACGGACGCGATGCGCAGCGCGAAGCACTTCTTGCCCAGCAGCGCGTTGCCGCCGTACCCGGAGCCGTAGGACCAGATCTCGCGGGACTCGGGGAAGTGCACGATGTACTTGGTCGCGTTGCACGGCCACGGGACGTCGTCCTCCCCGGCGACCAGCGGCGCGCCGACCGAGTGCACCGCGGGCACGAACGGCTCCCCGGCGGCGACGCGGTCGAGCACGGCCGTGCCCACGCGGGTCATCATCGCCATGCTCACCACGACGTACGGGGAGTCGGTCACCTGCACCCCGACCCGGGACAGCCGGCTGCCGACCGGGCCCATGGAGAACGGCACGACGTACAGGGTCCGGCCCCGCATGCTGCCGGCGAACGCCTCGCCCAGCTCCGTGCGCATCTCCGCCGGATCGCGCCAGTTGTTGGTCGGACCGGCGTCGGCCCGCCGGCTCGGGCACACGAACGTGCGCGACTCGACCCGGGCGACGTCGTCGGGGTCGGACCGCGCCAGGTAAGACCCGGGACGGCGCCCGGGGTCCAGGGGGACGAGCGTGCCGGCACCCACCATCGCGTCGAGCAGCCGGGCGCGCTCGGACGCGGAGCCGTCGCACCACACCACGGCGTCCGGCTCGGTGAGAGCGGCCACCGCCTCGACCCAGGCGCGCACGTCCCCGCGCGCGGCCGCCGCGGCGACGTCGGCGGGCGTCGGGCGCCGGGTTCGGACGCCCCGCGGGCCGGCCGCGTCGGTGAAGGTGCTCATGTCCGGTCTCCTCTGCGCGGGGGGTCGGGGTCCCGCACGCCCCATCGTGCTGTCGAGCGCCGCGCGGCCGCCGCCCTCCCGACCTGTCAAGGACGCGCCGTCTTGACGGTTGGTCAGGTCCGTGGCTGACGACGTCCGCCGGCGCCCCGCCGACCCGCGCCCGGCCGGCCCCGACGCCCTGACGCTCGGGCGTCGGGTCCGGCACCTCCGCACGGCACGCGGCCTGACGCTCGACGCCCTCGGTCGTCGCGTCGGGGTCACCGGCAGCCTCCTGTCGCTCGTCGAGAACGGGCGGCGGGAGCCGAGGCTCGCGCTGCTCCGGGGCATCGCCGAGGTGCTCGACGTGCCGCTCGCCGACCTGCTCGACCCAACGCCGCCCTCGCGGCGCGCCGCGCTCGAGATCGCGCTCGACCGGGCCCAGCGCGTCCCCGGGTTCGAACGGCTCGCCCTGCCCGTGGTCCGGCCGGGCCGGTCGCTGCCGCTGCCGGTGCTCGAGCAGCTCGTCGGCCTGCACGAGGAGCTGCGACGGCGGGACCTCGAGGCGGTGGCGACGCCGGAGGAGGCCCGTCGCGCCAACACGCAGATCCGCCTGGAGCGGCAGGCGCGCGACAACTACCTCCCCGACATCGAGCGGCTGGCCGAGGACCTCGTGCGTCGGGCCGGCTACACCGGGGGGGCGCTCACGCACCACGCCGTGTCCCGCATGGCGGAACGCCTCGGGTTCACGATCATCCACGTCGAGGACCTGCCCGCCTCCACCCGGACCGTGACCGACCTCACCCACGGCCGGATCTACGTCCCGCTCGCCTCGACGCCGGGAGGGCACGGCCTGCGCTCGCTCGTGCTGCAGGCGATCGCGCACCGGGTGCTGGCGCACGAGCGCCCGGCGTCCTACGAGGAGTTCCTGCGCCAGCGGATGGAGATCACCTATTTCGCGTCGTGCTGCCTGCTGCCCGAGACCGCGGTCGTCGCGCACCTGCACGAGCGCAAGCGCGCGAAGGACCTCGCCATCGAGGACCTCCGCGACGCCTTCGGGGTGACGCACGAGGCGGCAGGGCAGCGGTTCACCAGCCTGGCGACCCACCACCTCGGCATCCCGGTGCACTTCGTGCGGATCGGCGGGGACGGCGCCATCTACCGGGCGTACGCCAACGACGGCCTGCCCCTGCCTGTCGACGTGACGGGCGCGATCGAGGGGCAGCCCGTGTGCCGGGCGTGGGGCGTCCGGCGCGCGCTGACCCGTCGCGACCGGCCCTCGGAGTCCTACCAGTACACCGACACGCCGGCGGGCACCTTCTGGTGCTCCACGCAGACAGGGTCGGGTGCCACCGGGCAGATCGCGCTCGCGGTCGGTGTGCCGTTCTCGTCCGCGACCTGGTTCCGCGGGCGGGACACCGCGGTGCGCCACCGCTCGACCTGCCCCGACGAGTCGTGCTGCCGGCGCCCCCCGGCCTCCGCGGTCGCGCGGTGGCGCCACGCGTCCTGGCCCAGCGCCCGCATCCACCAGCAGGTGTTCTCGGCCCTGCCCGCGGGGACGTTCCCCGGCGTGGACGCGCGGGAGGTGTACGCGTTCCTGGACCGGCACGCGCCCGCCTCGCCGGTGCAGGAGCCGGGGACGGCCGGCTGACCGTCGGGTGAGCCATCACATACGCTATGCGTTCGATGCCCGCAGCTATTGGTGGCCCGATGACGAGGACGCCTAGCCTGGCTGGCGGCCCGGGGACGCCGGGCGTCGACGAGAGGCAGACCACCATGACCACGCAGAGTGCCATCACCTGGCCCGACCGCTACCTGCCGGGTACCGGGGACAACTTCGTGTCGAACGAGGTCGTCGTCCGAGGGCTCGCCGCGGCCGACGTGTGGCCGTTCCTGACGGACACGGCGAGGTGGCGGTCCTACTACGACAACGTGGACGGCATCTCGTTCCCTTCCGGTGGTGGGCCGGTGCTGACCGACGGCCTGGAATTCCGCTTCGGCACGTTCGGGTTCCCGCCCCTCGAGGCGCGCGTCGTCGAGCTGGTCCCGCCCGCCGCGGGGACCGCAGGCCGCCTGTCCTGGACCGCTCGGCAGGACGGGGAGCCGCAGGACCGCCTGGACGTGCTCCACGCCTGGCTCGTCGAGGACCTGCCCGGCGGGCGCGTGCGCATCCTGACCCAGGAGACCCAGATCGGCGCCCCGGCCGCCGCCCTGGCCGCGGAGCGCCCGAACCCGATGCTCAACGGGCACCAGGCATGGCTCGACGGTCTCGTCGCCGCCAGCTCGGCGTCGTCGGCGACCTGAGCGCGACCCGCAGCGGGCGGGCGGCTCCTACCATGCACGCATGACCTCGCACGAGAGGCCGGGCGCGGCGAGCACCGACCTGAATCTCCTGCGCACGTTCCTCGCGGTGTACCGCGCGGGCAGCTTCACGGCTGCCGCGGCGCGGCTCGGCCTGGCGCAGCCCACCGTCACGACGCAGGTGCGGGCGCTGGAGCAGCAGACAGGCGCGACGCTGTTCGAGCGCCTGCCCCGCGGGGTGGAACCCACCCCGCCCGCGCACGACCTGGCGGCCCGGCTCGCCGCACCCCTCGACGCGCTGGTGGCGATCGGCGGGGGCGGGCTGAGCGGTGCGGGACGACCCGTGCGGATCGCGGGCCCCTCCGAGCTGCTGTGCGCGCGCGTGCTGCCCGCCCTCGCCGACCTGGTGGCCGACGGTGTGGAGCTCCGGGTCTCGCAGGGCCTCAGCGAACCGCTCGTCGAGGGCCTGCGGTCGGGAGCCCACGACCTCGTGATCACCACGCGCCGCCCGCGAGGGCGCGCGCTGCGGTCGTCCCCGCTCACGGACGAGGAGTACGTGCTCGTCGCGGCTCCGGCCTGGGCGGCACGCCTGCCTGCCCCGCCCGGTCCTGACGACCTGAGGGCGGTGCCGCTGGTGACCTACGCCGACGACCTCCCGATCGTGCGCCGGTACTGGCGGCAGGTGCTCGGACGCGTGCTGGACGCACCCGCCGCGCTCACCGTGCCGAACCTGCACGCGGTCCAGGCCGCGGTCGTGGCGGGGGCGGGGTGCAGCGTGCTGCCCGCGTCGCTGTGCGCGGACCATCTGGCCGAAGGGCGGCTGGTCCCCCTGCTCACCCCGCCCGAGCCGCCGCTGAACACCCTGTTCCTCGTCGAGCGGCCCGGTGCCGACGCCAACCCGCACGTCGACCTCGTGCGGCGCCGGCTGGAGGCGTGCGCCCGGGTCTGGTGACCGGACGGTGGCCCGGGACGCGTTGGTTCTGCGAGGCGCGGGGCGGCTCCACCTCGCCAGGCGTCACGCCGAGGGAGCGCGCGTGCCCTGGTGGTTCCTGGTGGTGACTGTCAAGGCCGTGATGATGGCGCCGGCGAGGAACATGACGGCCGCCGCGAGGTAGGCCGCGGCGTATCCGTCGCTGAGGGCGTCCGCCGTGGCGCGGTCGGCGGACCCCGCCGCCGATGCGGTGGTGGCGACGACGGTGAGGACGGCGAGGCCGAGAGCCGCCCCGATCTGCTGGGCGGTGTTCATGACGGCTGAGGCGACGCCGGTCTCCCGCTCGACGACGCCGTGCACCACGGTGAGCGTCATGGGCACGAAGGCCAGGCCGAGCCCGGCAGAGCACAGGAACAGCGGAATCATCAGGTGGTCGAGGTACGAGGAACCTGACTCCAGCGAGGACAGCCAGAACGCACCCCCTGCGGCCAGGACGAACCCGGGCACGGACACCGCGCGCGGGGGGAGCTTCCCTGCGAGCTTGGCCGCGACTGCCGAGGCGATCACGATGCCGAACCCGAACGGGAGGGCCGCCACGCCGGCCTGGAAGGGGCCGAACTGCAGGACCTGCTGCATGAACAACGTCGCGAGGTAGAACGTCCCCATGAGGCCGGCGCCGATGATGAGCACCCCGACGTACGCACCGGCCCTGTTGCGGTCCGTGAGCAGACGCAACGGCAGGAGCGGGCTGCTGCTGATCGACTGCCGCGCGATGAAGGCGACGAGCAGCAGGACCGCGACGCCGAAGGCGACAAGGGTGACGGGGTCGGTCCACCCGCTCGCCCCGGCGCGGGTGAAGCCGTAGGCGAGCGCGGCGAAGCTCCCCGTGGCCCCGACGGCGCTGAGCACGTCGACACGGCTGGTGCCGCGGGGGGCGTCGCGCAGGACTCGCGTGCCGGCCAGGACGGCCACGCCGATCGGCAGGTTGACGAGCAGCACCCACCGCCAGGACAGCGCGCTCGTCAGGACGCCGCCGAGCAGGACGCCCCCGATGATGCCGAGGGCGGACATCGCACCGTAGACCGCGACCGCCTTGTTGCGCGGCTTGCCTTCCGGGAAGGTCGTCGCGATGAGCGCCAGAGCGTTCGGCGCCACGAGGGCGGCTCCCACGCCCTGGACCGCCCGGGCGATGACCAGCAGCTCGATCCCCGGTGCGAGGCCACCCACGACCGACGCCACGGTGAACACGACGAGGCCGGTACGCAGGACCCGCCGGCGGCCGAACACGTCGCCCGCACGCCCTCCCAGGAGCAGCAGGCCACCGAAGGCGAGCACGTACGCGTTGATCACCCACGGGAGCGCGGCCTCGGAGACCTCCAGGTCGGCCTGCACGCTCGGCAGCGCCACGTTGGCGACGGTGTCGTCGAGCACCATCATCAGCTGGGCGGTCGCGATGACCAGGAGTGCCCAGGTGAGCGATCGTGACGCACGCAGGCTGTTCGAGGCGGCGCGGGCGGCGTCGCGGGCCATGGCAGGTCCTTCCGGTCGTTCTCGGCTACCCCGTACGGGTACCCCTCGACCGCTACATTAATACCCCCCATGGGTATGTCGGACCGATGCGTGATCTCGGTCATGCCAGTGCTGGATCGGCGCGAACCCCGCCCTGCTCAGGTGTCGTCCGACCGCGTGCCGGCCGCTGCCGACAGGTGGGTCCCCCCGATCGGTGTGCCGGCGATACGGATCTGGTCCCGACCGGCGTCCTTCGCGCGGTAGAGGGCGATGTCGGCGGCGGCGAGCGCGCTCCCAGGAGGGGTGCCCTGCGTGACGACGGCGATCCCGGCGGAGAAGGTGACCCCGGTGGCCTGCTCGGCCCACTCCGTGCGCAGGGCACGGAGCATGGTGGCCGCCTGGACCGGTTCCGTGCGCGGCAGGATCAGGACGAACTCCTCACCGCCGTACCGCGCGGCGTAGTCGCGCCGGCGGATGTGCTGGGCGAGGTAGCCGCCGAACTTCTCCAGGACGGCGTCGCCGGCGGCGTGGCCCCGGGTGTCGTTGAGCCGCTTGAAGTGGTCGAGGTCCGCGATCACCAGGCAGTCGCCCGGACGGGCCTGCGACAGGCGCTCCTCGAGGTCGCGGCGGTTGCCGAGCGAGGTGAGGACGTCGGTCCGCGCGTCGTCGGCGAGCCGGCGCCGGAGGTCCCGCTGGAGCGCCATCGTGACCGCGAGGACCTGGGCGGTGGCCCACCACACGATGCCGTACCCGGTCAGGCGGATCGCAGCCATGCTGTCGAAGATCGGGACCATCGCGATGTACGACCACCACGCGACGGGGAGGACGACGAGCGCGGCCCGCCCCGGGTGGAAGAGCCCTACGTAGACGAAAGTCAGCGGGATCAGGCTGACGAAGGCAAACGTGACCTCCGCCGTGACGTGAGCCAGCACCGCGAGTGCAAGCAGCACGGAGACGGGGAAGGCGATCGTGCCCCACGGGAACCGGTGCCACGGCACCCGCAGGCTCACGACGAGGAGCAGGAACATGAACGCCGAGGCGGCGACGAGCATGAGCTGTTCGTTCCGGTCGATCCCGACGTACAGCGCCGCCACCACGACGAAGCCGCCGCAGAACACCAGGAGGAGCCGACCAGCGGCGGCCGCGGTACCTCCCACGAGCAACCACGCGGGCGTGCGCGCGACCAGGCGTACGACCGCGGGGGGTCGGCCGGCCTGACGTGGGCTTGGGTCGGTATGACAAGGCGGTGAGCTCACGTCCGGCTCATCGGCCGCCACCGATCCTCCTGAAGGCAGGCGTCGCGACTCACCCGGTGCTAGGACCAAGACGTCCGCGACCAACCGGCAGGTCGCGGCGGCATCGGAGGTGTCCGCAGCGGCCGAGCAGGTGTGGCGGAAGGTCCGGACGGTGGCGGCCGGTTCGGACCAGATGGGCGAGCGGTTGGGTCCTGGTGGTCGCTCAGGCTTCGACGAGCCCCTTGTCGATCATGCTGCGGGCCCCGGCGACGACCGCCTCGGTCCACGGGCGGGGGGTGAGTCCGAGCACGTCGCGCGCGCGTGCGGTCGACAGGCGCTTGACGTAGCCGAGCTCCGGGGCGATCTCGCGCATCTCGGGTCGCACCGCGGCACCTGCGCGGATGAGGATCGACGGGATGTTCCGGGTCGGCACCGCGTGGGCGGCGTCGCCGAGCGCCTCGCGCAGGACCGCCCCGACCTCTCGCAACGGTGTGGCGACGTCCTGCGAGGCGACCAGGACGCGCAGGCCCGCAGCCTCGGGGCGGTCGAGGGCCGCGATGTGGGCGGCAGCGACGTCGCGGACGTCGACGAAGGGGATCGCGAGATCGGGGAACCCGGGCAGCGCGCCCGTGAGGATGCGCTGGAGCAACCGGTTGGTGCCGGACACCGCGTCCCCCATGACGGGCCCGAGCACGGCGACCGGCAGGATCGTGACGAGCTCCGGTCCGCCGTGGACCCGCACGTCATCCCACGCGGCGCGCTCGGCGAGCACCTTGCTGCGCCCGTACGCGTCCATACCGGGGCCGTCGAGCGGCGACCAGTCGTCCTCGGTGAACACGTGGTCGACCCGGCCGTGGCCGAAGCCGACGGCGTGGAAGGCCGAGGTGAGGACGACCCGGGGCACTCGCGCGTCCCGCGCGGCCCGCAGGACGCGGAGCGCACCCTCGCGCGCTGGGACGATCAGCTCGTCCTCCTCCTCGACGTGCCCCGGCGTGACGGGGGAGGCCACGTGCAGGACGCCCGCGGTGCCGCGCACGGCCTCGTCCCAGCCCGCGTCGGCGTCGAGGTCCGCGGCGACGACCTCGAGCCGGCCCAGCTCTCGTACCCCTGCCTCGGCGAGGACCGTCCGGACCTCGGCCTCGCGCGCCAGCGAACGGAGGGTCGTCCGGACCGGCCTGCCCTGGGCGAGCAGCTGGAGAATGCAGTGGCCCGCGATGAAGCCGGAGCCGCCGGTGACGAGGACGGGCGCAGTGGGGTCGATGTCAGTCATGGTGCCGATCGTGCACGGTCGTCGGGTGGACGCGGGAGCCCCCGCTGACACTGGTACTGCCAGAGGCAGGGTCCGGAGCGCGCCAGAAGCTACGGTGGCGACATGGTCGAGGCGCGCAACCTGCTGGGGGAGTACCTGCGCGCCCGGCGCGAGCTCGTGACCCCTGAACGTGCCGGCATCCCGACCTCCGCCCGGCGGAAGGTCGCGGGGCTGCGTCGCGAGGAGGTGGCGATGCTCGCCGGCATCAGCGCCGAGTACTACGTCCGCCTCGAGCAGGGACGCGACAGGCGCCCGTCGCGGCAGGTGCTCGAGGCGATCGCCCGCGTCCTGCAGCTCGATGTCGCGCACCTCGTGGTTCTCGCCGACGCGGTCGACCCCGCGCGCCCCGGCTCCGGTCGGGCGCGCGTCCGACGGGAGACGCCGCCGCCGAGCCTGCTGCGACTGGTGCAGACGTTGCCCGTGCCCGCCTTCGTCGAGGGTCGCTACCTGGACGTGCTCGCGGCGAACCCGCTCGCCACCGCGGTCTCGGCGTGCCTCGACGTGGGGCGCAACCGGTTGCGGGACGTGTTCCTCGACCCTTCGGAGCGGGCGCTGTTCACGCATGCGGAGCGGGCCGCGGGGGCGCTGATCGCCGGGTTCCGTCGATCCGTGGGTACCGACGTCGACGATCCGCGCGTCATCGCGCTGGTGGGGGAGCTCTCCGTCGCGAGCCCGTTGTTCCGTCGGCTGTGGGCGCGGCACGACGTCGCGGACCGCGGCAGCGGCGCCGTTGTTCTCGACCACCCGATGGTCGGTGCGCTGCGCCTGGACCGGGACAAGCTCGCCGTGACGGGCGCGGACGGGATGATGCTGGTCGTCTACCAACCCAGCCCGGGCACCGACGCCGGAGAGAAGCTGGCATTCCTCGGATCGGTGGCCGCGACGACGATCGCGAGGCACGGGCCGTCGGCGAGAGCCGGCGGAGCCGATGCCGACTCCTTCGCTCGCCGACCGCTGTAACGGTCGGAGGCGCCACCGTGATGGCCATCAGCGAGTCAACGCGTCACGGTTCGACGGGCCGGACCGCTGCGGTCGCCAGCACCCGGTCGACGAGGTGCACGAGGTGCGCGTCGTCGATGCCGTCGACCTGCAGGATCTGACGCAGGTAGATCGGGGCGAGCAGGCCGTCGATGACGTCGCGGTAGTCGAGTGCGGGTTCGCCTCGCTCGACGGCGCGGTCGAGCATCTCCTGTATCTCCGCGGCGCGCTGCGCCAGGACCTCGGCGCGCCGCGTTCGCACCGCCGGGGTGTCGCGGGCGCCCGGTTCCAGAGCCGCACGCACGAGAGCCAGACCACCGGGGGCGGCGATGTCGGTCGCGGCGGTCGTGCCGTAGGCGAGCAGGTCGGCTCGCAGCGTTCCGGTATCGGGCATCGCCGCCGACCTGCTCAGGCGAGCTGTCTGCAGGTCCAGCAGGACGACCGCCGCCGAGCCCCAGCGACGGTAGATCGTCGTGGGATGGACACCAGAGCGCTCGGCCACGGCCGGGATGGTGATCGCCTCCTCGCCGGACTCGTGCATCAACTGGGCTGCCGCGGCGAGCACGGCCTCGCGGGTGCGGGCGCTCCGCCCACCGGGACGCTGCTGCTTGTCGATCACCCGACGAGTTTAACGCAACTAACTTGCGTTCGGAGCAGGTGCGACCTAGGGTCGTCTTAACGCATCATCGCTGCGATAGGAGCACGGCCATGGACCCTCTTTTCTTTCACGACGACCCGCAGTTCTGGTACGAGACGCAGCGTGCCCTCGGCCACGCCGTCTACGGCGGCTCGGACCTCGGCGAGGTCGCCACCACCGCGGCTCGCATCACCGCCGGCGACTACGAGAGCTGGTACCGGGAGTGGACCTCGACGGCGCGGCGCGTCCTGCAGCACGCCGACACAGCGCGCGAGGGTGGGCACGCGGTCTCCGCGCGGGACCACTACCTGCGCGCCAGCAACTACTTCCGCTGCGCCGAGTTCTTCCTGCACGGCAACCCGGACGACCCGCGGATCCAGGAGTCCTACGACGACTCCCTCGCCGCATTCCGTGCCTACGTGGAGCTCACCGACGGTGCCGTGCGGGAGGTCGAAGTGCCGTTCGAGGGAACCACCCTGCACGGCTACTTCTACCGCGGTGGGCCGGGAGAGCGTCCCACCGTGGTCATGCACAACGGCTTCGACGGCTCGGTGGAGGAGATGCACTTCTTCGGGGCGGCGGCGGCCGTCGAGCGGGGCTACCACGTGCTGAGCTTCGACGGCCCCGGGCAGCCCAGCTCGCGTCGCCGCGACGGGCTGACGTTCCGTGCCGACTGGGAAACGGTCGTGACGCCTGTCCTGGACTGGCTGTTCGCCACCCACCCCGAGGTCGATCAGGAACGAACGGCGCTGCTCGGTGTGAGCATGGGCGGAATCCTCGCCCCGCGCGCTGCGGCCTTCGAGCACCGCCTCGCCGGCGTCATCGCACTCGACGGCGTGTTCGACCTCGGCGGAGCGGCGATGAACTTCCTGCCGATGGACCGCGAGCAGGCGGAAGCCGCACTGCGGGCCGAGGAGGCGCCGGAGCTGGACGCCGCGCTCGAGAAGATCATGGCGGCCAACCCGACCGCGCGGTGGGGGTGCCTGCACGGCATGTACACCATGAACGTGGACTCGCCTCGGAAGTTCATGGCGACTTACTTCGACTACTCCCTCGGCGGCGGGATCGCCGAGCAGATCCAGTGCCCCGTCCTGGTGGCCGACGCGCAGGACGACCTGTTCTTCGCCGGACAGCCCGAGCTGCTGCACGAGCACCTCAACGCGGCCAGCACTCTGGTCGAGTTCACCGAGGCAGACGGGGCTGCGGCTCACTGCCACAGCGGCGCCCAGCGGTTCGCCTTCGCCACGGTGTACGACTGGCTGGATAATGTCCTCCGCTTCCGTGGAGCCGTGACGGCCTGACCGACCCGGCGGCGCGGGCGTGATCACGAGGGCGGCACCCGGCAGCAGCTCGTGAGGGAGGGACGGGGTCTGGGCGGGTGCTGAGCCGGGTGATCGCGCACCGCGTTCGCGTGCTGCTGCGCCGGCATCGGGTCCGGCGGACTCGCGGACCGGGCCGCGGCGCCGTACGGGCGTGGATGGATGCCGTCCTCGGGCATGAGGTTCAGAAGCTGTCCAGCGACATCCAGTTCGCCCAGCAGCCCGAGATCGACCTCATGACCTCCTGGCTGGAGACCTGGGGAGAAGAGCCGCCCAGCAGCGAGGACGACATGGGCGGGATGGACCACTCCAGCGGACACGCCGGCATGGCGGACGACGAGCAGATGCAGCAGCTCGAAGACGCCGGCGCGGACTTCGACCGGATGTTCCTGGAGATGATGATCGAGCACCACCAGGGCGCGATCACCATGTCCCAGCAGGAGCAGGAGAACGGCCTCAACGAGGACGCGCTGGCCCTGGCCGGGACGATCATCGGCGACCAGACCGAGGAGATCGCCGAGATGAAGGAGATGCTCGCCGACATGTGAGCATCCAAGACGCAGCGCCACCGGGACACCCCTTGCCCCGGTGGCGCTGCTGTGTCCGCAGTAGCGCCGTCCGCTTCATCGACGCTTCATCGGTGCCGAAGGGCTTGCTCCACCCAGCACGTCGAGGATCGAGATCGGCGACAAGCAGACCCGACTGAGCAGACGGAGCACCCCCGTGATCAAACACCACCTCAAGCACATGGCCATCAACGCACGCGTCGGCGTGGGGTCGGGGGCGCGGAGGTGGTCGCGATGTCGCCTCAGGGATGCCGCGTGCGCTGGGATTGGGGATCGTCTGCTCGGTGTGGAACCGGTGGCGTGGGGTGAGGAGGCTGTGCGGGTATGGTGCGAGCTGGTTCTTGCTTTGTTGCTGTGGTCGTTACCTGTGTTGTTGGGTCGGCAGCAGGCCGGCGAAGACGCCGATCGCGGCAGTGGTGAGCGCGCGGGTCCTGGCGGGCGCTGGGGTGTCGCGATCAGGTCTTCCGATGGTGTGAGCGTGCGTGCGTGTGCGCGCGGCGCCGGGCGTCGCGCGCGGCTGGCGCGTGTTGGGTGGTCAGGTGCCGTCGAAGAAGTCTGCGGGGCTGATGTCGAGGGTGCGTGCGAGGCGCCGGATCGTCACGAGTGTCGGGTTGCGTCTTCCTCGTTCGACCCCGGCGATGTACGTGCGGTCGAGGCCGGAGGCGGCTGCGAGCTGTTCCTGCGTGAGGCCCGACTGGGTGCGTAGCCGCTGGAGGCGGGAGCCGAAGTCGCGCTGCCAGGCGGGCTGTTGCTCGGGGTTGTGCACGACGTGACGGTACAGGCGGGTGCCTGCTCTTCGGGCAGCAGGGGTAGGTTTCCGGTGTGCGCGGTTGGGTCACTTCGGCCGCCTGCGTCGCTCCCGGTGGGGCCGGGCTATCGGTTCGTGGTCGTCTCGGGCGTCGTCGGCTCCGGGGTGGTCGAGGTCAGCTGCATCGTCTCGGCGTTGAGCTTGCTCTGCCAGACGGCGGGGACGGTCTGAGCGAGGATTCGGATGCGTCGTCCTCGTTCGGCGGCCAGCCAGTCGATGAGCAGCGTGCGGGTCAGCGTGCGCCGGACTGTGAATCGATCGTCGACCTCTGCGAGTCGGTCGATCGCGGCGGCGAGCTTGCCGAGAGACTCCTCGGACTCGTGGACGAAGATGTTCCGGGCGGCGCGCAGGAGCTCGAACCGCAGGACGAGCTCGTCGCTGAGCGCGTCGAGCTCGGCCTGGGAGTCCACGACAAGCCAGCCGTCGGTGCTCCTGACATCGCCGTTGGGCGGTGAGCTGATGCGGTCGATGTACATGTCGGTGATGGCGCCGGCGTCTCCGGTTTGGCGGAGTTCGTGGAAGACGTCCTTGGGGATGTCGCCCTTGCCCTCGTCGACCCGACGTGCGACAGCCTGGGTGTCGAGCCCGATCATCGCCCGGAGCCACTGGCGGCGGCTCACCTCGAACTCCCGGATGCACTTCGACTGGATGTACCTCTCGAGCAGGTCGCCGGCGTCGCGGGGGCGTACGGCTTGGAGGTCGATGAGGAACGAGTCGAGCTCGAGCTGCGCGCGGTGCAGGTGGATCGCGGCGCTGGCGGTGCCGAGGCCTGCGGCGCGGGGTCGGCGCGCCGGGCCGGTCGCGCCGGTGGCGCGCTTCGCGCTGTTCCAGCTCCCGTAGAAGAGGCGGACGGACGGCCCGGAGGGTCGTCTGCGTCCCGCGCGTGCCTCCCGCTCGACGAAGGCCTCGTAGCCGGCGTACGTCGCAGGGACGTTGGTCGTCGTCGTCTCGGCGAGGAAGTCGGCCAATGCGTCCGTGTAGTCGTTCTCCTCGAAGAGGATTAGGCCGGGCGGGCGGCCGCGGTCGCCGTGCTGGACCCCAATGGAGGTCATGGCTGTCGACCACCTGCCCTCGCCGAGCCGCTTCGTGACCGTCTGGCTCGTCGGCGGCCACGGTGTTGCGCCCTGGCCGGACGTCAGTCCGAGATCGGTCAGGACGACGGTTCGCAGGTCGTCGTACCGAGCTTTGGTCATGGAGACGTCCGTCGGGGTCTCGGCCTGCGTGCGTGCGTTGGACGCGAGGGTCAGGATGCTCGCGACCTTCGTCGCGGGGATGCCGAGCAGGCTCAGGGCGGCCGCGAGTTCCGCTGTCTCGTCGAGGTCGAGCTCGGTGAGTGCGGCAACCGGGTCTTCATCAAGACCACGGTCGACGGCGATGGCGTACCAGACGGCCGATGCGATGACGGAGCGCGAGAACGCGAACTCCTGAACTCGCACGTCGAAGACGTGACCGCACGCGGCGACGGCGGCCTTGACGAACGCGGCCGGCTCGTGGGGCAGCAGCGCGTGGATGCGAGCCTCGACCTCAGCGCGCGGTTCGCCGGCTGCTGCGAGTGCCCGGACGGCGTCGCCGTACTGGGCGACGAACTCTTCGGTACGGGTGCGCGCTCGGGCGTCGCGCTCCGCTCTGCGCGCCTGGCTCGAGTCCGTGGCTGCGACCTGCCCGGACTGCTTCACGATCTGGGCGACCCGTTGGTGGGAGATCCCGAGCGCGTCGGCGATCTGCCGGTAGGTCTTGCCGCTGCGGTAGTCGGAGACGATCGCAGCGTCGCGATCGGTGGTCGAGGTCTGGCTCATGCGTGGTGGCCCCTGCTGTGGTGCTGCGGCGAGCGCGGTCGTGTCGCCTCGTTCTTCCTGATCGACAGGTTTGGCGGGTGGGCTTAGGCCCTTCGTCCTCCGTCAGGGACTGAACGGTTCCACGCGTTTCGAGCGTCTTTGCGTTCGGCTGGCCTGCCGCGGAATGCCAAGGCGGGGTTCACGGTGACTGGTCCGGTGTTGCTGTCGGCCTTGCGGTGGATGTACCCGGCCTGCTCGAGGGAGTGCAGGGCGCCGGACCAGGCGGCCCGGCTCATGTCGATGTACGCGGCGGCGGCGCTCGGGGACCCGAGTGGCGGGGTGGTGCTGCCGGTGTCGATGAGCGCGATGAGGCGCAGGAGTACCCGGATGCGGCTCCCGGCGAGGTCGTCGGCGATGAGTTGGCGCAGGCTGGGGGTGAACATCTTGACCCATCGGTTGGGCGGCGGCGCGATGTGCGCGGCCCGGAGCGTGTCCCTGTGCTCGCTGCTGTCGCCCCGGTAGACCAGGGTCGGGTCGAGCCGGAGGCTCGTGGTCCCGTGCCGGGAGTCCTTCGTCAGGACGTGGGTGGTGCGGAGCTCGGTGGTGGCGGCGCTGACGGTGTCGGGGTGCCGTCCGAGCTCGGCGGCGGTCGTGGCGCTGATCCAGGGGCTGACGGTGGCCGAGTTCGGCTTGATCCTGGTCATGAGGTGCAGGAGGAGCTCGAGCGCTGCGGGCGACAGGACGCCGGTGCGTGCGAGCTCGGTGAGGCGGTGCGGGTAGACCCGCACCCAGGAGTGGTCGGTGAGCTGTCCGTCGCCGCGGACGCGTGAGGTCGGGGGGAGCTGTCGGGGGCGATGCTGCATGGTGCGTCTCCTGAGCGGGCCCGCACGGTGCGGGTCGTGGAGTCGGCACCGTCCCGGTGGTGGGTGGTCGGCGCAGTCGACGCACGGCTGTGCGTGTCTTCGTTCGGCCGGGTGCGGCCGGTCGCTCGTGACCGCGCTCGCGCCCCGGTCGCTGTCGTGGCCTGCGGCATCGCGCGTCCGGGCGGATCGCTGTTCTTTGATCTGGCTCTCTTGGGTCTGGGCGAGGCTGTGAGCGCGGGGGCGGGGTGCGTCGGGCGAAAGGCGGCGCATCCGGGGGAGTCGTGTGGGGTGTGAGCCGGGTTGCGGGAGCCGGTTGGTCTGGAGCAAGAAAGCTGCTTGGGGGT
>NZ_JAANNB010000019.1 GCF_011603975.1 Cellulomonas sp. IC4_254 | reverse complement strand
TGCGCCGGGCGCGGGGGTGCCGGGCGCGCGGGGGGCGGCCGCCGCCGGGCGCCACGCGGTGGGCCGCCCGAAGCCCGGGTCCGCCGGGCGCGCACCTGCCGACGGCACTGCACCAGACGGCACCGCACCCGACACCCCCGCCCCGGCCGCCTGCCGCGCCCGCGCCGCGTCGACGACCTCGCGCCGCGCGTCGAGGGCCCGGGCGGCGGCGCGGGAGGCGTCCGCGATCCGCGCCCCGTCCTCGCCGGCCAGCTCGAGCCCGCACCGGGCGCACCGCGTCGTCGCGAGGGTCGCCCCGCAGGCGGCGCACCGGGTGAAGTCGAGCAGCTGGCGCCGTGCGGCGTCCACGGGGGTCGGTTCCACGAGGCGAGCGTGCCAGGTCAGCGACCCGCGGGGCGGCGCGTCCACAGTTCCCACCCAGGGTTTCACCACGTCGGACGCGCCCGGGGCCTCGGGGACCCCCGCCCGCTCGACGTGCCGACCCCCCGCGTGCACGCCAGGGTGGACAGGTCCCCCGTGACCGACGAGACACCGCCCCCGCTGGCACGCGGGCAAGTCATGGGATGAATATGGCCTGACGACAACGACAGGAGTGATCCCGTGGCACGCAGCAGCACGGTGGCCGACCAGCTCGTCGCGCAGGTGGTGGCGGCCGGGGCCAAGCACATCTACGGCATCGTCGGCGACAGCCTGAACCCGGTGGTGGACGCGGTCCGCCGCGCCCGGGCCGCCGGCGCGGACATCCAGTGGGTGCACGTCCGGCACGAGGAGGCCGCCGCCTTCGCCGCGGCCGCCGAGGCGGAGATCACCGGCGACCTCGCCGTGTGCGCCGGCTCCTGCGGCCCGGGCAACCTGCACCTCATCAACGGCCTGTACGACGCGAACCGCAGCCGGGTGCCCGTGCTGGCCATCGCGTCGCACATCCCGAGCGCCCAGATCGGCACCCAGTACTTCCAGGAGACGCACCCCGACCGGCTGTTCGTCGAGTGCTCGGTGTTCTCCGAGATGATCTCGTCCGCCGCGCAGGCCCCGCGGGTCATCCGCAGCGCGATCCACCACGCGTACGGCGCCCCGGGCGTGGCGGTGCTGACCCTGCCCGGCGACGTCGCCGACCTGGAGGCGCCGCCGGCCGGCACCGACACGCTCGCCCGCCCTCGCAAGCCGCGCGTGGTGCCGGCCGAGGCCGACGTCGCCGCCCTCGCCGCCGCGATCGACGGCGCCAAGAAGGTCACGATCCTGGCCGGCGCGGGCGTCCGCGGCGCGCACGACGACGTCATCGCCCTGGCGGACCGGATCGCCGCGCCCGTCGGGCACAGCCTGCGCGGCAAGGAGCACATCCAGTACGACAACCCGTTCGACGTCGGGATGACCGGCCTGCTCGGCTACGGCGCGCTCCAGGCGTCGATGGACGAGGCGGACCTGCTGATCCTGCTCGGCACCGACTTCCCGTACGACCAGTTCCTGCCGGCCGACGTCCGCACCGTGCAGGTCGACATCGAGCCGACCCGCCTCGGCCGCCGGACCCGGAACGACCTGGCGGTGGTCGGCGACGTGGGCGAGACCGTCCGCGCGCTGCTGCCGCTGGTCGAGCGGAAGAAGTCCCGGCGGTTCCTCGACTCCATGCTGAAGAAGCACGAGAAGGCGATGGGCGGGGTCGTCGGCGCCTACACCAAGGACGTCGAGCACCACCGCCCGATCCACCCCGAGTACGCGGCCGTCGTCCTGGACGAGGAGGCCGCCGAGGACGCCGTGTTCACGGTGGACACCGGCATGGGCAACGTCTGGGCCGCCCGGTACCTCACGCCCAACGGCCGCCGGCGGGTCATCGGGTCGTTCCTGCACGGGTCGATGGCCAACGCGGTGCCGCACGCGATCGGCGCGGCGCTCGCCGCCCGGGACTCGGGCGCGGAGCAGAAGCACGTCGTCGCGATCGCCGGCGACGGCGGCCTGTCGATGCTGCTCGGCGAGCTCATCACCCTCGTGCACTACGACCTGCCGGTGAAGGTGATCCTGTTCGACAACGCGACGCTGGGCATGGTGCGCCTGGAGATGCTGGTCGACGGCCTGCCGAGCTACGGCACCGACTCCCCCGCGATCGACTACGCCGCCCTCGGCACGGCGCTCGGCATCCCGTCGGTGCGCGTCGAGGACCCGACGCAGATCCGGTCGGCGCTGCGCCAGGCGTTCGCGCACGACGGCCCGGCGCTGGTCGACCTGGTCACCGACCCGCGGGCGCTGTCGATCCCGCCCAAGATCACCCGGCAGCAGGTCAGCGGCTTCACCGCGGCGATGAGCAAGGAGATCCTCGGCGGCGGCATGGGCGAGGTCATGGCGATGGCCCGCTCGAACCTCCGCAACGTGCCGCGGCCCTGACGCCCGGCCGCGCCGCCCTCAGTGCAGGTCGCCGAGGGCGGCGCGGATCTCCGTGGTGATGACGGTCATCGCGCGCTCCGCGGCCTCGGGGTCGCGCGACCGGACCGCCGCCGCGACCGCGTCGTGCGCGTCCAGCGCCTCGGCGCGCGGGCGGGACGGCATCAGCCCGTGCCGGGTGCGGCCGGCGAGCACCTCCGCGACGACCCCGGTCAGCGCGGCGAACATCTCGTTGCGCCCGGCGCGCAGCAGCAGCGCGTGGAACTCGACGTCGGCGGCGAGGAACTCCTCCAGCCGGCCGGCCTCGCCGAGCTCGCGCATCCGCGCCGAGACCGCAAGCAGCGCGTCCACCTCGTCCGGCGAGGCGTGCCGCGCGGCGGCCGCGGCGGCGACCGGCTCCACCGCGGCGCGCAGCTCGGTGAGCGACCGCAGCTGACCGAGGCGACCCGGGCCGGCCAGGCGCCACCGGATGACGCGGGGGTCGAACACCATCCAGTCGGACGACGGCCGCACCACCAGGCCCACCCGGCGGCGCGACGTCAGCAGCCCGAGCTGCTCCAGCGAGCGCATCGTCTCGCGGGCGACCGTCCGGGACACCCCGAACCGCTGCTGGATCTGCTCCAGGGTCAGCACGGCGCCCGCCGGCAGTACCCCGCCGGTGATCTCCGCGCCGATCGCCTCGAGCACGCCGCTGTGCAGCACCTCGACCGCCACGTGCGTCCCCTCGTCCCCGTCCTGGCGCGCGCCCCACCGGCGGCCGTGCCAGGGTCGCACACGGGATCGGGAGGCGCGGACGCCGTCCGAGGCCCGCGCCACTGGTGTGATCTTTGGGTTTCAAAGGTCGCATCTTTGTGGCAGAGTGTCGGCACCCCCGGGGCGATCCGGGGCAGCGCCCGGACGCTCACGCCCGGACAACGACGTCAAGGAGGGCAGCGATGCCGGAGGTCCAGCACCTCGTGATCATGGGTGTCTCGGGGTCGGGGAAGACCACGACCGCGCAGATCCTCGCCGACCGTCTCGGCTGGCCGTACGCCGAGGCCGACGAGTTCCACCCCCAGGCGAACATCGACAAGATGTCCGCCGGCACCCCGCTGACCGACGAGGACCGCTGGCCGTGGCTGCGCGCCATGCGGGACTGGCTCACCGAGCAGTCCCGCGCCGGCCGGTCGACCATCGTCACCTGCTCCGCGCTGCGCGTCGCCTACCGCGACGTGCTGCGGGAGGCCGAGGGCCGCGTCCGGTTCGTGCACCTCCAGGGCACGATCGAGGCCATCGGCGAGCGGATGTCCGGCCGCGCCGGGCATTTCATGCCGACGTCCCTGCTGCCCTCGCAGTTCCAGACCCTCGAGCCGCTCACCGACGCCGAGGACGGCGTCGTCGTGCCGGTCGAGGTCTCGCCCCACTCCGTCGCCGACGCCGCCCTGCGCGAGCTCGGCATCGACCCGGCCACGGCGCGCACCGGCGCGTCGCCGTCGACCACCCTCCAGGAGTCCTGATGCTCGTCCTGCCGACCGCAGCCCCGATGCTGCTGGCCGCCGCGGCCGACGACGCCGCGCCCGCCGTCTCCGACACCCGGCTGATCGTCGCCGCGGTGATCGGCATCGCGGTGATCGTCGCGCTGATCGTCTGGGTGAAGCTGCACCCGTTCCTCGCGCTCATGCTCGGTGCCGGCGTGCTCGCCGTCGCCGCCGGCCTGCCCTACGTCGACGCGTTCACCTCGTTCACCGCGGGGCTCGGCACCACCGTCGCCGGCGTCGGCATCCTCATCGCCCTCGGCGCGATCATCGGCAAGATGCTGATCGACTCCGGCGGGGCCGACCAGATCGTCGACTCGATCCTCGCGAGGACGCCGGTGCAGCGGCTGCCGTGGGCGATGGCGTTCGCCGCGTTCATCATCGGCATCCCGCTGTTCTTCGAGGTCGGCGTCGTCCTGCTCATCCCGGTCGTCATGCTCGTCGCGCGCCGGTCCAAGGTGTCGATGATCGTCGTCGGCATCCCGGCCCTCGCCGGCCTGTCCGCCCTGCACGGCCTCGTGCCGCCGCACCCCGGACCGCTCATCGCGATCGACGCCCTCGGCGCCGACCTCGGCCTGACCCTGGGCCTCGGCCTGCTGGTCGCCATCCCGACCGTCGCCGTCGCCGGCCCGCTGCTCGCCAAGCCGATGGCCCGCTGGGTGCCGCTGGCCCCGCCGACGGAGATCCTCGGCGGCTCCGACCGGGACGAGGACGCGCGGCGCCCCTCGTTCGGCATCGCGATCACCGTCGTGCTGCTGCCCGTCGTGCTCATGCTGGCCCGCACGCTCGCCGAGACCATCGGGTTCGAGGACTCCGGCGTCGGCCAGGTGCTCGACTTCGTGGGCACCCCGCTCGTCGCGCTGCTGATCACCGCGCTGGTGTCGTTGGTGCTGCTCGGCACCCGCCTCGGCCGGGACCGGAGCATGGTCAGCAAGCTCGTCGACTCCTCGTTCGCCCCGATCGCGAGCATCCTGCTCATCGTCGGCGCGGGCGGCGGGTTCAAGCAGACCCTGGTCGACTCGGGCGTCGGCGACGTCATCGCCAAGGGCCTCGCGGACGCGCCGATCTCCCCGCTGCTGGCGGCGTGGCTCGTCGCCGTGCTGATCCGCGTGGCCACCGGCTCCGCGACCGTCGCGACCGTCACCGCTGCCGGCATCGTCGCGCCGCTCGCCGAGGGCCTCTCGCCGACGCACGTGGCGCTCATGGTGCTGGCGATCGGCGCCGGCTCGGTGTTCCTCAGCCACGTGAACGACGCCGGGTTCTGGCTGGTCAAGGAGTACTTCAAGATGACCGTCGGCCAGACGTTCAAGACGTGGTCCCTCATGGAGTGCGTCCTGTCCGTCACGGCCCTGGTCGTGGTGCTGCTCCTGAGCCTGGTCATCTAACCCCGCGCCACGCGCCCGCGAGCCCCCGCCGACCCGCTGGTCGGCGGGGGCTCGTCGTGTGTGCTCAGTCCCGCACGCCGAGCCGCCGGCGTCCGCGGCCGGCGAGGAGGACGACGGAGCCCTCGACCGCCATCGCCAGCAGCAGGAGGCCGGTGCTGCGGTCGACGTACCGGGCGACGGCCTCCGCGACCACGGCGTCGGGCGCGCGGAACCGGTCGGAACCGGTCGCATACGCGCCGTACGCCGTCGCGACGACCCACCGCCCCGGACCGACCACCACCAGCACGTAGAGGGCGTTCAGCGCGGCAGTGACACCGGCGGCACGCCACCCGCCAGCGAGGTGGAGGTCGTCCAGCACCCGGACCCGCGTCCGCACGGCACGGACGACAGACCGCCTGAGCGCGAACACCGCCCCCGCGAGCAGGAACACCGGCGACGTGCCCTCGACGATCGACGTGCCCGACCTCCGCCTCTGCGTCCAGAAGAACGACGCCTCGTCGGTGAACTGGAGCCTCACGGGGAGCAGTGCCGCCACGAGCAGGACCATCACGGCGAGGGAGACGGAGCGCTGGTGCCGCACGTACCAGGGAGGGGCGAGCGGGCCGCTCAGGTGCCGGACTCGCGGCGGGTACGCGCCCTCGGGGTCCCGCACCGGAGCGGCCACGTCGGTCAGCCGCCCATCAGGTAGCGCCACATGCGCTCGGCGACCCGGCCGTGGTTACTGGCGATCATCGAGGCGTAGTTCGCGCGCTGCGTGAACGACCGGACGCTGAGGTAGGTCATCTCCCCCACCCCGAGGGCGACGGCTCCCAGCACCGCGACAGCGCCACCGCCGAGTGCCGCGACGACGAGGGTCGCGCGCAGGACGTCGAGCGCGATGCTCCGCTCCTCGGCCCTGAGCGAGTCACCCGGGACGACGCCCTCGACCAGCGCCCGGACGACCCGCTCAGGGTCGTCCGACGACGCCCCCACGTACTGCTGCCACGCGCCATAGGCGGAGCCGACGTCGTCGGCGGAGACATCGATCCCGTTCAGGGCGGCCAGAGTCCGTTGGAGCGCCGTGAGTCCCGTGAGCGTCGCGTCCGAGATCGACCCCTGGAGCCCCACGAGGGCCTTGGCCGACTCGACCAGGGCGTTGCCGCCCTCCAGCGTCGCGCTCGTCGCGAGGAACCGGTCGTAGACCATCCGGTCGTCGTCGGAGATCCACGCCGCGTAGTACTGGTGGTAGTCCGAGTGCGCGTCGAGCCCGGGCAGCGTGCCGCGCGGGGTGTCCACGTAGTGCGAGAGGTACATGTACACGACCTCGCGCTCGATCGGCCCGGCACGGCGGTCGCGCTTCGCGTTGACCTCCGCGATGTGCAGGGCGTACCCGAGCCGGTCGGCCGTGAGCCGGTCCTCCTCGCTGCCCGCCCGCGACGGTGGAGCCGTCGCCGTCCGGGCCGCGACCGGGACGTCGGCGGGATCACTGCCCTGCTCGTCGAGCCAGGCCCCGAGCCCCGCCGCGACCTCGGCGTAGAAGTCGTCGTCCCGCTCCGGCAGCACCAGGTCCTCGGCGGTCAGCCCGACCTGCTCCAGCGCCTCGGTCACCGCCCAGGCCGCGGCGATCGTGTCGCCGACCAGGGCGTGGTCCACCGGACCCGTCGTCCTGCCGACCGCCGGTGCCGTCGCCGTCGCCGGCACCGCGGTCGTCAACCCCAGCGCCATCGCCACCCCGGCCGCCAGCCCTGCCCTCCGTGTCAGTGCACGCACGGTGCTCTCCCCTGGGTCGAGCCCCGGCGGCTGCCCTCGCCCGGGTCGACCGACCCGGCGCCCGAAGGCGGAGCGTGTCCCACGCTAGGAACGCGCGAGCACCTCCCAGCGACCTCTTTCCGCCGTGGGTAGGTGGTGCGTCGGGCGGACGATGACGCGGCCCGTCGGGCCGTGAGGTGCCGGCGCTGTCACCGGGCCCCTCCGGAGGTGCCGTCCGGGCCGGACCGGCTGTCGTGCAACGCGCAGCCCGGGTGCTCGACCTCGTTCCACGTCACCACCCCCGAGGCGACGTTCACGACGTGATCCGTGACGGAGTCGGTCGCGGCCTCGTCGGCGCAGCGCTCAGCGCACCGCCTGCGCCGGCAGCGCCGCCTCGGCGAGGTGCCGCAGCTGGGCCGGGACCTCCCGGCCGTGCGCCGCCATCGAGCGCGCCCACAGCCGCCCCGCACGGTAGGACGACCGGACGAGCGGCCCGGCGAGCACCCCGAGGAACCCGAGCTCCTCCGCCTCCTCGGCGATCTCGGCGAACTCGTCGGGGTGCACCCAGCGCGCGACGGGCAGGTGCCGGGGCGAGGGCCGCAGGTACTGCGTGACGGTGATGATGTCCGTCCCCGCGTCGCGCAGGTCGCGCAGCGCACCGGACACCTCGTCCCGCTCCCCCCCCATGCCGAGGATGAGGTTCGACTTGGTGATCATCCCGGCCGCCCGGCCCTGGGTGAGCACGTCGAGCGAGCGCTCGTACCGGAACGCGGGCCGGATGCGGCGGAAGATCCGCGGCACGGTCTCGACGTTGTGCGCGAACACCTCGGGGGCGGCGTCGAACACCTGGGCGAGGTGCTCCGGGCGCCCGGTGAAGTCCGGCACCAGGATCTCGACGCCGGTGCCCGCCGCCTGCCGGTGGATCTGCCGGATGGTCTCGGCGTACAGCCAGGCGCCCTCGTCCGGCAGGTCGTCCCGGGCGACGCCCGTGACGGTCGCGTACCGCAGGCCCATCCGGGCCACGGACTCCGCGACCCGCCGCGGCTCGTCGACGTCGTAGTCCGCGGGCCGCCCGGTGTCGATCTGGCAGAAGTCGCACCGCCGGGTGCACTGGGAGCCGCCGATGAGGAAGGTCGCCTCGCGGTCCTCCCAGCACTCGAAGATGTTCGGGCAGCCGGCCTCCTGGCAGACGGTGTGCAGGCCCTCGCCGCGGACGAGGTCCTGGAGCTGCCGGTACTCCGGGCCCATGCGCGCGCGGGTCTTGATCCACTCCGGCTTGCGCTCGATCGGCGTCTCCATGTTCCGGACCTCGAGCCGGAGCAGCCGGCGGCCGTCGGGCGCGGCGGTCACGCGGCGGCCTCCGTCGCGGCCGGGACGCCGGCGACGGCCGCGACGCCGGCGACGGCCGGGACGTCGGCGACGGCGGGCAGGGCGTCCGCGAGCGCCGCGACGACCGCCGGCAGCACCTCCCGCGGGGTCAGCGCACGGCCGGCCTCCCGGCTGAGCGTCGTCACCCCGGCGTCGGCGATGCCGCAGGGCACGATCCGGTCGTAGGGCGCGAGGTCGTTCGCGACGTTGAGCGCGAAGCCGTGCATGGTCACGCCGGCGGCGACGCGGACGCCGATCGCGGCGATCTTGGCGGCGGGGCCGACCCCGGACGCGGGCGGCACCCAGACGCCCGACCGTCCCTCGACGCGCTCGGTGCGCACCCCGTACCCGGCCGCGACCGCGATGAGCGCGCCCTCGAGGGCACGGACGTACGCCACGACGTCGACCGGCTCCCGGAGCCGCACGACCGGGTAGCCGACGAGCTGGCCGGGCCCGTGCCAGGTGATCTTCCCGCCGCGGTCCACGTCGACCACCGGGGTGCCGCCCGGGTCGGCGGGGCGCTCGTCACGGCGGGTGCGCCGGCCGGCCGTGTAGACGGGCGCGTGCTGGCACAGCAGCAGCGCGCCCGGCCGGTCGCCGGCGACGACCTCCGCGTGCAGGGCGCGTTGCAGCCGCCAGCCCTCGTGGAAGTCGAGGGGCGGTCCGTCCAGGCCTCGGTCGACGACGGCGATCATGCGCTCGACCGTAGCATTGTTGGACTCCGTCCAAGAACTACCCGGCGTCGACCGGCGGCAGGGGCCGGGTCGCCGGACCCTCCAGCGGCCGCCCGTCCGGGCCGAACCGGCTGCCGTGCAGCGGGCAGTCCCAGGAGCGCTCGACCTCGTTCCAGGTCACGACGCCGCCGAGGTGCGTGCACACGCCGGACACCCGCCGCGTGACGCCGCCGACCGTGCACACCGCCTCCGGCCGCACGCCCGCGCGCTCGACGCCGCCCTGCCCCTCCGGCGGGTCGGCGCGGGTCCCGGCCGCCGGGCGCGGGGCGGTCCAGCCGCCCGCGAGCCAGCGCGCCACCGCCGCGTTGAGCCGGGCGGCGTCGCCGAGGCCGGACAGCTCGTGCCGCCCCCACGGCCGCCACGACTCCGCCCAGCGGGGCGCCCGGTCGTTGAGGATGTCCGCGGCGAGCACCAGCGCCGCGGCCACCGCGGTCGTCATGCCCCACTTCGCGTACCCCGTCGCGACGTACAGCCGCGGGTCGAGCGGGAGCAGCCGCCCGACCAGCGGCAGCCCGTCGGCCGTCGCGTAGTCCTGCGCCGACCACACGTGCGTGAGCTCGGCGCCCGGGACGTGCGCGTGCGTCCACTCGACCAGCGCGCGCACGGACTGCCCGGTCCGGGGCTGCCGGCCGACGGGGTGGCCGGCGCCGCCGACCAGCAGCAGGTCCGGCACCGCGGCGGGCACCGGGGTCGACGGGTCGCCCGGCACGACCGGACCGCGCACCAGCCCGGGCCCCGGGAGGGCCGGCACGGAGCGCAGCGAGCGCGGGTCGGCGTCGACGGACAGCGCCATGCTCGTGGGCGGCGGCTCCGGGACCCGGAACGCGCACGCGTACGACCGCAGCGGGTGCAGGCGCGCGAACGCCCCGCCGCGGTCGAGGATCGGCGTGCCCGTGGCGAGCACGACCGCGTCCGCGGTGACGTCGCCCGCCGTGGTCCGCAGCACCGTGCGCCGGCTGCGGCCGCCGAGCTCGGCGCCGTGGTGCATCCCGAGCACCCGCACGCCCTCGGCGATCCGGCCGCCGCGCGTGACCACGTCGGCCGCCAGCGCGCCGAGCACGTCCAGCGGGTCGACCTGCGCCTGGTCGGCCAGGCCGATCGCCCCGATCACCGGCAGCGGCAGGTCGGTGCGCCGCCGCCAGCCCACCGGGACGCCCGCGCGGCGGCCGGCGTCGAGCTCCGCCTCGACCCGGGCCCGGCCCTCGGCCGTGGTGGCGAAGGTGACCGCCTCGCGCCGCTGGTACGGCACGTCGTGGTCGTCGAGGTAGCGCAGCAGCCAGTCCATGCCCTCGGCGCTGCCCTCCGCGTACGCGGCGACCACGCGGTCGTCGTGCCGCTCGGCCAGGGTCGCGAGGCGGTCGCCCTGCAGCAGGCTGACCTTGGCGGTGCTCCGCCCGGTCGTGCCCGCGCCGACCGCGCGGGCCTCGAGGACGAGGACCCGGCAGCCGGCGCGGGTGAGCAGGAGGGCGGTCGTCAGGCCCGTGAGCCCGGCGCCGACCACGACCACGTCCGCCGGGTCGTCACCGGGGTGCGGGACCGCCCCCGGCGCGCGGTGGTGCGGGTGGGACGCGGGCTCGTGCCGGTCCCACCACAGCGAGGTCCGGGCGACCACGACGCCCCCCTGCTCGGACCCTGCTCAGGCCCCGGGCGGCGGGACCGGCGTGGTCGGGGTCGTCCCGGCGGGCGGGGTCGTGGTCGGGGTGGTGGTCGTGGTGCCGGAGGCGTCGTCGTCGGACGTGCGCGACACGGCGCTCTTCACGGCGTCGACGGCCTTGTCCTTGAGCGCGGCGCCCTGGTCCTTCGCGAACCCGGCGGCCTTCGACTCCAGGTCGTCGACCGTCGACTGCACCCGCGGGTCGTGCCAGGCGTCCGACGCCCAGCCCTTGATCTTCTCGAACTGAACGCGACCCGCGCGGGTCCCGAGCACGTAGCCCACGCCCGCGCCGAGGACGAATGCCAGCTTGCCCTTCATGCCTGACCTCCCGAGATGTACCTGGTGGTCCGATCGAGCGTAGGGGCGTGGGTCGCCGCGCGCCCGGCGAGGGGGCGGGACGCGCTCGCCGCGCGGGACGGGCCGCCCGGGAGCACAGTGGCCCGCGAAGGGGGGGTGGCCGATGGCGGAGTCCACGCAGGTGAGCCAGGACCAGCAGCCGGAGCTCAAGCGGTCGATCGGGCGGACGGTGCTGCTGCTGTTCGTCGTCGGGGACATCCTCGGCGCCGGGATCTACGCCCTGACCGGCACGGTCGCCGCCGAGGTCGGCGGGGCGATCTGGTTGCCGTTCCTGCTGGCGTTCGTGCTCGCCGCGCTCACGGCGACCGCGTACGCCGAGCTCGTGGCGCGCTACCCGCGGGCCGCCGGCGCCGCCCTGTACGCGAACCGCGCCTTCCGCCGGCCCTTCCTCACGTTCCTGGTCGCGTTCGCCGTGATGATGTCCGGCATCACCAGCGCGTCCGCCGCCGCGCGGGCGTTCGGCGGCGACTACCTGGCGGAGCTGCTGCCGTTCGGGGTCCCGACCGTCGTCGCCGCCTGGGTGTTCCTCGGGCTGATCACGCTGGTCAACGTCCTCGGCGTCTCGGAGTCCGTCCGGGTCAACGTGGTGCTCACGCTCATCGAGGCGACCGGGCTGCTGGTCATCATCGGCATCGGCGTGGTCGCGCTGGTCCGCGGCGAGGGCGACCCCGGCCGCGCGCTGGAGCTGCACACCGAGGGGGCGGCGTGGATGGGCGTCCTGGGCGGCGCCGCGCTCGCCTTCTACGCGCTGCTCGGGTTCGAGGACTCGGTCAACCTCGCCGAGGAGGCGAAGCACCCGCGGCGCGACTACCCGCGGGCCCTGTTCGGCGGGCTCGCCATCGCCGGCGCCATCTACCTGGCGGTGGCGTTCACCGCGTCGATGCTGGTCGAGACGGACGTGCTGGTCGGGTCGACCGGGCCGCTGCTCGAGGTGGTGAAGGTCGCCGGGCTGGTCTTCCCGGCGTGGCTGTTCGCGCTGATCGCGCTGCTGGCCGTCATGAACACCGCGCTCATCAACATGATGATGGCCTCCCGCCTCGTCTACGGGATGGCCCGGGAGCGGATCATCCCGGCGCTGTTCGGGCGGGTGCAGGCGCGGCGCCGGACACCCGTCGTGGCGATCGCGTTCACCGTCGTGCTCGCGCTGACCCTCACCGCGACCGGCGACCTCGGCGACCTGGCCGACACCACGGTGCTGCTCCTGCTGCTCGTGTTCGCGGTGGTGAACGTGGCGGTGCTCGTGCTGCGCCGGCGGCCCACGACCGGCCCCGACGGCGACCCCGACGAGCCCGAGCGGGTCGAGGGCGACGCCGAGCGGTCGTTCCGGGCGCCGACCTGGGCGCCGGTGGCCGGTGCGGTGGTGTCGCTCGTGCTGGCCTCGCCGCTGACCGGCCGAGAGGGGTCGGTGTACCTGCGGGCCGGGGTGCTGCTGGCGATCGGGGTGGTGCTGTACGTCGTGAACCGGCTGGTGGTGGGGAGGGTCGACGCGGACGACGCGGCGCTGGCAGGCTGAGCCGCGTGGACGACGACGCCTTCCTCGACCGCGTCGCCGGCACCCTCGCGGCGCTGCCCCGGGTCGAGGCCGTGTCCCTCGGCGGCTCCCGCGCGCACGGCACCCACGGGCCGGGCAGCGACTGGGACCTGGCGATCTACTACCGCGGCACGTTCGACCCGCAGCACCTGCGCGACGTCGGGTGGGACGGCCACGTGTTCGAGGTCGGCGGCTGGGGCGGCGGGGTGTTCAACGGCGGCGCGTGGCTGACCGTCGAGGGACGGCGGGTGGACGTGCACTACCGGGACCTCGACGTCGTGGAGCGCGAGGTCGCCCGTGCGGAGCGCGGGGAGTTCGACGTCGAGCCGCTGCTGTTCCACCTGGCGGGCTTCCCGACCTACGTCGTCGTCGCCGAGCTGGCCGGGCACCGGGTGCTGCACGGCGTCCTCCCCCGGCCCGCGTTCCCGGCCGCGCTGCGCCGGACCGCGCCGGAGGTGTGGGGTGCCCGGGCCGACTTCACGCTCGACGGCGCCGAGCAGCACGCGCGCGCGGGACGGGTCGCGCAGTGCGCCGGCCTGATCGCCGTGGCCGTGACCCAGCGGGCGCACGCGGTGCTCGCCGGTCGCGGGGAGTGGGCGACGAACGAGAAGCGGCTGCTGGACCGGGCCGGGCTGCGCGGGGCCGACGACCTGCTCCTGGGGCTGGCGCCGGAACCGGAGGCGCTGCTCGCGGCGGTGGCGGCGGCGCGAGCGCTGGGGACCGCCTGACCCGGATCGGGTCTCCCGCCCGGGCCGGTCCGGGGCGTACGGTCCGAAGATGACGACGCCGAAGGTGCCCAAGGACGTGTACGAGGCCGAGCTGTTCCGCCTGCAGTCCGAGCTCGTCACCCTGCAGGAGTGGGTGCGCTCGACCGGGACCCGGGTCGCGGTGGTCTTCGAGGGCCGCGACGCCGCCGGCAAGGGCGGCACGATCAAGCGGATCTCCGAGTACCTCAGCCCTCGCGTCGCGCGCATCGCCGCGCTGCCGGCGCCCACCGAGCGCGAGCGCACCGAGTGGTACTTCCAGCGGTACGCCGCGCACCTGCCCGCGGGCGGGGAGATCGTGCTGTTCGACCGGTCCTGGTACAACCGCGCCGGGGTGGAGAAGGTCATGGGGTTCTGCACCCCGGAGGAGCACGCGCGATTCCTGCAGCAGGCGCCTGTGTTCGAGCGGATGCTCATCGACGACGGCATCCTGCTGCGCAAGTACTGGTTCTCGGTGTCGGACAAGGAGCAGCTGCGGCGGTTCCGGTCCCGGCTGGACGACCCGGTCCGGCGGTGGAAGCTGAGCCCGATGGACCTGGAGTCGATCGCCCGCTGGGAGGACTACTCGCGAGCCAAGGACGAGATGTTCGCGCACACCGACACCCCGGACAGCCCCTGGTACGTCGTGGAGTCCGACATCAAGCGGAACGCACGGCTCAACATGATCGCCCACCTGCTGTCGACCATCCCCTACCGCGAGGTGAAGCAGCAGAAGGTCAAGCTGCCCAAGCGCCCGCCCGCCGACGACTACGAGCGGCCGCCGCGCGAGCTGTTCACGTCGGTGCCCGACCACGCCGCCCGGCTCGCGGGCGACCCGGAGGCGGACGCCTGACGCGTGCGGACGCGGCCCGGGAGTACCGTCCCGACCGATGACCACGACACCGCCGGCCCCGGCCACCATCAGCCCCGACGACCCGCGCTCCCCCGACGTGCAGGCCCTGCTGACCCGGCACCTGGAGCTCATGCACGCGCAGAGCGACCCGGAGGACGTGCACGCCCTCGACGTGGACGCGCTCACGGCGCCGCACATCACGTTCGTCAGCGCGCGCGACGCGGCCGACGGCACGCTGCTGGGCGTCGGTGCGCTCGCCGAGATCGCCCCCGGGCACGGCGAGATCAAGTCGATGCACACCGCCGAGGCGGCCCGCCGCCGCGGCGTCGCGGGTGCGCTGCTCGCGCACCTGCTCGGCCTGGCGGTCGACCGCGGCTACGCCCGGGTCAGCCTGGAGACGGGCAGCGACGACCACTTCGCGGCCGCGCGGGCGCTCTACGCCCGCGCCGGCTTCGAGGAGTGCCCCCCGTTCGCGTCCTACGCCCCGAGCGACGCCTCGACGTTCATGACCCTCGCTCTGGCCCCGGCCGCTCGCTGAACGCGGCGCGCGCGTGCCGAGGTCGTCGGTTCCGCGCGCGGGCGCGGCGTGTCGTCCCGCGTGTCGCGGCGCAACCGGCGACCTCGCCCGGGGCTCAGAGGTCGCGCGGCGGGCGGTAGCGGAAGTCCCGGTCCGCGTCCGTGATCTCGCGGAGCACCCGCGCCGGGACGCCGGCGACGACCGTCCGCGGCGGGACGTTCCCCGTCACGACCGCGCCCGCGCCGACGACCGAGCCCTCGCCGACCGTGACGCCCGGCAGGATCGTCGCGCCGGCGCCGATCCACACGTCGTCCTCGATCCGCACCGGCGCCGAGAACTGCGTGCCGTCCCGGCGCAGGTCCGGGTGCACCGGGTGGCCGGTCGTGATCACCGTGACGTTCGGCGCGAGCATGACCCGGCTGCCGACGTGCACCTCGACGTCGTCCACCAGGGTCAGGCCCACGTTCACGTACACGTCGTCGCCGAGGTGCACCCGGTTGCCGTACATCGCCCGCAGCGGCGGCTCCACCCAGACCCGCTCACCCATCGAGCCGAACAGCTCGCGCAGGATCTTCTCCCGGCCCTCGTGGTCCCGCGGGTGCGAGGCGTTGAACTCGTGCACCAGCTCCTTGCCGCGGGTGCGCTCCTCCTCGAGCTGCTCCAGCCCCGGCCCGTAGTCGGTGTACGGCTCGTGCTCGGCCATGCGGCGGCGCACCTCGCGCTCGCGGTCGTCCATCGCCACCCCTTCGTCGACGTCGGCGCCCGCGTGTCGGGCACCCCGGGCCATCCTGCCGTGCGCGCGACCGGGCCCGACGCCGCCGCGGTGCGATCCGGGTGGCGGCGTCGCCGGACGCCACCTACCGTCGATGGCGGCCAGACACGTCACCGACCATGGAGGACACCGTGGTGCAGTCCGCAGACGAGGCGGCCTCCCGGCCGCAGGAGGACGCCGGCGTCGCGTCGTCCCGACCGCCCGAGCGGTTCCGCCCGGTGCGCTCGTGGCAGCTCGGCTCCGTCACGGACCTGTCCCGCGTCCGCCGCGAGCTGCTCGAGGAGATCACCGCCCCGCACGCAGCGCCGCAGGACGTCCTGGGTCGCGTGCCGGAGAACATGGTGCTCGTCGCGTCGGAGCTCGCGACCAACGCGCTGCAGCACGGCCTGCCCCCGACGGTCCTCTCGCTGCACGCGGACGGCCTGGACTACCTGCTGGACGTGTGCGACACGGACCTCGACTCGACCCCGGTGATCGCCGGCGAGCGGCCGTCCGGGGCGGGCGGCTTCGGGCTGCTGATCGCGCACCGGCTGTCGCAGGAGGTCGGCTGGTACACCACGGACGACACCAAGCACGTCTGGGCGACGTTCCCCGCCCAGCGCTGACCGGCGGTGCCCCGGGGCGTCGGCGCCCCGGGGTTCTTGCGGCGCGCGACTGTGCACGGTCACAGTCCGGGGCATCGCGGTGACGAAGTCCGTGCCCAAATCCCCGCACAGTCCTGGTTCTTCGCACCTGTGATCGTTTACAGTCGGCGCACCCCGCGAACGACGACGATCACGGAGAGGGACCGCCCGTGCACGCACTCCCCCGACGCACCGGACGGCTGGCGGCGCTGGCCGCCGTGGCCGCGCTGCTGACCACCGCCCCACCCGCCGGCGCGGCCGCGCCCGACGACGGACCGGTGGACGCCGGCATCGTCGTGACGAAGGTCGACGGCCTCGCGGACGACTTCATCACCGGCGTCGACGTGTCGTCGGTGCTGTCCCAGGAGGCCAGCGGCGTCGTCTACCGCGACGCAGCCGGGCAGCCCGCCGACCTGTTCGAGGTGCTCGCCGACTCCGGCGTGAACTACGTGCGCGTCCGGGTCTGGAACGACCCGTACGACGCCCAGGGCCGGGGCTACGGCGGCGGCACCGTCGACGTGGCGCGCGCCGTCGCGATCGGCGAGCGGGCGACCGCGCACGGCCTGCGCGTCCTGGTCGACTTCCACTACTCCGACTTCTGGGCGGACCCGGCCAAGCAGCACGAGCCGAAGGCGTGGACCGGGCTGTCCGTCGCCGACAGGGCCACCGCGCTGCACGAGTACACCGCCGCCGCCCTGACCGAGTTCCGCGACGCCGGCGTCGACGTCGGCATGGTGCAGGTCGGCAACGAGACCAACAACGCGGTCGCGGGCGTGTCCGGCTGGGACGGCATGGCGCAGCTGTTCGCCGCCGGCAGCGCGGCGGTGCGCGAGGTGCTGCCGGAGGCGCTCGTCGCCGTGCACTTCACCAACCCGGAGACGGCCGGCCGGTACGCGACGGCCGCCGCCGCCCTCGCCGCCCGGGGCGTCGACTACGACGTGTTCGCCAGCTCCTACTACCCGTACTGGCACGGCACCCTGGGCAACCTGACCTCGGTGCTGCAGCAGGTCGCCGACGACTACGGCAAGCAGGTCATGGTCGCCGAGACGTCCTGGGCGCGGACCCTCGACGACGGCGACGGCCACCCCAACGTCATCACCGCCGACACCACCACGCACCAGTACCCGATCTCCGTGCAGGGGCAGGCCACCGCGGTGCGCGACGTCGTCGCCGCGGTCGCGGCCGTCGGCGACGCGGGCATCGGCGTCTTCTACTGGGAGCCGGCCTGGACGCCCGTCGGCCCGCCCTCGGCGCTCGACGCGAACAAGGCGCTGTGGGAGGCGCACGGCTCCGGCTGGGCGTCGTCGTACGCCGGCGAGTACGACCCCGACGACGCCGGCCAGTACTTCGGTGGCTCGGCCTGGGACAACCAGGCGCTGTTCGCCGACGACGGCACCGCGCTCGAGTCGCTGCGCGTGTTCTCCTACGTCCGCACCGGCGCCACGGCGCCCCGCGCGGTGTCGTCCGTCGAGCAGGTCCGGGTCACCGTGACCGACGGCGCACCGATCACCCTCCCGACCACCGTGCAGGTCACGTACAACGACGGGTCGGTCGAGGCGCAGGCGGTCACCTGGGACGCCGCGGCGCTCGCCGCCGTCGACGGACCGGGGACGTACCCGGTGCCGGGGACCACCGCGACCGGCGTCGCCGTCAGCGCGACCGTCCTCGTCGAGGCCGCGAACCACGTGCGGAACCCCGGGTTCGAGGACGCCGACACGTCGATGTGGACGCTCACCGGGTCGGGGGCGCAGATCACCGCGACCGGGGACGCCGCCGCGGGGGCACGGGCGCTGTCGTTCTGGGACGCCGCCGCGTACGGGTTCGCGCTGACCCAGCAGGTCACCGGGCTGGAGCCCGGCGCGTACACGCTGACGGCGACCGCGCAGGGCGGCGGCACCACGGCGGGCGACACCGTGCTGCTCGCCGCCACGACGTCCGCGGGCACGACCTCGGCGCCGTTCGCGCTCACCGGGTGGAAGGCCTGGTCCACGCCGTCGGTACCGGTGACCGTCGGCGCCGACGGCGTGGCGACCGTGTCGGTCACCGCGACGCTGTCCGGCGGCGCGTGGGGCACGGTCGACGAGGTGCGGCTGGTGCGGGACGCGCAGCAGCCGACCGGGCCGGGGACGCCGGGCACGGACCCGGGCACCCCGGGGACGGACCCGGGCGCGCCCGGCACCGACCCGGGCACCACGCCGGGCACGGGCACGCCGACCCCGGACACGGGCACGCCGGGCACCTCGGCCGCCCTGACCGTCACGGTCAGCGACCGCACCCTGCACCCCGGCGACCCGGTCACCGTGACGGCGCACGGCCTCACGGTCGACGAGGTCGAGATCGGCGTCGCCAGCACCTACCGGGCGCTCGCCCGCGCCGCCGTCACGGACGGCTCCGTCACCGCGACGGTCACCCTGCCGACCGACCTCGCGCCGGGCGTGCACCACGTCCAGGTCCGCGCGCTCGACGGCACGGTGCTGGCCCAGGTGCGGATCGTCGTCCTGGGCGACGGCTCGCTGGCGGCCACCGGCGCCGACCCCGCGGGGGCGGCCCTGCTGTCGGCCCTGCTCGTGGCGGCCGGAGCGGCGCTGCTGCTGGCGCGCCGGCACCGCGGCCGCGCGACCCGGGCCGCCCGCACGGCCCGCGCGACCCGGGCGGCCTGACCCGATCCCCACCCGGTTGTCGCGCTGCACCCTGCTCGATCGGGTGGCGGCGCGACAACCTGGTGGGGACGCGCGCGCCGACCTGGGCGCCCGGCCTGCATGCCGAGGCCCACCGGCCCGGCCCGGCCCCCACGAGCCCGCGTCCCCAACGCTCAGCGACCGCACAGCGGGGACCGGAGCGGGGCACGGGATCAGGCCCGAGGGTCGTCACCATGACCGAGAACTCCGACACCACCCGATCCGCCGAGCCCGCGCGCTCCCGGGACACCGCGTCGCCCGCCGCGCCGACGACCCCGGTCCCGGCGACGACGCCCGCGGTGGCGACGACCCCGACCGCGGCGACGACACCGACCGTGCCGACGACCCCCGCCGTGCCGACGACGTCCCCCGCGGCGACGCCGGCCGCACCGGCGGCCGACCCGACGATCCCGGCCGGGCGCGCGGCGCCGTACCCCGCGCCCGACCAGCCCGGGCCGGACGCCGTCGGCGCGGGCGGCTACCCGGCCGCGCCGTCCGCCGGACCGGACGGCTACCCGGCCGCGCCCGTCGAACCCGCGAAGCCGCGCCGCCGGCTCGGACGCCGCGCGGTGGCCGCGCTCGTGCTCGTGGGCGTGCTGCTCCTCGGCGGCGTCGGCGGGTTCGCGATCGGCCGCGCCACGGCCCCCGATCCGACGTTCCCGACGTTCGACGGCGGTGGCGGCCCCGGCGGGCAGCTGCCCGGCGGCGGCAGCGGGGACGGCGAGATGCCGCAGCCCCCGTCGGGCCGCCAGGGCGACGGCTCCGGGAGCGGGTCCGACGACGGATCGGACCAGGGCTCGGGCAGCGCCGACTCCGGCACGACCGACGACGGCTCGTCGGCGACCGACTCGTCCGCGACCACCTGACGCCCGCCCCGCCGCGCCTCAGTCCGCCGTGACCTCCGCGACGCGGCCGTCCTCGACGTGCCACCGCCGGGTGAGCCGCACGCTGTCGAGCATCCGGCGGTCGTGCGTCACGAGCAGCACCGTCCCGTCGAACGACTCCAGCGCCTGCTCGAGCTGCTCGATGGCGGGGAGGTCGAGGTGGTTGGTCGGCTCGTCGAGGACCAGGAGGTTCACGCCCCGGGCCTGGAGCAGCGCGAGCGCCGCGCGGGTCCGCTCCCCGGGGGACAGCGAGGACGCCGCCCGGCCGACGTGGTGGCCGCCGAGGCCGAACTTGGCCAGCAGCGTCCGCACGTCGGCCGTGGTCCAGTCGGGCACCTCGCGGGAGAACGCGTCGGCGAGCGGGGCGTCGCCCTCGAACGCGGCGCGCGCCTGGTCCACCTCCCCGACGAGCACCCCGGACCCGAGGTCGACCCGGCCCGCGTCGGGCGCGAGCCGGCCCAGCAGCAGGGCGAGCAGCGTCGTCTTGCCGGCCCCGTTCGGGCCGGTGACGGCCACCCGGTCCTGCCAGTCGAGCTGCACGTCGACCGGCCCGAGCGTGAACTCGCCGCGGTGCACGACGGCGGCGCGCGCGGCCGCCACCACGGCGCCGGACCGGGGCGCGGCGGCGATGCTCATCTGGAGCTGCCACTCCTTGCGCGGCTCGGCGACCACCTCCAGCCGCTCCATGAGCCGCTCGGTCTGCCGGGCCTTGGCGGCCTGCTTCTCGGAGGCGTCCGCGCGGAACTTCCGGCCGATCTTGTCGTTGTCGGAGGCCTTGCGGCGGGCGTTCTTGACGCCCTTGTCCATCCACGCGCGCTGCATCCGGGCGCGGGCGGACAGGGCGTCGCGGCGGGCGGCGTAGTCCTCGTAGGCCTCGCGGGCCTGGCGCCGGGCGGTGGAGCGCTCCTCAAGGTAGGCGTCGTACGACCCGCCGTAGACCGCGACCCGCTGCAGGCTGCGGTCGATCTCGACGACGGAGGTGACCGTGCGGCTGAGGAACTCCCGGTCGTGGCTGACGACCACCACCGGCGCGCTCGACCGGTCGACGAAGTCCTCCAGCAGCGCCAGCCCCTCCAGGTCGAGGTCGTTGGTCGGCTCGTCCAGGAGGTAGAGGTCGTACCGGGACAGCAGCAGCGCCGCCAGGCCGACCCGGGCCGCCTGACCGCCGGACAGCGCGGTCATCGGCAGCTCGGGGTCGACGTCGAGGCCGAGGTCGGCGAGCACCGAGCCGGTCCGGGCCTCCAGGTCCGCGCCGCCGAGGCCCATCCAGCGCTCCAGCGCCTCGGCGAACTCGTCGTCCGCGCCCGGCTCGCCCGCGCCCAGCCGCTCGGCGGCGGCGTCCATCGCCGCCTGGGCGGGGCCGACGCCGGTGCGCCGCTCCAGGTGCCCGCGGACCGACTCGTCGGCCCGGCGCTCGATCTCCTGCGCGAGGTACCCGAGCTGCGCCGTCGGCGGGGAGACGGACACGGTGCCGTCGTCGGGCCCGCGCGTCCCGGCGAGGATCCGGAGCAGCGTCGACTTGCCGGCGCCGTTGGGGCCCACCAGGCCGACGACGTCGCCGGGCGCCACCACCAGGTCGACGCCGGAGAACAGCTCGCGGTCGCCGAACGCGGCCCCCACACCCTTGGCCTGCACGGTCGCGCTCATGGGTCCATTGTCACCGCGCCGGGGTCAGGACCTCACGCGCTTTCCCGGTCGGCGGTCCGCTCCGCCTCGCGCTCCGCCGGGGACTGGAGCCGCCCGCTGCGGTGCAGCCACCGCTCGGCGAGCAGGGTGAACATCGGCGGCACCGAGGCCGCGAGCGCCACCAGCGTCGGCCACCAGCCCCAGCGCAGCCGGATGCCGGCGACGATCGTCAGCCCCGCGTACGCGAGGAACACCAGGCCGTGCGCCTGGCCGAACACCTGCACGCCGACCTCGGTGGTCTTCGTGACGTACTTGAGGAACATGCCGACGAGCAGCCCGGCCCACGTCGCGGCCTCGAGGAACGCGGCGATCCGGAACGCCTGGGCGTCCGGGTTGGTCACTCGCTTCATGCGGGGTGCGCTCCTGCGGGTCGGCTGCGGCACGGGACCGCACGACGGTAACCCGGCGGGCACGGCGCGGCGGATCCCCGCCCGTGCCCGGGAGCGTCCACGGGACCGGCGTGGTCATCCCCGCGCCGGTGCACCCTCCGACGCGAGAGCCGGTGCCGGGGCGGCCCCGGCGAGGCGGAGCACGCAGTAGCCCGGGCCGGCGAACGGCACGATCCCCGCCGCGGACACCGGCCCGCCCGTCCGCGCGAGCACCCCGCGCGCCAGCCCCAGGTGGACGCCGCAGACGACCTCGGTCCGCTCGTGCGCGAGATCGAGCACCGGGCAGCGCCGGAGCCGCACCTCGTCGCCGCGGACCTCGGGCTCGAAGCCGAGCCGGGCGAAGTGCGCGTGCAGCGCGGCGAGCTGGCGGTCCCGCGCCCCGGCGGGGTCGACCGAGTCGCCCGGGTCGCCCGGGACGGCCGGGTCACCCGCGCGGCCGGTGTCCCCGGCCGGCCGGGCGGTCGCGAGCTCCGCCGCCAGCCCCTCGGCGGCTCGCTCGGCCTCGACGCCCGGCTCCGCGAGCGGCCGCCCGTACCCGGCGAGCAGCACCCGGCTGAGCTGGTCGCGCAGCCACGGCTCGCCGTCCGGCTCCGCCGGGCCGCGCGCGGCGTACAGCGTCCGCGGCCGCCCGCGGGTGGTCCGCGCCTCGGCCGTCCGGGAGGCGAGCCCGGCCGCGACGAGCACCTCGAGGTGCTCCCGCGTCGTGTTCACGTGCAGGCCGACGCGCTCGGCGACCCGCTCGACCGCCAGGCCCGACCCCTCGCCCCGGAGCACGGCGAGGATCGCGGCCCGGCGCGGGGAGGACAGGGCCCGGTGCCGGGCGGCGTCGACGGTCACGTCGCCATCCTGCTCCCGTCCGGCCGCCGCGCGGAGCCCCGCCGCCGCCCCGATCGCCACGCCGGCCCTCAGCGCAGCGCCGCGTCGTAGCGGTCGAGCACGACGCGGGCCAGGTCCGGGTGCGGTCCGAGCGGCGCGGTCACGACATCGGCACCGGCCGCGGCCAGCGCGCCGTGGAAGTGCCCGGGTGCCAGCAGGTACGACGCGACCACCACGCGGCGTGCCCCCGTGGCCCGGGCCTCGGCGACCGCCGTCGCGACGTCCGGCCGGGCGGCGGCGCCGTACCCGACGGTGACCGGCCCCGGCCAGCGCACCCGCAGCGCGTCGAGCACCGTCCCGACGGCGACCACGGCCGCCGGGTCGCTCGACCCCGCGGCCGCGAGCACCACCGCGTCGTCCGCGGTCGCGCCGGCGTCGGTCAGCCGCTCGACCAGGATCCCGGCGAGCCGGTCGTCGGGGCCGAGCGGCTCGGCCGCCACGGCAGGACGGCCCGCGACCGCCGCGCCGATGTCGTGCCGGACGTGCACGCCGGTCGACAGCAGCAGCGGCGCGACGACGGCCGCGAGGCCGTCCTGCGCCCCGGCCAGCGCGGCGCCGACCGCGTCGCCCACGGCCGGCTCCTGCACGTCGACGAACGCCTCGCGCACCTCCAGCCCGGGTCGCAGCCGCCGCACGTCCTCGACCAGCGCCCGCACCACCGCGCGCCCCGCGGCGCTGCGGGTGCCGTGCGCGCACGCCACCAGGACCGGCGCCCCCGTCACGCGGGCACCAGCCCGGTCGCGCGCGCCGGCGCGGTCACCCGCCGCGCGGGCAGCGGTCGCGCCACCCCCGGGGCACCGGGCTCGAGGAACCCCTCGCGCGCCACCTCCCCGAGGACGACCACGGCGGGCGACCCGACGCCCTCCTCGGCGCACCGCGCGGCCACCTCCCACAGCGCCCCGCGGACCACCCGCTCGCCGGGCAGCGTGGCGGCGTGCACGACGGCGACCGGCATCTCGGGGTCGACCCCGGCGTCCAGCGCCTGCGCCGTCAGCCGGGCCAGCCCGGCCATGCCCATCAGCACGACCGCCGTCACCGCCGGGGCCCGGAACGCCGCGAGGTCCACCTCCGTGAGCGCGCCGTGCCCGTTGACGACGTGCACCCGGTCGGCCGTGCCGCGGTGCGTGACCGGGATCCCGGCCGCCTCCGCCGCCGCGACCGCGGACGTCACGCCGGGCACCACCCGGACCGGCACGCCCGCCGCGCGGCACGCGAGGACCTCCTCGCCGCCGCGGCCGAACAGGAACGGGTCCCCGCCCTTGAGCCGGACCACCCGGCGGCCGAGGCGGGCCTGCGCCACGAGCACCGCGTTGATCTCCTCCTGCGCCACCTGGTGCACGCCGGGCGCCTTGCCCACCGCGACCACCTCGACGTCGTCCCGCAGGTCGGCGAGCACCGCCGTCGGGCCGAGGCGGTCGGTGACCACCACGTCGGCCTGGGCCAGCAGGGTGCGGGACCGGACCGTCATCAGCGCCGGGTCGCCGGTGCCGCCACCGACGAGGACCACCTCGCCCGGCAGCAGGAGGTCCGGCCCGCCGGACGTCGGCCGCGACGGGCGCAGGTCGGCGCGGCCGTGCAGCAGCTCCGCCGCGACGTGGTCGCGCACCGCCGCCGCGCGCGCCGGATCGGGCCGGCCGGCCGACAGCACGCCCACGTGCACGCCGGCGGCCGTCGCCGTCGCCGGGGTGCGGGCGGTGCCGCGGTCGGCGTCCGACGCGACGACGCAGAACACCCGCCGGGCCTCGGCCCAGCCCGCGACCGCGCCGTCGACGACCGGGTCACCGGTGCACGCGTGCACGAGCCACACGTCCGCGACGTCCGCCTCGACGACGGCGCGCCGGTGCACCGTCAGCCGGCCCGCGCCCGCGAGCGCCGCCAGGTCGTCCACCACGTCGGGCGCGACCACCCGCACCTCGGCGCCGGCGTCGACCGCGGCCCGGGCCCGGCGCGCCGCCACCGGCCCGCCCCCGGCCACGAGCACCGCGCGCCCGGCCAGGTCGAGTCCCAGGAGCAGGCTCACGGGGTCACCGCCACGCGCACCTCGTCGCCGACCAGCCGCACCGGGTAGGTGCGCAGGTCCACCGGCTCCTTGCCGACCGCGTCCAGGCAGGCGCCCGTCGCCAGGTCCCACACCTGCTTGAACATGGGCGAGGTGACCGTGGCCGCGCCGTCGACGTCGCCGACGATGCCGCGGCTGAGCACGTTCGCGCCGGAGTACGGGTCGCGCTGCTGCACGGCGAGCAGCCGGTCGTCGGCCAGCCGGAACACCGCGATGCGGTGCTCGCCGACCAGGGCGCCGGCGCCGCGCTCGGGCAGCAGGTCGTCCAGCCGGCAGACGCGGACCTCGTCCGCCACGACGTCGCTGGTCACAGCGGGGCCTCCTCGAGGGTGCGGGCGACGCGCAGGTCGTGGTGGCCGTGCTCGCCGGGTCGGGCCGGGCGCGCCTGGCCCCGCTGCGGCACGTACGCCAGGTCGGGGTCGGCGGCGTCGGGGTCGTTCAGGTACGGGGTGAACCGGCGGAGCTTCTCCGGGTCGTCGAGGGTGGCGCGCCACTCGTCCACGTAGCCGGACACGTGCCGCTCCACCTCGGCGTCGAGCTCCGCGCCGATGCCGAGCGAGTCCTCGACCACCACGCGGCGCAGCTCCTCGAGCCCGCCCGGGTAGGCCGCGACCCACGGCGCGGTGCGCTGCAGCCGGTCGGCGCTGCGGACGTACAGCGCGAGGAACCGGTCGACGACCTGGACCAGCCGGTCGTCGTCGAGGTCCTCGGCGAGCAGGTCCGCGTGCCGCGGCGTGAAGCCGCCGTTGCCGCCGACGTAGACGTTCCAGCCCTTCTCGGTCGCGATGACGCCGACGTCCTTGCCGCGCGCCTCGGCGCACTCGCGGGCGCAGCCGGACACCCCGACCTTGAACTTGTGCGGCGACCGCAGGCCCCGGTAGCGGAGCTCCAGGCGGACCGCCATGCTCGCCGAGTCCTGCACGCCGAACCGGCACCACGCCTGGCCGACGCAGGTCTTCACCGCGCGGAGGGACTTGCCGTACGCCTGGCCGGACTCGAACCCGGCGTCGACCAGCCGCCGCCAGATCGCGGGGAGCTGGTCCTGCCGGGCGCCGAACATCGCGATCCGCTGCGCGCCGGTGACGCGCGTGAACAGGCCGAAGTCGCGTGCGACCTCCGCCAGCACGAGCAGCCGCTCGGGGGTGACCTCGCCGCCGGGCATCCGCGGGACGACCGAGTACGTGCCGTCCTTCTGCAGGTTCGCGAGCAGGTGGTCGTTGGTGTCCTGCAGCGGTGCCTGGTCGGGCTGCAGCACGTGCCCGATGCCGAGGGAGGACAGGATCGACGCGACCACCGGGCGGCAGACCGCGCAGCCGCGGCCCTTCCCGTGCGCGCCCACGACCTCGGTGAACGTGCGCAGCCGCTCGGCCCGCACGAGCGCGTAGAGCTCGGCGCGGGACATCGCGAAGTGCTCGCACATCGCGGAGGACACCGCGATGCCGGCCTGCTCCAGCGTGCGGTTCACGACCGTGGTCAGCAGCGGGACGCAGGAGCCGCAGACGGTCCCGGCGCGGGTGCACGCCTTGACCTCGCCGACGCTGGTGCAGCCGTGCTCGGTGACGGCCGCGCGGACCGTGCCGGCCGACACGTTCGAGCAGGAGCAGAGCACCACGTCGTCGGGCACGTCCGTCTGCACGGGAGCGGCACCGCCCGGCGGGGCGAGGAAGGCGGACGGGTCGGCGCCGAGCGGGCGGCCGAGCATCGGGCGCAGCGAGGAGTACAGCTCGATGTCCCCGACGAACACGCCGCCGAGCAGCACCCGGGCGTCGTCCGAGACGACGAGCTTGCGGTAGGTCTTGGCGACCGGGTCGGCGAACGTGACCTCGAGCGCGCCGGGCGTGAGCGCCAGCACGTCGCCGAAGCTCGCCGCGTCCACCCCGACGCCCTTGAGCTTCGTCCCGTCGGCGGCCTTGCTGTACCCCTTCACCCCACCGCACAGCTGGTCGACGACGACGTCGGCCATCGCGTTGCCCGGCGCGACCAGGCCCGCGCACTCGCCCTCGAAGGACGCGCACTCGCCGATCGCCCACACCGCCGGGTCGGAGGTGCGGCAGGTGGGGCCGACCACCACGCCGCCGCGCTCGGCGACCACGAGGCCCGCCGCGCGCGCCAGGCCGTCCCGCGGCCGGATGCCCGTCGAGTACACGACGACGTCCGCGTCGAGCGTCTCGCCGGTCGACAGGTCCAGGCCCGCCACCCGGCCGTCGTCCCCGGCGACGACCCGCGTCGCGGCCGCGGACGTGCGGACGTCCAGGCCGAGGTCCGTCACCAGGACGCGCAGCGCCTCGCCGCCGCCCGCGTCGAGCTGCACGGCCATCAGCCGGTCGGCGAACTCGACCACCGTGGGCGCGACGCCGAGCTTCTGCAGCGCGGCGGCGGCCTCCAGCCCGAGGACGCCGCCGCCGACGACCGCCCCGCGCAGCGGACGACCGAGGGCGGACCCGCGGTCGGCGACCCAGGACCGCAGGTCGGTGACGTCGCCGAGCGTCCGGTAGCAGAGCACCCCCGGCAGGTCGACGCCCTCGGTGCGCGGCACCCAGGCGCGTGAGCCGGTGGCGAGCACCAGCGCGTCGTAGGGCTCGACCCGGCCGGCCCGGGTGGTCACGGTCTGCGCCGCGAGGTCCAGCGCGACCACGGGGTCACCGGTCACCAGGTCGACGCGCGGGTCCGCCCACGGCTCGGGCGCCAGCGCCAGGTCCGCGTCGGCCCGGCCGTCGAACACCTCCGACAGGTGCACCCGGTCGTACGGCAGGTGCGGCTCCTCGCCGATCACCGTCAGGTGCCAGTCGCCGGCGTCGGCCCGGGCGCAGAGCTGCTCCGCGAACCGGTGCGCGACCATCCCGCCGCCCACGACCACGACCCGTCCCGGACCCGTGCGGGCCGTCCCCTCGCTGTGCATGCGGCAAGTTTTCGACGGCCCGAGCCGTGTCTAATGGGCCGAACGGCCCAGAGCCCGGTTCTCGCGCAGGTCAGGGGCCTGTGCCCCGGTCCTCACACCTCCGGCGTCAGCGGGAGCCGGCGGACGCTGGTGAACCGTCGGTCCGCGCCGTCGACCGGGTCGACGAAGCCGATCTCCGCCGCGAGGAGCTGCAGCGGGGTGCTGAAGTCGTCCACCGCGACGTCCCGGACCACCGGGTACAGCGGGTCGCCGACGATCGGCACGCCGAGACCGAGCAGGTGCAGCCGGAGCTGGTGGATCTGCCCGGTGCGCGGGCTCAGCCGGTACACCCCCAGGCCGTCCGGGCCCGTCGACTCCAGCTCCACCCGGGTCTCGGCGTTCACCGGCGCGCCCGGCACCACCTCCGCCTGCCAGACCCCGCGCTCCTTGCGGATGTGGTCCCGGACGACGACCGGGAGGTCCAGGTCGTCGCGCACCGGCGCGAGGGCACGGTAGGTCTTGCGCACCTCCCGGCGCTCGAACACCGTCTGGTACGCCCCGCGCCACCGCTGCTCGGTCGCGAGCATCAGCAGCCCCGACGTCACCCGGTCCAGCCGGTGCAGCGGCGACAGCTCCGGCAGCCCGAGCTCCGCGCGCAGCCGCACGACCACGCTCTGCAGCACGTGCCGGCCCCGCGGGATCGAGGACAGGAACGGCGGCTTGTCGACCACCACCAGCCGCTCGTCCCGGTGCACCACGTGGATCGCGCCGGGCACCTCGGGCTCGTCCCGCAGGTCCCGGTGGAACCAGACGAACCGGTGCGGGCCGTACGCGTCGTCCGCGCGCACCGGGCGGCCGTCCTCGCCGACGAACCGCCCGTCCGCGAGCATCGCCGCCACGTCGACCTGCTCGGGCAGCCGGTCGCGGAGCCAGGCGCCCATCGTGGTCCAGGCCACCGGGTGCGCGCGGTCCCGGTCCGGCGTGCGCAGCCACGCCGCGGCCAGGCCGTGGCGCGGCGGCAGCGGGGAACGAGGGGGCACCGGGCGATGGTACGAGCGCCCCGTGCCGGGCGCGTCAGTCCAGGCCGTCGAGGAAGGTCAGCACCCGCTCGGTGGCGAGCTCCGCGCAGGCGGGGTCGTGGTCCGGGTGCCCGACCTCGGCGAACAGGTGGCCCGCGCACGGGTAGACGAACAGCTCGCCGCCGAACCCGACCAGCTCGTCCTCGGCCTCGGGCTCGCGCCACGGGTCGCCCTCGGCGACGTGCGCCTGCGCCGGGACCTCGTCGGGCCACGTCGCGTCCCACCAGGACGGGGCCACGGCGCCGTAGAGGAAGAACGCGCCCCTCGCCCCGGGCCGCCCGAGGGCCTGCTCGCCGGCGCGGGCGGCGCCGAACGACATGCCGCCGTACACGACCTCGGCGGGCAGCCCCGCGACGGCGTCGGCCGCGCGGCGCGCGAACACGTCCTCGCCGACGGACTCCACGAACGCGACGCCCTCGGCGACGTCCGCGAACGTCCGGCCCTCGAACAGGTCGGGCGTGTGCACCGTGTGGCCCCGCTCCCGGAGCAGGTCGGCGAACGCGCGGACGCCCGCGGTCAGGCCGCCGGAGTGGTGGAAGAGGACGACGTCGGCCATGCGGCGAGGCTACGCGCGGACCGTGCCCGGGGACAGGGCCCGCGGCGCGTCACGGCGCGACGCGCCGGGCGAGCCAGCCCTCGGCGCCGCGGTCGGCGACCGCGCGGTCGTGCGGATCGGCGGACAGGTCGAGCCGGTCGACGTGGTCCACCACGACCTCCACCCAGGCGAACCGGTCGAACCACGCGGCCCCGTCGTCGTCCTGCCCGACGCCGGCGTCCGGGTCGACCGCCGCACCCGGGGCCGTCGTGGTCGCGTAGCCGCGGCGGGTGCGCGGGCCGAGCCCCTGCCACCGCCGCCACCGCTCGGCGGGGTCGGCCACGACGGTCGCGCGACCGCCGAGGCGCACCTGCACCTGGGCGTCGTCGTCCCACAGCACCAGCGCGACCCGCGGCTCGGCACGGACCTCACGGACCTTCGCGGACCGCTCGTCCGTCGCGAACCCGAGCACGCCCTGGCCGGGGTCCCAGTCGCGCAGGATCACCGAGCGGACCCCCGGGGAGCCGTCAGGCGCCACGGTGGCCAGGGCGCCGAGGGTGAACGGCGTGCGCCGGCTCGTCGCCGCGTCGAGCGCGTCCCACACCGGGCGCAGCACGGCGGGCAGGTCGGGGTCGGCGGTCACGGCGGCTCCTCGGGTCGGGTAGCCCAGCATCCCCCGGGCGGCGCCGCTGGTCGCGGTGGTTGCGCCGCCGCGACGGTGCCGGTGGGATGGATGCCGACGCCGCCGCCCACCCGAGAGGCCGTGATGAGCACCGACGCCACCCTGACCCCCGAGGACCTCGACCTGCTGCGCCGCCCGCTGCACGGGTTCCTCACCGTCGCCGCCGGACCCACGCCGCCGCAGCCGCGCCCCGTGTGGTTCGAGGTCGCCGACGACGGCACCGTCCAGCTGTTCAGCGAGGCGGGCGCCCTCAAGGTCCGCCGGCTGCGCGAGGACCCGCGGGCCTCGCTGGTCGTCGCCGCGCCGGTGGGCGAGCGGGAGCACTGGGTGGCGATCGCCGGCCGCGTGACCGTCGAGCCCGACGGCGCCCACGAGCTCGCCGAGCGGCTCGCGCACCGGTACTGGGACCTCGACGACCCGGCGCGCCAGGAGGACCTGGCCGGGATGCTCGCCGACGACCAGGTCCGGCTCGTGCTGCACCCGGAGGACGTGCGCCGGTTCGTGTACTGACCCCCGGCGCGCGCGCCCGTCAGGCGTCCCGCACGAGCGCGTCGTACGCCGCACCGAACCGCGCCGCGCGGTCGGCGTAGTGGTCGGCGTGCTCGGCGCGCGGCTCGTAGGTGGCCCCGGTGGCGCGCGGCGCGCGCTCGACGTCGGGCGCGAGGACGCCCAGCGCCAGCAGCGCCGTCCCGCGCTGCGTCGCCCGCTTCCGCGTCACGTGCGTCACCGGCCGGCCGAGCACGTCCGCGAGGACCTGCAACCACCCCGGCTGCTCGCCGCTGACCCGCCCGGAGGCGGCCACCTCGACCACGTCGGGCGCCGCGGGGTGCAGCTCGTCGGCGACGCGCGCGTACGTGAGCGCGACGCCCTCGACGATCCCGCGGTACAGCACGTCGGGGGTGGTGGCCGCCGAGACGCCGGTGAACGCGGCCCGGGCCCCGCCGGCCCAGCCCGGCGCACGCTCGCCCGTGAGGTACGGCAGCACGAGCGGCGTCCCGGCCCCGGGCGCGGCGGAGAGCACCGGCGCGAGGTCCTCGCTCAGCCGCAGCGTCGCCCCGGCCCAGCTCACCGCCCGGCCGACGTCGTTGATCGCGCCGCCGAGCAGCGTCCGGCCGGCCTCGACCCGGTAGTTCCACAGCCCGAAGGGCAGCGGGTCCGCCGGGCCGTCGAGCAGCACCCGGAGCGCGCCGCTGGTCGCCGTGGACGCCGTCATCACCGTCGCGTCCGTGGCGCCCGACCCGACGTTGCTGGCGTAGCCGTCGGTCAGGACGGGGAACCACGCGGCGCGGGCGAGCGCCGGCCAGCGCGCGGGCGCCGTCGGGGTCGCCGGCTCGGTCGTGTCGCGCGGCGGGGAGAACCGGCCCGGGTCCGCGTCGACCGCCGCCAGCAGCTCGGCGTCGAGCGCGCCGGTGCGCCGGTCGAGCAGCCCGGTCCACGCCACCGTCGACGTCCCTGCCAGCGGCTCGCCCACCAGCCGGGCGTACACGTACTCGCCCAGCGACCACCAGGCGGTGGCTGCGGCGGCGACCCGGGGCTCGGCGGTCGCGAGCCAGCGCAGCCGGGGCGCGTGGTAGCTCGTGTGGATCCGGGTGCCGGTGCGCTGCTGCACGGCGCGCTCGTCCAGCTCCTCGCGCAGCGCGGCCACGGCGGCGGCGCTGCGCGAGTCGGCGTACGTCAGGCAGGGGGTGAGCGCGCGGCCCGCGGCGTCGACCGCGATCAGCGACGCGGCGAACGTGTCGAGGGCGACACCGGCGACCCGGGTGCCCAGCCGCGGGTCCCCCGCCACCGCGTCGAGCACCTGGCCCACCTCGTCCGCGACCTGGTCCGGGTCGATGACCGAGGTGCCGTCGGGGGCGACGGTGAACGCGTGCGGCACCTTGTGCTGGAGCCCGTGCACCGGGCGGCCGGTGGCGTCGTGCACGCCGCCGCGGGTCGCGGTGGAGCCGATGTCCATCGCGACCACGAGCGGGTCGAGGGCGTCCGCCAGGGCGACGTCGTCGGTGGTCCGGGCCATGGGAGATCCTCGTCGTCGGCGGCGCGGGTCCCCTCGACCCTAGCCGCGGGCCGCGCGCTCCTCCTGCCGAGGGCCGGCCGGGGCGAGGCGCAGCGGCACCGGCCGCCACCAGGTCGCGCACCGCAGCACCCACTCCACGGGCCCGTACCCGGCCCGTCGCAGCCACAGCCGGCTGAGCACCGACTGCGCCACGATCAGCGGCACGCACAGCAGCACCACGGGAGCCACGGTGGCCATGGAGCCGAAGTCGACCAGCCGGGCCGCGACCGCCAGGACGACCGCCGCCCCGACGTACCCGCTGAGCGCCATCCGGCCCAGCGGCTCGAAGAACCAGGCGATCGCCCGGCGCGCCCGGGTGCGCCACAGCAGCGCCAGCCCGGTCGTCCAGAGCACGGCCCCGACGAGCCCGGCCACGCCGCCGGCCGTGGTGAACCGCGGGTCGCCGGGCTGCGTCAGCTGCCACGCCAGCGCCGGCACCGCCAGCACCGCGGCGGCCGCGCACACCACCGCGACCGCCCGGGTGCGGGTCTCGAGCGCCCGCGGCAGCCCGTACGCCGCGGCCCCCGCCCCCGCGAGCACCAGGCCGGGCGTCGCGGCGAGGCCGCCGCCCGCGAGCGCGTACGCCGCGACCGTCAGCACGATCCCGAGGCCGAGCACCCACGCGCGCGGGGCGAGCGCCACGACCGGCAGGACGAGCAGCCCGACCACCCCGTACTCCACGAGGATGTTGCCCGGGTAGACCACCATGAGCGCCGCACCGATCAGCGCCACCGCCGCCATCCGCCGCGCGGGCACCACCCAGGCCCGTGCCGTGCGCCGCCGGGCGCCCGCCAGCACGAACCACAGGCTCATGCCGAACAACAGCTCGAAGATCGGCACGAACCGGGTCTGCACGGCGAGGTGCAGCGCGTCGCGGACCGGGTCGGCGACGGCGGCGCCGCCCGCGCGGTGCATCGTCGCCTCGGTGAGGTCGACGGCGTTGACCAGCAGGATGCCGAGCAGCGCAGACCCGCGCAGCGAGTCGAGGAACCGCCAGCGGGTCGGCTGCGGGCCCGGCGCGGGCGCGGCGACCGGGGCGGGCGCGGGGACGGCGGACGGCGGAGAC
>NZ_JAANNB010000199.1 GCF_011603975.1 Cellulomonas sp. IC4_254 | reverse complement strand
GGGGGGGGGCGCGGACGCCCGCGGGTCAGGAGGCGAGCACGCGGTCGACGGCGTCCAGGACGCGGTCGAGGCCGGGCAGGTACTCGTGCTCCAGCTTGGCCACGGGGTACGGGGTGTGGAACCCGCCGACCCGGAGCACGGGCGCCTCGAGGTGGTAGAAGCACTCCTCGGTGACCCGCGCGGCGACCTCGGCGCCGGTGCCGTACAGCACCGGGGCCTCGTGCACGACGACGCACCGCCCGGTGCGGCGCACGGACGCGGCGACCGTGGTGATGTCGAGCGGGGAGATGGTGCGCAGGTCGACGACCTCCACGCTGCGACCCTCGGCGGCCGCGGCGTCGGCGACCCGCAGGGCCGTGGCGACGGTCGGGCCGTGCGCGACGAGCGTGACGTCGGTGCCGGGGCGGAGCACGCGCGCGCCGTCCAGGACGGACGCCGCGGCCAGCGCGTCGGCGTCGGTGTCGACGTCGCCCTTCTCCCAGTACCGGCCCTTGGGCTCGAAGAACATCACCGGGTCCGGCGAGGCGACCGCCTGCTGGATCATCGTGTACGCGTCCTGCGGGTCGGACGGGCTGACCACGCGCAGGCCGGCGGTGTGCGCGAACAGCACCTCGGGCGACTCGCTGTGGTGCTCGACCGCGCCGATGCCGCCGCCGAACGGCACCCGGATGACGACCGGGAGGTTCAGCCGGCCGCGGGACCGGTAGTGCATCTTCGACAGCTGGGTCGTGATCTGGTCGAACGCCGGGAAGATGAACCCGTCGAACTGGATCTCGCAGACCGGGCGGTAGCCGCGCAGCGCGAGGCCGATCGCGGTGCCGACGATGCCGGACTCGGCGAGCGGGGTGTCGACGACCCGGTCGGTGCCGAAGTCCTTCGCCAGCCCGTCGGTCACCCGGAACACGCCGCCGAGCGCGCCGATGTCCTCGCCCATGAGCATGACCTTGGGGTCCCGCTCCAGGGCGGCCCGCAGGCCCGTGTTGATCGCCTTGGCGAACGTCATCCGCTGCGTGCTCACCGGTGCTCCCCTCCCGCGAACGAGGCCTCGTACCGCTCGAACCAGGCGCGCTCCGCGTCCACCACCGAGTGCGGCGTCGCGTACACGTGGTCGAACATCGTGCTGGTCGCCGGGCGGCCCAGCGACCGGACGAACGTCCGGATCTTCTCGCCGAGCGCGTCGGCCTCGGCGGCCAGCCCGGTGCGGAAGTCCTCGGACAGCGCGCCGGTCGCGTCGAGGTGCTTCTCGAGCCGGTCGATCGGGTCGCGCTGCCGCCAGTAGTCCTCCTCCGCGGCCGACCGGTAGCGGGACGGGTCGTCGGAGGTGGTGTGCGCGCCCATCCGGTAGGTGAACGCCTCGACCAGGGTCGGGCCGCCGCGGGACCGGGCGCGCTCCAGCGCCTCGGCGGTCACGGCGTACGTGGCCAGCACGTCGTTGCCGTCGACCCGGACGCTCGGCACGCCGAAGCCCGGGCCGCGCGCGGCGAGCGGCACGCGCGCCTGGCGGGTGGTGGGCTCGGAGATCGCCCACTGGTTGTTCTGCAGGAACAGCACCAGCGGCGCGTTGTTCACGGCCGCGAACACGAGGGCCTCGTTGACGTCGCCCTGGGCGGTCGCGCCGTCGCCGAAGTAGGTGACGACCGCGGTGTCGCGCTCGGGGTCGCCGGTGCCGACCGCGCCGTCGCGCTGCACGCCCATCGCGTACCCGGTCGCGTGCAGGGTGTGCGACCCGATGACCAGCGTGTACAGGTGGAAGTTGAACTCCTCCGGGTCCCAGCCGCCGTGGTCGACGCCGCGGAACAGCTGGAGCAGCTGCGTGAGGTCCAGGCCGCGGGTGTGCGCGACGCCGTGCTCCCGGTAGGACGGGAACACGTAGTCCTGCGGGGCCAGCGCGCGGCCGGAGCCGACCTGCGCGGCCTCCTGGCCGAGGCACTGCGCCCAGAGGCCGAGCTCGCCCTGCCGCTGCAGCGCGGTCGCCTCGGTGTCGAAGCGCCGCACGAGCACCATGTCGCGGTACAGGCCGCGCAGGGCGTCCGCGTCGAGGTGGGCGACCCGGGCGCTGTAGTCGGGGTGGTCGACGCGCTCGCCCGCGGGCGTGAGCAGCTGGACCAGGCCGTCGTCGGTGAGCGGACCGCTGGTGCTCACGCGTTCTCCTTCGGCTGGGGGGAGGCCCCGGACTTCCTCGGGACCCTGGCTAACCTACGCCAGCGTAGGCTACGCCACCGTAGGTCCAGGGCCCCGGGCGCCGTCAAGACGGGCCGTCCCCCGTTGTGGGGTCCCGACAACCCCAGCGTCGACCCGTGACCGGCCCCGCGCACGACGACGGCCCGCCACCCCGGGTCGGGGCGACGGGCCGTCGCGGTGTCGGACGAGGTCAGCGCTGCGGCAGCCGCACGACCTCGACGAAGAACTCGTCGATCTGCCGGACGACCTCGATGAACCGGTCGAAGTCGACGGGCTTGGTCACGTACGCGTTGGCGTGCAGGGAGTAGGACCGCACCACGTCCTCCTCGGCCTCCGAGGTGGTGAGCACGACGACCGGGATGCTGCGCAGCGCGTCGTCGTTCTTCATCGCCTCGAGCACCTCGCGCCCGTCCATCCGGGGCAGGTTGAGGTCGAGCAGCACGAGGTCCGGGGTCGGGGCGTCGGCGTGCTCGCCCTCCTTGCGGAGGAACGCCAGGGCGCTGACGCCGTCGGAGACGACCGCCAGCCGGTTGGCGACCTTGTTGTCGTCGAACGCCTCCCGCGTCATCAGGACGTCGCCCGGGTCGTCCTCGACGAGCAGGACGTCGATCACCTTGCCGTTGCGTGCCACGCTCACTCCGATCCCTCGGCCGTCCGGCCGTCCTGGTCCTGGCGGTCGTCCGCCGGCTCGTCGACGGCCGGGAGCGTCCAGCGCACGCTGGTGCCCGGGCCGTCCGGCTCGCCGAGCCAGATCCGACCGCCGTGGTACTCCACGATCTTCTTGCACAGGGCGAGCCCGATGCCGGTGCCCTCGTACAGGTCCTTGGGGTGCAGCCGCTGGAAGATCACGAACACGCGCTCCGCGTACTGCGGGTCGATGCCGATCCCGTTGTCCCGGCACTCGAGCTCCCACGAGTCTCCCACCCGCCGGGCGCTGATCCGGACCACGGGCGGCCGCTCGGGGTCGCGGAACTTGATCGCGTTGCCCACGAGGTTCTGCAGCAGCTGCACCAGCAGCGGGCGTTCGCCGCGCACCACCGGCAGCGGGTCGTGCGTGACCACCGCGCCGGTGTCCTCGACCAGGTTGTCCAGGTTCTCCAGCGCGGCACCCAGCGCGTCGTCCAGCGGCACGTCCGCGAGCTCGCCGCCCAGCCGCCCGACCCGGGAGAACCCGAGCAGGTCCTGGATGAGCTGCTGCATGCGCTTCGCGCCGTCGACGGCGAACGCGATGTACTGGTCGGCGCGCTCGTCCATCTGGCCGCCGTACCGCTTCTGCAGCAGCTGCGTGAACGAGGCGACCTTCCGCAGCGGCTCCTGCAGGTCGTGCGACGCGACGTACGCGAACTGCTCCAGGTCGCGGTTCGACCGGCGCAGCTCCTCCGCCTGCTCCGCGAGCCGGTCGTGCGCCTCGGCGATCTCCGCGCGCTGGGCCTCCACGGCCTGCACCTGGGCGACCAGGCCGAGCCGCATCCGCTCGACGGTGTCGGCCAGGTCGGCGATCTCCCCCGGGCCCGTCGTCCGCACGGCGTGGTGCAGGTCGCCCTCGCTCACCGCCCGCGCGTCCGCGGCCAGGGCGCCGAGCGGCTCGGCGATCCAGGAGCGCAGCGTCCGCCACAGGACGGCGCCCGCCACCGCGCCGGCGATCACCAGCGCGACGAGCGAGCCGATGACGACCCGCGTCCACATGGCCAGCGCCGACGCGGCCTCGTCGCGCCGCTCGCGGAGCACGTCCAGGTAGTCCTGGACGGCGGTGCGGGTCTCGTCGAACAGCGCCCGGCCGCCCTCGATCTCCTCGGCGCTGACCGCGGCGGGACCGCCCTCGGCGACGGCGGCGATCGTGGGCTGGGCGAACCGAGCGTCCCAGCGCTCGGCGGCCTCGACCGCCGCGGCGGCGGCCTCCCGGACCGGCGCCGAGGCGCTGCCCGCGGCCACCGCGGCGAACGCCTCGGTCGCGTCCTGCGCGTTCTCGTACGGCTCCAGCGTGCCGTCGAACCCGGTGAGCGCGTAGCCGCGCACCGCGGTCTCGCCGTCGACCAGCTGGGTGTACGCCGTCTCGCCGTTCGTGATGGCGGTGAAGTACTGCTCGGTCACCAGGTCCTGGGCGTCGAGCATCCGCCACAGCGCGATGCCCGAGCCCACGAACACGAGCGCCAGCACGACGCCGGCCGCCACGAGGGCGGTGGCGAGCCGGCGGCGCAGCGTCGTGCGCGACCGCGCGGCGGGGCCGGCGGCGGGTGCGGGAGCCGTCACGCGGGCGCACCGCCCCAGCCGAGCACGACCACCGCGGTGTCGTCGACGAGCTCGCCGCCGTGCCGGCGCCGCACCTCGCGCAGCACCTCGTCCACCGGGTCCGCCGGCGACCCGGCGAGCACCCCGTCCACCAGCTCCAGCAGACCGGCCTTGCCGATCCGCTCGTGGGTCCCGCTGATCGTCGCCTCCAGCACGCCGTCCGTGTACATCATCAGCCGCCACCGGTCGCCGAGCTCGAGCCGGTGCGGGCGCCAGGTGCCGGCGACCGGGATGCCGAGCGCGCGACCGCGCAGGTCCCGCGGGAGCAGCTCCGACGGCCGACCCGCGCCGGGGTCGCCGAGCAGGAACGGCACCGGGTGCCCCGCCAGGTACAGGTCGACGGCCGACCGGTCGGGCGCGATCTCGACCATCGACATCGTCGTGAACACCTCGTCGCGGGCCCGCTCCGACTCCAGCACCCGCTCCAGCAGCGGCAGCAGGTCCGGGGTCGCGGTGCCGGCGAGCACGAGGGTGCGCCAGGCCGTCCGCAGCACGGCGCCCAGCGCCGCCTCGTCCGGGCCGTGCCCGCAGACGTCGCCGACGATGGCCAGCACCGTGCCGTCCGGGCGTTCCATCACGTCGTAGAAGTCGCCGCCGAGCACCCCGTCGCGGCCCGCGCGGTAGCCGACCCGCACCTCCAGGTGCGCGTCCTGGACCGACGGGCGCGGCAGCAGCGCGCTCTCCAACCGGACCGTCTCCTCCGCGCGGACCATGCTGCGGTACAGCTCGCGGTCGACGGCCTGCAGCCGGCGGCGCTGCACCGCGTACCGCACCGAGCGACCCAGCAGCTCGCCGTCGACCTCACCCTTGACCAGGTAGTCCTGGGCACCCGCCGCCACGGCCTGCAGCCCGGTCTCCGTGTCGGTCCGGCCCGTCAGCACCACCACCGCGGGCGCACCCGCCGTGAGCAGGGTCTGCAGCGCGCCGAGGCCCACCGAGTCGGGCAGGCCGAGGTCGAGCAGCACGCAGTCCACGTCCAGCCGGGCGAGCGCCTCGTCCAGCGTGCGGGCACGCACCAGGCGTACGTCCAGGCCCGCGTCACTGAGGTGCTCCTCGACCAGGACCGCGTCGCCGTCGTCGTCCTCGACCAGGAGCAGCGAGATGGGTCCGCCGTCCAGGGGGTCGGCGGGGCGACCGGCGCGGCCGGGCCACGCGGGCGGCATCATCACGCCCGGCGTCGTGCTCTCGGTCACCCCTCCACCTCTCTGCGCTCGTCGCAGCATAGGCGAGGTCGCCGGGGGCGCGCGGTGGCGCCGGCCCACGGGCGGTCGGCTGACCTGCGGACTCGCCCGAGCACGCCCCGCTGCTCAGTGACGCAGGTCGCGCGCGACCCGCAGCACCACGTCCGTCGCCTCGGGCTCGCCGACGCTGATCCGGACCCCGTCGCCCGCGAACGGCCGCACGAGCACGCCCGCCGCCGTCGCCGCCGCCGCGAACCGCGCCGTGCCGTCGCCGAGCGCCAGCCACACGAAGTTCGCCTGGCTGTCCGGGACCTCCCAGCCGTGCTCGCGGAGACCCGCCAGCAGCCGGGTCCGCTCCCGCACGATGCCGTCGACCCGCTCCAGCAGCTCGTCCCGCGCCCGCAGCGACGCGACCCCCGCCAGCTGCGCCAGGTGCGACACCCCGAACGGCGTCGAGGCCGCGCGGATGCCCGCCGCGAGCCGCGCGTCGGCGACCGCGTAGCCGACCCGCAGGCCCGCCAGGCCGTACGCCTTCGAGAACGTCCGCAGCAGCACCACGTTCGGGTGCGCCGCCAGGACCGCCAGGCCGTCCGGCGCCTCGGGGTCCCGCACGAACTCCACGTACGCCTCGTCCAGCACCACCAGCACGTCGCGCGGGACCGCCGCCAGGAACGCGTCCAGCTCGTCGGCGTGCACGGCCGGGCCCGTCGGGTTGTTCGGGGTGCACACCAGGACCACCCGGGTCCGCTCGGTCACCGCCGCCGCGAGCGCCGGCAGGTCCAGCCGCCCGTCCGCGCCCACCGGCACCGGCACGCCCGTCGCCCCCGCCAGCGTCACCGCGATCGGGTACGCCTCGAACGACCGCCACGGGTGCACCACCTCGTCGCCCGCGTCGCAGAACGCGGCGAGCACGTGCCCCAGCACCGCGACCGAGCCGCAGCCCGCCACGACCTGGTCCGGCTGCACCCCCAGGTGCTCGGCCACCGCCTCGACCAGGTCGGTCGCGTACATGTCCGGGTACCGGTTCACGTCGACCGCGCCGTCCGCGATCGCCGCCACCACCGACGGCAGCGGCGGGTACGGGTTCTCGTTCGACGACAGCTTGAACGCGGCCGCGCCGACCGGGACCCGGGCGCCCGGGACGTACGGCGGGAGGCTCGCGAGGGCGGGGCGCAAGGGGACGTGCTTCACGCCGCCAGGATGCCACCGCCGGGGCGCCCGCCGGGAGC
>NZ_JAANNB010000198.1 GCF_011603975.1 Cellulomonas sp. IC4_254 | reverse complement strand
GTGCGGCTGGCGTGGGGGCCGGAGGGCGGGGTGGAGAGCGGCCGCGTCGACCGGGCGCTGACCGGGTCGTCGTCGGCGCAGGAGGTCGCCCACGACCTCGCCGGCCTGCTCCCCGGCACCCGGTACCGCTGGACCGCGACCGCGACGACCGCGGCCGGCACCACCGTCCTCACCCGCACGTTCGACACCCCGGGTGCTCCGACGGTGCGGGCGCTCGCGGCCACCGGCGTCACGCGGACGGGCGCGACGGCGCAGCTGCGGGTGCACCCGCACGGCCTCGACACGACGGTCCGGGTCGAGTGGGGGCCCGGCTGGGCCGGGCGGACCGCCGAGGTGCCGTTCCCGGCGGCGTCCTGGGAGCGCGCGGGCACGGTCGGGCTCACGGGCCTCGCGCCCGGAACGACCTACCGGTACCGGGTCGTCGCCACGAACGCGGCCGGGACGACCGTCGGCCCGGAGCAGGTGCTCACGACCTCGGGCTGAGCCGTCCCGCGCCCGCCGGTTGTGCAACCGTACGGTTGTGGTGCCGGGGCCCGGCGTGGCACGCTACGGCGGCCGTCACCCACCCACCCGTCAGGAGGACCCGTGGCCGACCCGCTCTCGCAGGTGTTCGCGGCGCTCGCCGACCCGCTGCGCCGGGACCTCGTCGCGCGGCTCGCCTCCGGGGACGCCACGGTGGGGGAGCTCGCGGCGCCGTACGAGGTCACGCCGCAGGCCGTGTCCAAGCACCTGCGGGTGCTGGAGGGGGCCGGGCTGGTGAGCCGGCGGCGCGAGGCGCAGCGCCGGCCCGCGCACCTGGAGACCGAGGTGCTCGACCTCCTGACGATGTGGATCGAGCGGAACCGGCGCGAGGCCGAGTTCCGGTACCGGCGGCTCGACGAGGTGCTGCTCGGCGAGGGCGCGGAGCGGGCCGAGCCCGCCACCACCACGCCCCCCGCGACGGCCCCGGTCGCCCCGGCCGTCGTCGTCGTCGCCGAGCCGGACCGCGACGCCGCGCCGGGCCCGCGGGTGCGCACCGAGCGGGCGCTGCGGTTCCGGATGGACGGCGAGCGGGTGTTCCAGCCGTGGGACCTCGGCGAGCGCGTGCTGCGGCCGGAGGAGGGCGCGGACGGCCCGGACGGCGCCTGACCTGCGGGGGTGGTGAGCCGGGCGCGTGGCGATCTGTCCGTAATCACCCGGCTTGCCAGGTTTGATCCGCTCACGCGCTGCCGTTCGGGGTCGATGGGTTCCTCGCCAGGGGGTACCGACCCACGAGGAGCCACGTGTTCACCCGCACCCGCCCGCAGCCGCCGACCGCGGCGACCGAGCTGTCCGAGTCCCGCGCGAACATCGACGCCGTCACCGCGGTGGTGCACGCGCTCGCGGGCGCGACGACGTCCGAGGAGGCGGTCCGCGCGGCGCTCGACGTCGTGCGCGAGCGGTTCGACTGGGCGTACGGCTCCTACTGGCGGGTCGACGGCGACCGCGCCCTGCGCTTCGTCCAGGAGTCCGGCGACGCCGGCGACGAGTTCCGCCGGGTGACGCGCGCGGCGTCCTTCACGGAGGGCGTCGGGCTGTCCGGGCGCGCCTGGCGGCACCGCGACCTGGTGTTCGTGGCCGACCTCGGCGAGCTCACCGACTGCGTGCGCGCCCCGGCCGCGCAGCGCGCCGGCGTGCGCTCCGGCATCTGCTTCCCGCTGCTGGAGAACGGGGCCGTCACCGGGACGATGGACTTCTTCACCACCGAGACGCTGAGCCCGTCCCCGCAGCGCCTCGCGACGCTGCGCAGCATCGGGGTGCTGGTCAGCCAGGCGATCGAGCGGGTCGCCACGGCCGAGCGGCAGGCCCAGGCGCTCCAGGACATCGAGGCCGTCAACCGCGTCATCCACGAGGTCACGGGCGCCCCCACCGCCGAGGAGGCGCTGAGCCGCGCGCTCGCCGCCATCCGCGAGGGGTTCGGCTGGGCGTACGGGTCGTACTGGCGGGTCGACGAGGAGCAGCGGGCGCTGACGTTCGTGCAGGAGTCGGGCGACGCCGGTGCCGAGTTCCGCGAGGTCACGCGGGCGGCGTCGTTCCGCGAGGGCGTCGGCCTCGCGGGCCGGGCGTGGCGGGCGCGGGACCTGGTGTTCGTGCCGGACCTCGGCGAGCTCACCGACTGCGTGCGGGCCCCCGCGGCGCAGCGGGTCGGCGTGAAGTCGGGCGTCTGCCTGCCGATCGTCGTCGCCGGGCGGGTCGTCGGCACGATGGACTTCTTCGCGACCACGACGCTCGAGCTGTCCCAGGAGCGCGCCGACGCGCTGCGGAACACCGCGTTCCTCGTGGCGCAGGCGCTGGAGCGGCACGCGGGCGCGGCGCGGCTGCGGACCGCGGGCGAGGAGCTCGTCACGTCGATCCAGGAGGTCGAGCGCAACGTGCTCGCCGCCACCACGGTCGCCACGGACGGCCAGCGCATCGCCCAGGACGCGAACCGCGAGGTCGCCGGACTCGGCGTGTCGAGCGCGGAGATCGGCCAGGTGGTCACGGTCATCCAGGGCATCGCCGCGCAGACGAACCTGCTCGCGCTGAACGCCACGATCGAGGCGGCGCGCGCGGGGGAGGCGGGCCGCGGGTTCGCGGTCGTCGCGCACGAGGTCAAGGAGCTCGCCAACGAGACGGCCGCCGCGACCACCCAGGTCGGCGAGAAGGTGCGGACCATCCAGCACCAGGTCGACGGCGTCATCGCGTCGCTGGCCCAGATCGGCGGCGTCGTCGAGCGGATCAACGAGACGCAGCAGACGATCGGCGGGGTCCTGACGGAGCAGGTCGCGGTCACCCGCGCGATCCTGGACTGACCCACCCGGCCGCGCTCCCGGCTGGGCGCGGACGCCGGGCTCGCTAGCCCTGGTACGCCCAGTGCCAGGGCTCGCGCGGGGTGTCCTCGACGAAGCCGTACCGGCCGCCGTTCGCGCGCATCCAGGACTGCGCCGCGTCGTCGAGCTTGAGGTCGACGGCCATGCCCCAGCCGTGGTCGCTCGTGCCCGGGACCGCGGCGAGCCCGCCCTGCGAGTACAGGCCCTTGCGGGCGGCGACGTCGACCTGGGCCTCGTAGGACCGGTAGGAGTCGGTGATGCCGATGGTGACGCCGTCGCGCGCGGCGTCGGCGATCAGGCTCTCCAGGGCGTCGGCGGCCGGCGCCCAGAGGCGGTGCCCGGTGCTCCCCACCTCGTGCAGCGCGTCGGCCGGGATCTTGCCGTTGCCGTAGCCGGCCAGCGCGACGGGCACGCCGTCGGCGTTCCGGGCCGTGCTGGTCGCCTCGGCGGCGGCGCCCGCGGCGGTCCCGGCCGACCCGGGCGTCGTGGCGCCCGCGGCGGCCGACGAGCCGTCGACGGCCACGGCGAGGGCCTGCGCGAACGCGGTGCCGCTGCTGGTCGTGGTGGTCGGCGTCAGCGACCCGATGCTCGCCTGGATGGCGGCGATGCGCTGGTTGATCGACGCGATGCCGTCGAGGCTCATGCGGTGTGGTTCCTCCCCCGGGGTGCTCCGTTCCCCATCGGCCGGCCGGGGCCGGTCCTGAGGCACGGGCGGCGAGCTGCCGCGTGATCCTGGGGCAGATCGCGACACGCGGGGTGCGGAGCGGGGCCGTGTCGGTGGTCGTGCGTACCGTCGTCGGCATGAGGAGTCAGCGGCACGTGTGCATCTGGTTCGACGACGGCGACGGCGTCGAGCTCCTGTGCGCCTGCGGCACCCGCGCGGTCGCCGTGGTGGACGAGGAGTCGGGCGAGCTGGTCGTGGTGGCGACGGTGGAGGAGCCCGCTCCGCTGGCCGTCTCGGCCTGACCTCGCGGCGGGTGCCGGGTCAGCTGACCGGCACCGTCCGCCGCTCGGGCGTGAACGCGTAGAGCACGCCGTCGCGCTCGCCCACCCACCACGCCCCGCACATCACGGTGGCGTCCTGCTCCGCCTCCGCCGGCCACCAGTCGGCCGTGAGCGTCGAGACGGAGCGGAAGTCGGCCGGGTCGCCCTCGCTGGGGTGCGGCGCCAGCGGGTGCTCCGCCGACACCGGCACGCAGTCGTCCGGCAGGTCGGCCAGCGCCGCGCGCATGGTGGCGATCCGCTCGTCCCCGCCGGGCCGCTCCTTGACCCGGACGTCGGTGGCGCCGTCGGGCGCCCACGCGGGCAGCGAGTCGTCGGCCTTCGCCTCGGCGCCGGTGGCGAAGGTCGTCGCCCGCGGGTCGGGCTCCCGGCCGAGCGCGCTCGCGACCGCCCCGCCGCACGCGCTGAGCGTGAGCGCGGCGGCCGCGGCGAGCGACAGCGCGGCGAGCAGCCGGCGCTCGGGCGTCCGCGGCGGGGTGCTGGTGAGCGGGGTGCCGTCCATGCCCTCGACGCTAGGGTCGGCGCCCCGGCGGCCGCGTCGGCTCCCGGGACGGTCGTGCCGGCCCGCCGGTCATCCCGCAGGGGGACGGCCGCTCCGCCCCCGGTCTCAGGGCGGCGCCGGAGGAGCGGCCGGCGGCGCCGCCGGGGGTGCCTCCGGCGGTGGCGCGGGCGCCGGCCCCGCCGACGGGACGACCGTGACCGTCGACCCGATGGTCGCGGTGCCGGTCGGGCTCTGCCGCAGCACGGTGCCGGGCGCCGCGGGGTTCGGCTCGGGCGTGCCCACGGAGACCCGGAACCCGGCCCGCTGCAGCGCGGCCTGCGCACCGGCGACGTCGCGCCCGACGACCGACGGCACGGGGAGCTGCTTGCCGAGGACCTCGTCCTGCCCCGGGGGCGCGAACGCCGGCACGGCCTGCCCCTCCAGGGTGCGGGTCATGAACGACTTCCAGATGGGCACAGCCACCGACGACCCGAACACGTTCCGGATGTACCGGCCGTTGATCGTGATGCGCTGCATCGGGACCATGCGGTCGGCGAACCCGACCCACACCGCGGTCGCCCGCAGCGGGGTGTACCCGACGAACCAGGTGTGCTCGTTGTGGGACGTCGTCCCGGTCTTCCCGGCCGACGGGAACGGCGGCGGGTCGGTGGCCGCGGTGCCGCTCCACACATTCTGCAGCGCGTACGTCACGGCGTTGGCGACCCGCGGCTCCAGCGCCCCCGGCGTGCAGCCGCCGGGCGGGACGGGCAGCGCCTGCCCGTCGGTGTCGGTGACCGCGAGGATCGCGACCGGCACGCAGTAGGTGCCGCCGTTCGCGAACGCCGCGAAGGCCGCGGCCATCGACAGCGGCGCGACCGAGTTCGAGCCGAGCACGTTGGCGGGCAGCGGGTCGAACGGGCCCTCCCCGGACGACCCGCCCGGCTTGTGGATGCCCAGGGCGCTCGCGGTGTCGAACACGCCGCAGATGTCGATCTGGGACGCCATCGCGATGTAGCCCGAGTTCACGGAGTTCCGGGTGGCGTCGAGTACGCTCATCACACCACCGGACCGCGGGCCCTCGGCGTTGGCGAACCGGTACTCCGTGCGACCGTCCAGGTCGGTGCACGACGCCCGGAACTCGCTGAACCGGTACGAGAACCGGGTCCCGTTCACGCGCTCCGACAGGCTGTGCCCCTCCTGCAGCCACTCGGCGAGCGTGAACGGCTTGAACGTCGACCCCGGCGGGAAGCCGCTGCCGCCGCCGTACGCGAAGTCGGTGCTGTAGTTGACGGCCGTCTCGCGGTCCCCGTGGTCCTCGGTGTTGTTGTACCGGCGGTTCTGCGCCATCGAGGTGATCTTCCCGGTGCCGGGCTCGACGGTGACCAGGGCGGTGGCGACGCCCGACGGGTCGTCCGCCGGGACGCCGCCCTGCACCGCGTCGGCGGCGAGCGCCTGCTCCCGGGGGTCCAACGTCGTCGTGATCGTCAGCCCGCCGCGGTACAGCCGGTCGATCCGGTCCGCCTCGGTCGCGCCGAACGCCGGGTCGTTCCGGATCACCTTGGTGACGTAGTCGCAGAAGTAGCCGGAGCCGGGGACGGTGACCTCCGCCGCCATGCAGCCCACGGGCCGGGTGTCGACGTGCAGGGTGTCGGCGATCGGCACGGCGACCCCGGCGGCGAGCTCCTCGGCGGTGAGGTAGCCCTGCTCGTGCATCAGCCGCAGCACGAGGTCGCGGCGCTGCTGCGCGGTCTCCGGGTTCCGCACCGGGTCGTAGGCCGTCGGGCTCTGGGTGATCCCCGCGATGGTCGCGGCCTCGACGTACGACACCTGGGCGGCGGGCTTGCTGAAGTACCGCTGGGCCGCCGCCTCGACGCCGTAGGTGTTCACGCCGAACTGGGCGATGTTCAGGTACGCCTCGAGGATCTGGTCCTTGGTCATCTCCTTCTCGAGGGCGATGGCGAGCTTGGCCTCCCGGAGCTTGCGGGCGTAGCCCTCCGCGCCGTCGGCCTCCCGGGCCGCCTCCGCGCCGGCGGCGTCGCCCGCGCGGACGGCCTGCTCGATCAGGACGTTCTTGATGTACTGCTGCGTCAGCGTCGACGCGCCCTCGGTGCGGCCGGACGACTGCAGGTTCCGGACCAGGGCGCGGACCATGCCCTCGGGGTCGATGCCGCCGTGCCGGTAGAACCGCTTGTCCTCGATCGCGACGACGGCCTGCTTCAGCGGCTCGGCGACCGCCGTCAGCGGCACGACGACCCGGTTCTCCGCCCAGAACGTCGCCAGCACCGTGGTGCCGTCGGACGCCAGGATCGTCGACCGCTCCGACAGCGGCTGCCGCTCGATCTCCGAGGGCAGGTCCTGGAACGCCTCCACCGCGAGGTCGGTCGTGCCGTCCGCGACGGCGACGGTCGGCAGCACGAGGCCGGCGGTGAGCAGCCCGCCCAGCACGGCCGTGAGGACGAACGCCAGCACCAGCGCGACCGCCCTCGTGACGGTCATGCGCCGGGCGGTTCGACCCCCGCCGGGTGCCATGTGCGCCACGGTAGGGCGTCGGGGCGCAGGTCGCGCCCGGGCACCGGGTGAGTTCATCCCCGCCGGATGAGGGGGCGCGCGGG
>NZ_JAANNB010000197.1 GCF_011603975.1 Cellulomonas sp. IC4_254 | reverse complement strand
CCGACAAGCCCCTGGTGGAGCTGAACCAGCGCACCGTGTGGCTGATCTTCGGGGCCCTGCTCGCCAGCATGCTGCTGTCGTCCCTCGACCAGTCGATCGTCGGCACCGCGATGCCCACGATCGTCGGCGAGCTCGACGGCGTGGAGCACCAGGGCTGGGTCGTGACGATCTACATCCTGGCGATCGCCATCGTCATGCCGCTGTACGGCAAGTTCGGCGACCTGTGGGGGCGGCGCTGGCCGTTCCTCATCGCGATCGCGATGTTCACCATCGCGTCCGCGGGCGCGGGCTTCGCGCAGTCGTTCGGCGAGCTCGTCGCCTGGCGCGGCGTGCAGGGCCTCGGCGGCGGCGGCCTGATCATCCTGTCGCAGGCGATCATCGCCGACATCGTCCCCGCCAAGGAGCGCGGCAAGTACATGGGCCCGATGGGCGCGATGTTCGGCGTCGCGGCCGTCGCGGGCCCGCTGCTCGGCGGCCTGTTCACCGACCACGCCGACTGGCGCTGGTGCTTCTGGATCAACATCCCCGTCGGCGTCGCCGCGTTCGTCACCGCCTGGATCACGCTCAAGCTGCCCAGCCACCGCTCCGGCCGCCGCCTCGACGTCGCCGGCATCGTGCTGCTGACGCTCGCCACCTCGGGCCTGGTGCTCGTCACCTCGTGGAGCTCGATCAGCGGCGAGGCCGGCTACGACTGGTCCGACGGCCGCCTGGTCGGCCTGCTGGTCGGCACGATCGCGGCCGCCGTCGCGTTCGTCCTCGTCGAGCTGCGCGCCCAGGAGCCGATCCTGCCGCTGCGGCTGTTCAAGAACCCCACGTTCACGCTCGCCACCGGCATCGGCCTGGTGATCGGCATGGGCATGTTCGCGTCGCTGGCGTTCCTGCCGACCTTCCTGCAGATGTCGACCGGCTCCGGCGTGACCGAGTCGGGGCTGCTCATGCTGCCGATGACCGTCGGCGTCATGCTGACCGCGATCGGCTCGGGCATCGCGATCACGAAGACCGGCCGCTACAAGGCGTTCCCGATCACCGGCATGGCCATCGCCACCCTCGGCCTGGCCTGGCTCACCACCATCACCGGCGACATGTCGATGGTGCTGTTCGGCGCGATGATCTTCGTGCTCGGCGCGGGCCTCGGCCTCGTGATGCAGACGATCGTCCTGGCGGTGCAGAACTCTGTCGACCCGCACGAGATCGGCACCGCCACGTCGGCGAACAACTTCTTCCGCGAGATCGGCGCCGCCGTGGGCACGGCGCTGTTCAGCACGATCTTCACCACCCGGCTCTCGGAGCGCCTGGAGTCCGTGTTCGCGGGCGCCGGCTCCGCGGGCGTCGACACCGGCGGCTCCGCCGAGTCGCTGACCCCGGCCCTGGTGTCCCAGCTGCCCGAGCAGCTGCACGACGGCGTGGTCACGGCGTACACCGAGGCCCTCGCCCCGGCGTTCTGGTACCTCGTGCCGCTGCTGGCGGTCGGCTTCGTGCTGACGCTGTTCCTGCGCGAGGTGAAGCTGTCCGACGTCGCCGGCATGGTGGCGCGCGGCGAGGCCACCGCGGCGGCCCCGGCCGCACCGGCGACCGTGTCGGCGAGCGTGGGCGCGACGGGCGCGACCCCGGGCGCGACCGAGCCCGCCCCGGGCGGGACCGCGGGTGCCGACCACGGCTCCGCGGACGAGCGCAGGTAGCCTCTCCGCGTGAGCATGCACGCCAACCGGCCCGTGCGCCAGAAGCGCCCCGCCAAGCCCCAGTTCACCTCGATGATCCTGGTCCTCGAGGGCGTGCTGGTGCTGTTCGCGGCGCTGACGGCGTACGGGCTGTCGGCGGCCGGGGTCGTCTCGGCGTCGCCCGCCGTGCTGTGGACCGTCGCGGGCGTCCTGTTCGTCGTGCTCGTCGTCCTGTCCCGCCTCGTCACCGCGCCCGGCGGCTACGTCGCGGGGTCGGTGGCGCAGGTGGTCGTGATCGCCTGCGGCTTCGTGATCCCGCTGATGTTCGCGCTCGGCCTCCTCTTCGCCGTGCTGTGGTTCGTGTCCCTGCGGCTCGGCGCCCGGATCGACCGCGAACGCGCGGCCTTCGACGCCGCGTACCCCGACCAGACCCCGCAGGGCGGTCTGCCGCCGCGCGCCCAGGACCCGCCGCCCGCCGGTTAGGGTTCGGGGCATGAGCGACATCCAGCGCACCCTGGTCCTGGTCAAGCCCGACGGCGTCCGCCGCGGACTCTCCGGCGAGGTCCTCCGCCGCATCGAGGCCAAGGGCTACACCCTCGTGGCCGTCGAGCTCCGCACCGCCGACGACGCCCTCCTCGAGCAGCACTACGCCGAGCACCAGGGCAAGCCCTTCTTCCAGCCGCTCGTCGACTTCATGAAGTCCGGCCCGGTCCTGGCCGTCGTCGCCGAGGGCCACCGGGTCATCGAGGGCTTCCGGTCCCTGGCCGGAGCCACCGAGCCCACCACTGCCGCTCCCGGCACCATCCGCGGCGACCTCGGCCGGGACTGGGGCCTGAAGGTCACCCAGAACCTCGTGCACGGCTCGGACTCCGAGGAGTCGGCCGCCCGCGAGATCGCCCTCTGGTTCCCGGCCCTGGCGGGCTGACCCCGGACCTCCCCGGGCACGGGCCGCGGCCGCACTAGGCTGCGGCCCGTGCACCTCAAGACGCTCACCCTGCGCGGGTTCAAGTCGTTCGCCTCGGCGACGACGCTGAACCTGGAGCCCGGGGTGACCTGCGTCGTCGGGCCGAACGGCTCGGGGAAGTCCAACGTCGTCGACGCGCTCGCCTGGGTGATGGGCGAGCAGGGCGCCAAGTCCCTGCGCGGCGGCAAGATGGAGGACGTCATCTTCGCCGGCACCTCCGGCCGCCCGCCGCTGGGCCGGGCGGAGGTCGCGCTGACGATCGACAACACCGACGGCGCCCTGCCGATCGAGTACACCGAGGTCACGATCTCGCGGACGCTGTTCCGCAACGGCGGCTCCGAGTACGCGATCAACGGCCGCGCGTGCCGGCTGCTCGACATCCAGGACCTGCTGTCGGACTCCGGCCTGGGCCGCGAGATGCACGTCATCGTGGGGCAGGGGCAGCTCGACGCCGTGCTGCGCGCGACCCCGGAGGAGCGCCGCGGCTTCATCGAGGAGGCCGCCGGGGTCCTCAAGCACCGCAAGCGCAAGGAGAAGGCGCTCCGCAAGCTCGACGCGATGCAGGCGAACCTGACCCGGCTGACCGACCTGACGGGGGAGCTGCGCCGCCAGCTCGGACCGCTCGGGCGGCAGGCCGAGGTCGCGCGGCGCGCGCAGACCGTGCAGGCCGACCTGCGCGACGCCCGGGCGCGGCTGCTCGCCGACGACCTGGCGCAGCTCACCGCGCAGCTGGAGCAGGAGATCGCGGACGACACCGCGCTGCGCGCCCGCCGGGCCGAGGCGGAGGCGGCGCTCGACGCCGCCCGCGTGCGGCTGGCGGCGCTGGAGCGCGAGGCGGCCGAGGCGGCGCCGGCGCTCGGCGAGGCGTCGGACGTCTGGTACCGGCTGTCGTCGCTGCGCGAGCGCCTGCGCGGCACGGCGTCGCTGGCCGCCGACCGCGCGCGGCTGCTCGGTGGCGCCGGTCCCGAGCCGGCCCGCGGGCAGGACCCGGAGGACCTGGAGCGCCAGGCCGAGCGGGTCCGCGCCGCCGAGGCCGAGCTCACCGCCGAGGTGGACGCCGCCCGCACGGCGCTGGCGGCGGCGCAGGCGGCCCGCCAGGAGGCCGAGGGTGCCGCCACGGCCGCGGAGAAGGCGCTGGCCACCGTGCTGCGCGGCGCCGCGGACCGCCGCGAGGGGCTCGCGCGCCTCGCCGGGCAGGTCGGCGCCCGCCGCAGCCGGCTGGAGGCCACCGAGGCGGAGATCGGCCGGCTCCGCGAGACGCTGGCCGCCGCGGAGCGCCGCGGGCACGAGGCGACCGTCGAGTTCACCGCCCTGGAGACCCGGGTCGCCGGCGTCGAGGAGGGCGAGGAGGACCTGGACGCCGCGCACGAGGCGGCGGCCGAGGCCGTCGAGGTCGCCGCCGCGCGGGTCGCGGAGCTCACCGCGCAGCTCACCGAGGCGGAGCGCGAGCGCGCCGCCCTGGAGTCCCGGATCGAGACGCTCGAGCTCAGCCTGACCCGCAAGGACGGCGCGGGCGCGCTGCTCGCCGCCGACGACCTGGCCGGCGTGGTCGGCTCGGTCGCCGCGCTGCTCGGCGTGGCGGCCGGCGACGAGGACGCGGTCGTGGCGGCGCTGGGCGCGTCCGCCGACGCGGTGGCGGTCGACTCGGTCGAGGCCGCGGTGGACGCGATCCGCTGGCTGCGCGAGCAGGACGCGGGACGGGCGGGTCTGGTCGTGGCGGCGGGCGACGCGGCGGACGCGGGCGACGAGGACCAGGGCGCCGCGCCCGGCGACGCCGCGTGGGCCCTGGACCTGGTGCAGGCGCCGCCGGCCGTCGTCCCCGCCGTGCGCCGGCTGCTGCGCGGCGTCGTCGTGGTGGACGACCTGGTCGCCGCCCGCGGCGTGCTGCGCGACCGCCCCGACCTGGTCGTCGCGACCCGGGCCGGTGACGTGCTCGCCGCGCACCGCGCCTCCGGCGGGTCGGCGACGGCGCCGAGCGCCCTGCACCTGCAGTCCGCCCTGGACGACGCCCGCCAGGGGTCCGAGGCGGCCGCGGCCCGCGCGGAGCAGGCGCGGTTCGGGCTGGTGGGTGCCCGCGAGGCCGAGGAGACCGCCCGCGCCGAGTACCAGCGCACCCTCGACGAGCTCAACGAGTCCGACGCCGCGCTGGCGGCGGTCGCCGAGCAGCTCGGCCACCTGGGCGCCACCGCCCGCGCCGCCCGGAACGAGGCCGAGCGCGTCCAGGCCTCGCTGACCACCGCCGAGCAGACCCTCGCCGACGGCGCCGCGGAGCTGGCCGAGCTCACCGAGCGGCTGGCCGCCGCCGAGGCCGAGCCCGCCGACACGGACGCCGCCATCGAGGAGCGCACGCGGGAGCGGGACGCCGCGAACGAGGCCGCCACCGCGGCCCGCGGCCGGGAGACCGAGGCCCGGCTCAGCCTGCGCACCGCCGAGGAGCGCGCGCGGGCGCTCGCCGGCCGCGCCGAGTCGCTGGACCGGGCCGCGCGCACCGAGCGCGCCGCCCGCGAGCGGGCCGCCGAGCGGGAGCGCGCCCGGGCGCGGCAGGCCGCCGTCGCCACCGCCGTCGCCCTCGGCGCGACCCAGGCGCTCGGCGCGATCGAGCACGCCCTCCAGCGCGCGGCGGACGAGCGGGACGCCGCCGAGGCCGCGCGCGCCGAGCGGGAGACCGCGCTGTCGGCCGTGCGGTCGCGGGTCGACGAGACCCAGCGCGAGGTCGCCCGGCTCACCGACGCCGCGCACCGGGACGAGGTGCTGCGCGCGGAGCAGCGGCTCCGGGTCGAGCAGCTGCAGGTCCGCGCCGTCGAGGACCTCGGCATCGACCCCGCCGTCCTGGTCGAGGAGTTCGGGCCGCACCGGTCCGTCCCGGTGCTGACGCCGCCGGCGGGCGCGCCCGGGGCGGACGACGAGGACGCCGGGCCGCGCGAGGTGCCCTACGTCCGCGCCGAGCAGGAGAAGCGCCTGAGGTCCGCCGAGCGCGCGCTCTCGCAGCTCGGCCGGGTCAACCCCCTGGCCCTCGAGGAGTTCGCGGCGCTGGAGGAGCGGCACAAGTTCCTGGTCGAGCAGCTCGCCGACCTCAAGAAGTCCCGCGCCGACCTGCTGGAGATCGTCAAGGAGATCGACGAGCGGGTCGAGCGGGTGTTCGCCGACGCCTACCGCGACACCGCCGAGCAGTTCGACCGGGTGTTCCCGCGGCTGTTCCCCGGCGGCGAGGGCCGGCTGGTGCTGACCGACCCGTCCGACATGCTCACGACCGGCATCGAGGTCGAGGCGCGGCCCGCCGGCAAGAAGGTCAAGCGGCTGTCGCTGCTGTCCGGCGGCGAGCGGTCGCTCACCGCGGTCGCGCTGCTGGTGTCGATCTTCAAGGCCCGGCCGAGCCCGTTCTACGTGATGGACGAGGTCGAGGCCGCCCTGGACGACGCCAACCTCGGCCGGCTGCTGGAGATCTTCCGCGAGCTGCAGGAGGACTCGCAGCTCATCGTCGTCACGCACCAGAAGCGGACGATGGAGATCGCCGACGCCCTGTACGGCGTGACGATGCGGGGCGACGGCGTCACGACGGTCATCTCCCAGCGGCTGCGCGACGAGGTCCCCGCCTGATCTGTGAAGATCGCGTGCGAGTTCCCGGACGGCGCGTGCGGTGCGCGGACGGCGCACCGGTGCACGGCGGACAATCGTCCCCATGGGCGGCTACCTCGTGGTGATCGGGCTGGCGCTCGTCGCGGCCATCGGCGTGATCGTCCTGGCGAACGCGGCGGGCGACGGCGGCACGGACCTGCGCACCTTCTGGGCGGACCTCCGCAGCGGGCTGCGCCGGCGCGGGCGGGACGGGGACGAGCAGTCCTCGGTCGTCGAGGAGGCGGAGCCGGTGGACGTCCCGTTCGACCAGCTGTTCGCGGAGGCGTCCCAGCCCGACGACGGCTACCTGCAGCTCGACGAGCTCGCCGAGATGCTGGAGCGCACGGGGGAGCGCGCCGCCCGGCTCCGTGAGCACCTGCCCGCCGGCCGGGCGGCCGCGGGCGAGCCCGCCGACCGGGTCGTGGTGCAGGACCGGGTGCCCGCGCCGGGCACGGCGGCCCCCGCGGCACCCGAGCACGCCCCGGTGCCGGAGGCCCACCCCGGGCGGGGGCCGCGCCGCAGCGGCCACCTCCCGGTCCGCACGGTCACGGTGAGCCCCGGCCGGTCCGCCGCGGCCGCCACCGCCGCGACCGTCGCCGGCCCGGCGGCGCTGCCGCCGACGGTCCCGCCGCAGCGCGGCGACTCCTGACCCCCGCCCGGACCGCACCGGGGTCGCCCGCCTGACAGACTGTGCCGGTGGACTCGAACGACCTCCTGAACCTGCTCCTCGTCGGCGTGCCGGCCCTGGCGATCCTGGGCGGCGGCGCGGCCGTCATCCAGCGGCGCCGCTCCGCGGGCGACCGCGACCGGACCGACGAGCGCCCGGCGGGCGGCACCGGCACCTCGACGC
>NZ_JAANNB010000196.1 GCF_011603975.1 Cellulomonas sp. IC4_254 | reverse complement strand
CACCGTGAGGAGCACTGCCATGAACGACGCGTCCCTCTCCGCCGCCGCCCTGTCCGCCGAGGGCCTGGCCGCGGCCGACCTGCCCGTCGAGGAGCCCGAGGCCGGCTCGACCGGCGGCGGTCCCGCCGCCCCGCTGAAGATCGCCGTCTACGGCACCGGCTACCTCGGCGCCACCCACGCGGTCGCCATGGCCGAGCTCGGCTTCGAGGTCCTCGGCGCCGACGTCGACCAGGGCAAGGTCGACGCCCTCGCCGCGGGCAAGGTGCCGTTCTTCGAGCCCGGGCTGGACCCGCTGCTGGAGAAGCACCTGGACACCGGCCGGCTGCGGTTCACCACCGACCTCGCGTCCGCCGCCGCCTGGGGCGACGTGCACTTCATCTGCGTCGGCACGCCGCAGATGAAGACCAGCCACGCCGCGAACCTGTCCTACGTCGAGTCCGCCGCGACCACCATCGCGAAGAACCTGACGAAGGACGCGCTGATCGTCGGCAAGTCCACCGTCCCGGTCGGCACCGCGGCCCGCCTCCGCGAGCTCGTGGCGGCGCAGGCCCCGGCCGGCGTCTCGCTCGAGCTGGTGTGGAACCCCGAGTTCCTCCGCGAGGGCAAGGCGGTCGACGACACGCTGCACCCCGACCGCATCGTGCTCGGCGGCACCTCCGAGCGCGCCGAGGCGACGCTGCGCGAGGTCTACGCCGGCCCGATCGCCGAGGGCACCCCGGTCGTCGTGACCGACCTGCCGACCGCCGAGCTGGTCAAGGTCAGCGCGAACGCGTTCCTCGCCACCAAGATCTCGTTCATCAACGCGATCTCCACGGTGTGCGAGGCGGCCGGCGCCGACGTCACGGTGCTCGCCGACGCCCTCGGGCACGACATCCGCATCGGCCGGCAGTTCCTCAACGCCGGCCTCGGCTTCGGCGGCGGCTGCCTCCCGAAGGACATCCGCGCGCTCATGCACCGCGCCAACGAGCTCGGCGCCTACCGCGCCTCGGCACTGCTGCAGCAGGTGGACGAGATCAACATGGGCCAGCGCGAGCGCGTGCTGGACATGGCGGTCGAGGCCTGCGGCGGATCGGTGCTGAACCGCCGGGTCGGCGTGCTCGGCGCGGCGTTCAAGCCCGACACCGACGACGTCCGCGACTCGCCGGCGCTGAACGTGGCGGCGGCCCTGCACCTGCGCGGCGCCCAGGTGACCGTCTTCGACCCGGAGGCCGGCGACACCGCTCGCCGGTCGTTCCCGACGCTGTCCTACGCGACCTCCATCGAGGAGGCCGTCGAGGGCACCGACGTCGTCCTGGTCCTCACCGAGTGGGACCAGTTCGCGAACGCGGACGCCGACAAGCTCGCGCCGCTCACCGCCACGCCCCGCGTCGTCGACGCGCGCGGCAAGCTCGACCCGACCCGCTGGCGCACCGCCGGCTGGGAGTTCGCGGGTCTGGGGCGGCCCGCCGCCTGACAGGCGGCCACGGGACGGGGCGTCCCGGCGGGTCGGCGCGCGGAGGGAGCGCCGGCCCGTCGGGGCGCCCCTCTGCCGTCCCCGGGGTGGTGGCCGGGTGCTGGCCGGGTGTCGGCGGGCGGTGGTCTGATGGGGTCCGGCGGCGCCGTCGCGGCCCGCGCCCGACCCACCGAGGGGGACGACATGACCGTGCGCGACACGCCCTGGCCCGAGGGAACGCCCTGCTGGGCCGAGCTGGCGGTGCCCGACCTGGAGCTCGGCCGGCAGTTCTACGGTGCGCTGCTGGGCTGGCAGTTCGAGGTCGGCCCGGCCGAGACGGGGTTCTACTCCGAGGCGCTCGTCGGCGGGCGGCGGGCGGCGGCGCTCAACGGCTACCGCCCGGACCCGGACGCGCCGGTCGCCTGGCTGCCGTTCCTCGCGACGCCGGACGCCGCCGGCACCGCGGACCGGGCCGCCGCCGCCGGCGCCACCGTGCTCGCCGGGCCGATGGACGTCATGGCGTTCGGGGCGATGGCCGTGCTCGCCGACCCGGCCGGCGCCGCGGTCGCGCTGTGGCAGGCCGGCACCTCCCTCGGCGCCGAGGTCGTCGACGAGCCCGGCGCGATCGCCTGGGCCGAGCACATGTCGCCCGACCCGACCGCCGCGCGGGCCTTCTACCCCGCGGTGTTCGACTACGCGCTGCAGGACATCAGCGCGCCGGGCTTCGACTACACGACGCTGCTGCTCGACGGGGAGCCCGTCGCCGGGATCGGCGGCGGCTGGGACCGCACCGAGTGGTGTCTGTACGTGCGGGTCGCCGACACGGACGAGGTCGTCGCGGCGGCGACCCGGCTCGGCGGCGGGGTGCACCTGCCGGCCGAGGACTCGCCGTACGGGCGGGTCGCGTCGATCACCGGGCCGTTCGGCGAGCGGCTCGGGCTGATGGGGCCGAGCACCGGCGAGGAGGCGGCGGCAGCGGGGGCGTGACCGGCCGGACGACCGGCCGCCGCGGCTACCCTCGACGCGTGCCCGAGCCCGACGACCGCCCCGCTCCCCCGACGGCCGACGCCGACCCCGGCGCCCCCGGCGAGGGCCCGGCCGGCGACGGGCGGACCGCCGACGCGTTCCGGCACGCCCCGAAGACGGAGGGCGACGCGGTCCGCACCTTCCACCCGCGGCGCGCGGCGCTCGGCGAGCGGCGGACCGACGCCCTCGACCGGCTGTGGCCGCGGTTCGGGTTCTCGGTGCACGACCCGGCGCTGGGCCTGCCGCCGACCGGCCCGGACGGCACCCTCGACGCTGTCCGGCTGTTCGGCCGGACAGCGCCGCTGGTGCTCGAGATCGGGTCCGGGATGGGCGACGCCACCGCCGCGATGGCCGCCGCCGACCCCGGCCGGGACTACCTCGCCGTCGAGGCGCACCTGCCCGGGATCGCCAACCTGCTCGTGCTCGTCGAGCAGCAGGGGCTCGGCAACGTCCGGGTCGCGCACGGCGACGCCCTCGACCTGGTCCGCCGGACGATCGCGACCGGGTCGCTCGACGCCGTGCACGTGTTCTTCCCCGACCCGTGGCCGAAGGCCCGGCACCACAAGCGCCGGATCATCGCCCCGGAGCACGTGGCCCTGCTCCGCACCCGGCTCCGGGTCGGCGGCACGCTGCACTGCGCCACCGACTGGGCCGAGTACGCCGAGCAGATGCTGGAGGTCGTGGCCGCCGACCCCGGCCTGACGAACCCGTACGGCGGCTACGCCCCGCGGCCCGCGCACCGCCCGGTCACCAAGTTCGAGCGCCGCGGCGAGCAGGCGGGCCGCCCGTCCCACGACGTCATCGCCACCCGCACGTCCTGACCCCGCACGTCCTGACCCCGCGGCACCGGCGCCCCGCGCCCGGCCGGATGCCCGGTGCCGATTGCACCGCGTGCCGGGCGGGCGGCTGCGCGGGCGCGCCCGCCGAGCGCCTACCCGACACGTCGAGTGCCCACCCCGCGGATAGGCACTCGACGTGTCGCATGGGCACTCGGTGGCCCGGCGCCGGCCGGCGGTCAGGCGCGGGTGAGGTCGTCGATGCGCAGGACGCGGTCGGCGGTGCGGACGGCGCCGGGGCGGTGCGCGATCACCAGGACCGTCCGCCCGCGTGCCGCCTCGGCCAGCGCGTCCTGGATCTCGGCCTCGGTCGCGACGTCGAGCTGGCTGGTGGCCTCGTCGAGCACGAGCACCGGCGCGTCGAGCAGCAGCGCCCGCGCGATGGCGACCCGCTGCCGCTGCCCGCCGGACAGCCGCTCCCCCATCTCGCCCACGCGGGTGTCGTAGCCGTCCGGCATCGCGGTGATCGCGTCGTGCAGGGCCGCGCGCCGGCAGGCCGCCTCCAGCTCGGCGTCGGTGGCGTCGGGCGCCGCGAGCCGGAGGTTGGCCGCGAGCGTGTCGTTGAACAGGTAGGTGCTCTGGCCGACGACGGCCACGTGCCGGCGCAGGACCTCGAGCGACACGTCCCGCACGTCCACGCCGCCCAGCAGCACCCGCCCCGCGTCCGGGTCCCACGCGCGGGTCAGCAGGTTGACCAGGGTGGACTTGCCCGAGCCGGACGAGCCGACGACCGCGGTCGTGCTGCCCGCCGGCACGTGCAGGTCGAGCCCCGTGAGCACCGGCCGGCGCTCGACGGCGCGCAGCGCGTCCGCGGCCGGGTCGTCCGGGTCCAGGTCGGGCGCCGGGTAGGTGAAGCCCACGCCCTCGAACCGGATGTCGAGCGGCCCGTCGGGCAGCGGCACCGGGTCGGCGGGCGAGGTGGTGGCCGGGGCGGCGTCGGTGATCCGCCAGATCCGGCGGGCCGCGGCGAACGCCTGCTCCAGGTCGGGCGCGACGTCCTCGACGGCGAGCACCGGGGTGAACACCGCCAGCGCGAGGACGACCGCGACGGCGTACGCGGGCCAGTCCAGGGCGCCGGAGCCCACGCGCGCGGCCCCGACGACGGCGACGGTCGCGACCGCGCCCACCATGAGCACCGAGTTGGCGGCGCGCCGGCGCGCGGTCCAGGTGGCGAGGCCGGCGAGCCCGGCGTCGACCTCGGCGGCGACGTCCCGCGCCTCGGCGCGGCGACGACCCGCGGCGCCGAACGCCAGCACCTCCCGGACGCCCTGCAGCGACTCCGTGACGAGCTGGGCGAGCCGGCCGCGCGCCGCACGGACCCGGGTGGCGGCGGCCGCGCTCGGGGTGCGGCCCCAGCCGGGGACGACGGCGCCGACCACGACCAGGAACGGCAGCAGCACCAGCGCGAGCACGGGGTCGTAGCCGACCGCGAGCACGACCAGCACCACGACCGGCACGACGACGGCGCTGACCGCCGGCACCAGGGTGTGCGCGAAGAACACCTCGACGCGGTCGACGTCCTTGGTCGCGCGGTTGACCAGGTCGCCGGTGCGCCGGGACAGCACCCCGGCCGGCGACTGCGGGGCGAGCCGGTCGTAGAAGTCGACGCGCAGCATGGCCAGCGCCCGGAACGCGACGGCGTGCCCGGTCAGCTGCTCGAGGTAGCGCAGCACGCCCTTGACGAGCGACAGCACGACCAGCGTCCACACCACCGGCGCGATCGGCGCGGCCGGGTCCTCGGCGACCCGCGCGACGCCCCACGCGGAGACGCCGAGCAGCGCGATGCCGAGCAGCTGGCCGAGCACGCGGCAGACCAGGGACGCCCCCAGCGGGGGCAGCACGGGGCGGCCGAACCGGATCAGGCGCCGCGAGATCGCCGCCCGGGTCAGCGGGACGTCGGCCGCGGCACCCGCCGGGCCGGCCGGCGCGACGGGGCGGGGCTGCGTGGCGGCGCTCACGGGCGGGCCTCCTGCTCGGTGAGCGGGCCCGCGCCGACGCCGGACAGGTCCAGCGCGCGGGCGTAGTACGAGTCGATGCCGCCGAGCCGGTCCGGCGGGCCCTGCTCGACGATGCGCCCCTCGGCGAGCACCAGCACCTCGTCGGCGCCGCGGACGGTGCTGAGCCGGTGCGCGACCACGACGACGGTGCGCCCCTCGCCGGCGCGGTCGAGCGCGTCCACGAGCGCGGCCTCGGACGCGGCGTCGACCTGGCTGGTCGGCTCGTCCAGCAGCAGCACCGGCGCGTCCTTGAGCAGCGCGCGGGCGACCGCGAGCCGCTGGGCCTGGCCGCCGGACAGGGACAGCCCGCGCTCGCCGACCCGGGTGGCCAGCCGGTCGGGGAAGCCGCGCACGTCGTCGGCCAGGTTCGCCTCGGCGAGCGCGTGCCACAGCCGCTCGTCGTCGGCGTCGGGCGCGGCGAGCCGCAGGTTGTCGGCCAGCGTGCCGGTGAACAGGTAGGTGGTCTGCGCGACGACGGCGGTCTGCGCGCGCACCCACTCGACGGGAACGGCGGTGGCGTCGTGGCCCCCGACGCGGACGGCCCCGGACCCGGGTCGCAGGTGCGCCTGGACCAGCGCGGCGACCGTGCTCTTGCCCGAACCGGACGGCCCGATGAGCGCCACCCGGCCGCCGCGCGGGACGGTGAACGAGACGTCGTCGAGCACCGGGCGACCACCGGGGTAGGCGAACGAGACGTGGTCGAGCGCGACCGCCTCGGGGCGGGCACCGTCCTCCCCCTCGGCCGCGCGAGGAGCCACGTGGAACGTGCTGGTCGCGGGCGCGCGCACCCCGGCGGCGTCGCCGGCGGTGGCCGGCTGCGCGAGGACCGCGTCGATCTCGCGGACCGCCGCGCGCCCGCCCATGCCGACGTAGAAGAACTGCCCGACCCGGTCGAGCGGCTCCAGCAGGACGGTCGACACGAGGACGACCGCGACCGCCTGCCCCGGGGTGATCGCCCCGTCCCGGAGCCGCGCCATCGCGAGACCGGCCGCGGCGGCGACCATCGCCAGGGAGAACGACGCGTCGATGACGAGCAGGACGACCTGGTTGCCGGCGAGCAGCCGCATCACCATCCGGCGCAGCTGCTCGGCGCTGCGGGCCAGCTCGGCGCCCTTGGCGGCCGCCCGGTTGAACGCGGTCGACGTCGGCAGGCCCTGGATCGCGTCGAGGAACTGCGCGGCGAACCGGCGCGCAGTCATCCGGTACTGGACGGACACGCTGCGGAACAGCTTCTGGAACCCGTTGACCAGCAGCGGGATCGCGGGCAGCGCGAGCGCGAGCCAGCCGGCCACCACCCAGTCGACCGCCGCGCCGAGCGCGACCAGCGCGATCACCGGCACGGTCATCGACGCGATGATCGGGAACTTGAAGGTGACCTCGTACGACGCGGCGCGCTCCACGCCGTCGGTCGCGGTGGACACGAACCGGCCGGAGCGCTCCTGGGTCCGGAACGCGACGCCGAGCCGGAACATCTGGTCGAGCAGCGCGTCGCGGCGCTCGACCTCGCGCCGGCCGACCGAGCCGAGGCTCAGCCGGGGGCCGGCGAAGGCCGCGGCCGCCAGGGCCACGACGCCGGCGACGATCGCGACGACCGCACCCACCGGGACGCCGGCGCCGGTGCGGGCGCCGTCGAGGACCGCGCCGAGCGCGAGGTAGACCGCGGTGGTGCCGGCCGCGACGACCCAGGTGAGCACGGCGGGCAGCAGGCTGACGCGGCGGGACAGCGGCGGGGTCGGCACCTGCGGCGGGCCGAGGGGTGCACCACCGGGGCGACCGGGGTGGCCACCTCCCGGGTGGCCGCCGGGGCGAC
>NZ_JAANNB010000195.1 GCF_011603975.1 Cellulomonas sp. IC4_254 | reverse complement strand
GGTCTAGGTGCGGGCGCACGAGGACACCCGCGACGTCACCACCCGTCGCGCCGTGCGACGCCGGTGCGCACGGGCCACCTGGCTCGGTCTCGCCGTCGTCGTCGCGGCAGGCTGCGCCCCGACCGGCGTCGACGTGCACGGACAGCTGCCGCCGTGCCCCGAGGTCGAGAAGATCCCGGTCGAGGAGCTCGCGGCGCACACCACCTGCAGCCTCGAGGGCTGGGAGCTCCGGTTCCCCGACGGGCACCGGTTCGAGGTCGGGCCGGCCAACGGGTCCACCAGCACCACCGACGAACCCGGGCTGGAGTGGGGGGCGACCGACTGGGGCGGCGACGGCACGGTGGCCTGGCGACGCACCGACGAGGGCTTCTCCTTCTGGGGGCCGCGCGCGGCGGTGGACCAGGAGATCCTGCTGCGGTCGCGCGACCTCGACTGAGGTCGCGCGAGAACGGCCCGGGCGTCGTCCGGCTCGGACCGGCCCGTCGTCCGCGGTCAGTCCCGGGGCCGCACCGTCACGTGCGCGGGCACCGTTCCGAGGTCGTACGCCGGCGGCACGAGCGCGCCGTCGTTCCGCAGCACCGCGGTGCGCGCGCCCTGGTCCCGCAGCGTGCGCCAGTGCGCGCCGAGCCACTCCTCGGCGTCGTACCGGTTGCCGAACACCGGCGACAGCGGGCGGTCGAGCACCTCTCCCCCGGCGCCGGCGAGCTCCCACGCCCACTGCGGGTGCAGCGCGGTCACGCGGCACCCGCCGGGGCGGCGGCGTGGCGGGCGGCGGCGTCGCGGGCGAGCGCCCGGCCGATCCGCGACGCCCAGAACGGGCCCTCGTAGATGAAGCCGGTGTAGCCCTGCACCAGGTCGGCGCCCGCCGCCAGGTAGGCCCGCGCGTCGGCCGGCGTGGTGATGCCGCCGACCCCGATCACGACCCGGTCCGCGCCGAGCCGGTGCCGCAGCCGCGCGACCACGACCAGCCCGCGGTCGAGCAGCGGCGGGCCGGACAGGCCGCCCGGGCCGAGGTCGTGGGCGATCGTCGTGTTCACCGCGACGACGCCGTCGAGGCCGAGCTCGGTGACCAGGTCCGCCACGGCGTCGACGTCGGCGTCCGCCAGGTCGGGGGCGATCTTGACCAGCAGCGGCACCCGGGGCCGGCCCGCCGCGGCGGCCGACTCGTCGGCGGCGGCGCGGGCCGCCTGCAGGATCGGGCGCAGCGCGTCGACGGACTGCAGGTCGCGCAGGCCGGGCGTGTTCGGCGACGACACGTTCACCACCAGGTAGTCCGCGTACGGCGCGAGCAGGCCCGCGCTGGTCGCGTAGTCGTCGGCCGCGTCCTCGGGCGCCGTGACCTTGGTCTTGCCGATGTTCACCCCGACGACGAGGGCCCGGCCCGATGCGGTCGAGCGCAGCCGGCGCAGCCGCTCGGCCACCGCCGCGGCGCCCTCGTTGTTGAACCCCATCCGGTTCCGCAGGCCGCGGCGGTCGAGGACGCGCCACAGCCGCGGCGCCTCGTTGCCGGGCTGCGCGTGCGCCGTGACCGTGCCGATCTCGACGAACCCGAAGCCGAGCATCGTCAGGCCCGGGACGCCCACGGCGTTCTTGTCGAAGCCCGCCGCGAGGCCGAACGGCGACGGGAACGTGCGGCCCAGCACGCGGACCGCACCGGACGGCGGCGGGGTGAGCGCGGCGCGCAGCGCGCCGTTCACGACCGGGACGCGGGAGGCGACCCGGATGGCGCGGAACGCGAGGTGGTGCGCCTGCTCGGGGTCGATGCGGGAGAAGACCTGGCGGAAGAGGAGGCCGTACACGGCCCCCAACCTACTGGTCCGCGGCGGCGGGCGGCCGGGACCCCTCGCCCGCGGCGGCGCCGTCGACCGCCCGCGGGCGGGTGTGCCACAGCCACGCCACGCCGAGGAACGGCAGCACCAGCGGGACGTACCCGTAGCCCTGGCCGTACCCCGACCACACCGTCTGGTCGGGGAGGTCGCCGGGGTCCAGGACCGACAGGGTGCCCACGGCGAGCACGCCGACCAGCTCGACCCCGACCGCCGCCCACGCCGCGGCGCGCCAGTCCTTCGCGAGGGCGACGGTGGCCACGACGTACACCACCGCGGCGAGCGCGGACAGCAGGTACGCGAGCGGGGCCTCGTCGAACTTCGCGACGAGCTGGTAGCCCGCGCGCGCCGTCGCCGCGAGGGCGAACACCCCGTAGACGGCGACGAGGACGCGGCCGGGACCGGAGGCGGTGCTCTCGGAGGTCGCGGGGGTCGCGCGCGGCGCGGGGTCCGGGGTCGTCACGCGCCGGCCCAGGTCTGGTCGAGCCGGAGCTGGAGGAACGCCACGGCGACGGCCGCGATCAGCAGCACCACCGACGACCACCGCGTGCGCTCGGCAAACGCCCACAGCGCGGCGGCGGGCAGCAGGACCAGCTGGGTCACGACGTACCCCCAGAACACGACCGGCTCGTCCGGCACCGTGCCCGTCGCCTGCCGCACACCCGCGACGACCGCCTGGACCACCATCAGCCCCTCGACGACCGCGGCGCCCCACAGCTGGCGGAGCACCACCGCGCGGTCCCGGACCGCGAACACCAGGGCCCAGGCGGCGAGCGCGAGGGCGGCCGCGGCGACGGCGTACAGGAGCGGCGGGGTCACGGGGCCCCACGGTACCCGGACGCGGCGATAGCATCGGCGGGTGCCCCGAGTGACGCTGACCTCCGCGAACCCCGCCCGCCAGACCGCCGACGCCCTCGTCGTCGCGGTCGCCAGCAGCCCCGCCGGACCCCGCGTGGTCGGTGCCGACTGGCTGCCCGCCGAGACCGTCGAGCAGGTGACCGGCCTCGCCGGCGTGCTCGGCATCACCGGCGCCGTCGACGAGGTCCGCCGCCTCCCGGCCGCGGGCCGGCTCGCCGCGCGCACGGTCGTGCTCACCGGCGTCGGCGCGCTCGACGGCGTCGCGCCGGAGGCCGAGACGCTGCGCCGCGCCGCGGGCGCCGCCCTGCGCGAGCTCACCGGCGCCACCAGCGTCGCCGTCGCGCTGCCCGCCGAGGACGTCGAGCAGGTCGCCGCGGTCGCCGAGGGCGCGCTGTTCGGCGCCTACGCGTACACCCGGTACCGCACCGCCGACGCCTCGGACGCCACCGGCCCGGCCACCGAGATCACCGTGCTGACCCCGCGCGCCCGCGACAAGTCGGCGACGAAGGCGCTCGCCCGCGCCGAGGTGCTGGCCGCCGCCGTGCACGGCGTGCGCGACCTGGTGAACGCCGCCCCCAACGACCTCTACCCCGCCGCGCTCGCCGACGCCGCCAAGGCCGCCGTCAAGGACACCGGCGCCAAGGGCGTCAAGGTCACCGTGCTGGACGAGAAGGCGCTCGCCGCCGGCGGCTACGGCGGCATCCTCGGCGTCGGCCAGGGCTCGGCCCGCCCGCCGCGCCTGGTCAAGGTGTCCTACGCCCCGTCCCGCCCGGCCGCCAAGGTCGCGCTCGTCGGCAAGGGCATCACGTTCGACTCCGGCGGCATCTCGATCAAGCCCGCCGCCGGCATGGACGCGATGAAGTCCGACATGGCCGGCGCCGCCGCCGTGCTGCACACGGTGCTCGCCGCCGCCCGGCTCGAGCTGCCCGTCGCCGTCACCGGTTGGCTCTGCCTCGCCGAGAACATGCCGTCCGGCACCGCGCAGCGTCCCTCCGACGTCCTGACCATCCGCGGCGGCAAGACCGTCGAGGTGCTCAACACCGACGCCGAGGGCCGCCTCGTCATGGCCGACGGCCTCGTCGCCGCGGTCGAGGAGAAGCCCGACGTCGTGCTCGACATCGCGACCCTCACCGGCGCGCAGCTCGTCGCGCTCGGCCCCCGCGTCTCCGCCGTCATGGGCGACGACGCCACCCGCACCGACGTCGTCGACGCCGCCGGCGCCGCGGGCGAGGCGTTCTGGCCGATGCCGCTGCCAGCCGACCTGCGCGCGGGCCTGAAGTCCAAGGTCGCGGACATCGCGAACATCGGCGACCGGTTCGGCGGGATGCTGACCGCCGGCCTGTTCCTGCAGGAGTTCGTCGGGTCGACCCCGTGGGCGCACCTCGACATCGCCGGCCCGGCGTTCAACGAGAAGGCGCCGTTCGGGTACACCCCGGCCGGCGGCACCGGCGTGGGCGTCCGCACCCTGCTCGCGCTGATCGAGGCCCGCGCGATCCGCTGACCCCGCCGCGCCGCACCACCCCGAGCGCCCGGCACCCCCTCCCCGGGACGCCGGGCGCTCGCGCGTCCGGGGCTCGCCGCGCCGGGTTCGGTGCTTCGCGCCGAGTTCGGTGCCTGCAACCACCGAACTCGGCCGGGAGCACCGAACCGGGCGACGGGTACGGCGCCGGCGGAGGTGTGGTGGACCGGCGGTCAGCCGCGCCGCACCCCCGTGGGCGCGTCAGCGGGGGTCGCGCGCCCCGCCACCCGGGCGCGTCAGCGGGGGTCGGCGGCGCGGCGGGCGGCGCGCTCCCGGGCCGCCCGCTCCCGCTCGATGCGCTGGCGGGAGTTCCAGTCCCGCATCCGCTGCGGGTACCCGGTCTTCTGCACGTCGTAGAACGGCACGCCGATCTCCTTGGCGATGTCCCACCCGGCGCGGCCGTCGGGCACGCGGCGGCGGGTCCACTCGCCGTCGGTCGCGATGAGCATGAGCGTCGTCTGCGTGACGTTCGTCTGCGGCTCGAGGTACGCCTCGACGCCCACGCGGGTGCGCGCGAACTCCCGGAGGTGCTGCACGGTCTCCTCGCGGGCGGCGCGCCCTGTCGGTGGCGCGTCCGGCGCGGCGGGAGCCGGGCGGCGGCGGCGGGAGAACAGACCCATGCCGGGAGCGTAACGGCGCAGGCTGGGCCTCGGCTGGGAATCACCCGGGCGCCACGCAGGTGCCGGCGGTGCCGCCGAGGGCCCGCGGGTCGACCGCCGGACGGCGAGACATGGGATGACTGTTCCCAGAATCACACGCGGGCCCCGGTGATCTGGGTCGTCCGGCCTACGCGGGGATGACAAGATGACCCAGGAACAACCGCGTTCCCTATGTCTGCGCCGGAGGAGTCTTCACGTGTCCGACACGACCGGATCCGCTTTCGACATCGTCGTCCTGGGCGGAGGGAGTGGCGGCTACGCGGCTGCGCTCCGCGGTGCCCAGCTCGGCCTCAGCGTCGCCCTGATCGAGGGCGACAAGGTCGGCGGCACCTGCCTGCACAACGGCTGCATCCCCACCAAGGCCCTGCTGCACGCGGCGGAGCTCGCCGACAACGCCCGCGACGGCGCGCACTTCGGCGTGCAGACGCAGCTCACGGGCATCGACATGAACGGCGTGAACGCCTACAAGGACTCGGTCATCGGCCGGCTCTACAAGGGCCTGCAGGGCCTGATCAAGTCCCGCAAGATCACCGTGTTCGAGGGCTACGGCAAGCTCGTCGCGCAGGACACCGTCGAGGTCAACGGCGAGCGCGTCACCGGCCGCAACGTCATCCTCGGCACCGGCTCCTACGCCCGGTCGCTGCCCGGCCTGGAGATCGCCGGCCGCGTCATCACCTCGGACCAGGCGCTCAAGCTCGACTACGTGCCGAAGTCCGCGATCATCCTCGGCGGCGGCGTCATCGGCTCCGAGTTCGCGAGCGTGTGGAAGTCGTTCGGCGTGGACGTCACGATCATCGAGGCGCTCCCCCACCTGGTCCCGAACGAGGACGAGGCGCTGTCCAAGGCGTTCGAGCGCCAGTTCCGCAAGCGCGGCATCAACTTCAACCTGGGCGTCCGGTTCTCCGGCGTGACCCAGGACGACAGCGGCGTGCACGTCTCGCTGGAGGACGGCAAGACGTTCGACGCGGACCTCCTGCTGGTCGCCGTCGGCCGCGGTCCCCGCACCGCCGACCTGGGCTACGAGCAGCAGGGCATCACCCTGGACCGCGGCTTCGTCATCACGAACGAGCGGCTGCACACCGGCGTCGGCAACATCTACGCCGTCGGCGACATCGTCCCGGGCCTGCAGCTCGCGCACCGCGGCTTCGCGCAGGGCATCTTCGTCGCCGAGGAGATCGCGGGTCTGAACCCGCAGCCGATCGTCGAGTCGGGCATCCCGCGCGTCACCTACTCCGACCCGGAGGTCGCGTCCGTCGGCCTGACCGAGGCGAAGGCCAAGGAGGTGCACGGGGCCGACGCGATCGAGACCCTGGAGTACAACCTGGGCGGCAACGGCAAGAGCCAGATCCTCGCGACGCAGGGCTTCATCAAGCTCGTGCGCCAGAAGGACGGCCCGGTCGTCGGCGTCCACATGATCGGCGCCCGCGTCGGCGAGCTCATCGGCGAGGGCCAGCTCATCGTGAACTGGGAGGCCTACCCCGAGGACGTCGCGGCGCTCGTGCACGCCCACCCGACGCAGAACGAGGCTCTCGGCGAGGCGCACCTGGCGCTCGCCGGCAAGCCGCTGCACGCCCACAACTGACCACACGAACTTCGAAGGAGACACGAGCGGTCATGTCCGACAACGTGCAGCTTCCCGCTCTCGGCGAGTCCGTCACCGAGGGCACCGTCACCCGCTGGCTCAAGAACGTGGGCGACCGCGTCGAGGTCGACGAGCCCCTGCTCGAGATCTCGACCGACAAGGTCGACACCGAGGTGCCCTCGCCGTTCGCAGGCGTGCTCGAGCAGATCCTGGTCGCCGAGGACGAGACCGCCGAGGTCGGCGCCGTCCTGGCCGTGATCGGCGACGGCTCCGGCGCGGGCGGCGACTCCGCCCCGGCGCAGGAGGCCCCGGCCGAGCAGCAGCAGGCCCCGGCGCAGACGGGCGCCACCACGCAGGGCGAGGGCTACGGCGACCCGGCCCCCGAGGTCGAGTCCGCCTCCCCCGCCACCGAGCAGCCCGCCCCGGCCGCCGAGGCGCAGGGCTCCGGCGACGGCCAGCAGGTCACCCTGCCGGCGCTCGGCGAGTCCGTCACCGAGGGCACCGTCACCCGCTGGCTGAAGCAGGTCGGCGACTCGGTCGAGGTCGACGAGCCGCTGCTCGAGATCTCCACCGACAAGGTCGACACCGAGGTCCCGTCGCCGTTCGCCGGCACGCTGCAGCAGATCCTGGTCGGCGAGGACGAGACCGCCGAGGTAGGCGCCCCGCTCGCCGTCATCGGC
>NZ_JAANNB010000194.1 GCF_011603975.1 Cellulomonas sp. IC4_254 | reverse complement strand
TCCGGCGCGGGCTCGTCGTCGGGGAGGACGTCGGCGGTCGGGACCACCAGCTCGGGGACGTCCGCGCGGAGGTACGCCTGCGCGGCGCCGCGCACGGCCTGCTCCAGCCCTTCGCCCTCGAGGGCGGCAGCGTCGGCCTCCACCGCCACCTGACCGGTGGCGAGGTCGACGCTGCCGAGGGGCGCACCGGTCTCGGCCGTGACGTAGAGCCGGTCGGCGCCGTAACGGCGCCACCGGCGGACGATCAGGGCCTGCTCCACGTCCGGGATATCGGCATCGGACCGCTTTCCCTGAAGCATCGGCGCTCCCCTCCCCCACACGGGGGGCAGCCTACTGCGGGTCGAACGTCAGGCTCACGGAGTTCATGCAGTACCGGTCACCCGTCGGGGTCTGCGGCGCGTCGTCGAAGACGTGCCCCAGGTGCGAGCCGCACTTGGCGCAGCGCACCTCGGTGCGCACCATGCCCAGGCTGCGGTCCTCGATCAGCTCGACCTTGTCGCCGGCCAGCGGGGAGAAGAAGCTCGGCCACCCGCAGTGGGAGTCGAACTTCGTCTCCGACCGGAACAGCTCGTTGCCGCACGCGCGACAGCGGTACACGCCCTCGCGGTGCTCGTCGAGCAGCTCACCGGTCCACGGGCGCTCCGTCCCGGCCAGGCGCAGCACCTGGAACTCGGCGGGGTTGAGCTCGACCCGCCACTGCGACTCGTCCTTGGTGACCTCGTAGGTCTTGTCCGCCATCGCGGTGCTCCTCTCGCCGGTGCGGACGCCCCGCCCGGTGCGGCCGGGGCTGGTCCGCCGGCAGCAGAACGCGGACGCGGGCCGCGGTGTTCCACGACGATGCCCGGACGCACGACCGCCCGCGACCGGAGGCCGGTCGCGGGCGGTGCGGAGCGCGTGCGCTACTGCTGGGCGCCGCCGCCCGAGCGGCCACGGCCGCCGCGGCGGCGACGGGCGCCGCCGCCCTCGGCACCGGCACCCGCGCCCTGGCCCGCGCCGCGGGACCGGCCCGCGCCGCCCGAGCGCGCGCCCGCCGGGGCGCCGGACCGGCCGCCGTACGAGCCGGTGGACGGCGCGTCGCCGCCCGAGGTCCACGCGACCATCGAGCCGCCGAGCACCGGGACGCCGCGGCCGCGGTCGGACCGGCCCCGGCCGCCGGACGCCGGCGCGGAGGAGCCGCCGCCCTGGCGCGCCGGACGACCGCCGCCGGCGGGAGCACCCGCGCCGCGGCCCGCCGGGGCACCGGCCCCGCGCGCCGGGCGCTGGCCGCCCTCGGCCGGGCGCGAGCCCGCCGCGGCCGGACGGGAGCCCGCGCCGCCGCCGCGTCGACCGCGGCCGCCGGAGGCGCCCGCCCCGCCGGAGGACGAGCCGCCGCGCGACCGGGACGGCTGCGCGGGCGCCGCGGCCGGCGCGGGGGCCACGTGCGCCGCCACCTCGCCGACGAGCGCCGCGATCACCGGCGAGCCCGGCGCCACGCGCTGCGGCGTGACGGTGATCTTGGCCTTGCGGGTGAGGTCGCGGACGTCGCCGGCCTGCTCGGGGAGCTGCACGGTGACGACGTCGCCGCCGGAGCCCGCGCGGGCGGTGCGGCCGGAGCGGTGCAGGTACGCCTTGTGCTCGGCCGGCGGGTCGACGTGCACGACGAGCTCGACGTCGTCGACGTGGATGCCGCGCGCCGCGATGTCGGTCGCGACCAAGACCTTGACCTCGCCCGAGGTGAACGCCGCGAGGTTGCGCTCGCGCGCGCCCTGGCCGAGGTTGCCCTGCAGGTCGACCGCGGGGATGCCGTCCTGGGTGAGCTGCTTGGCGAGCTTCTTGGCCTGGTGCTTGGTGCGGGTGAACAGCACGCGGCGGCCGGTGCCGGAGGCGAGCTCGCGGACGACCTCCTTCTTCGCGTCGGCGTCGGCGACCGCGAGCACGTGGTGCGTCATGGTCGACACCGGCGCGACCTCGGGGTCGACCGAGTGCGTCGTCGGCCGGTCGAGGTACCGCTTGACGAGGGTGTCCACGCCGTTGTCCAGCGTCGCCGAGAACAGCAGCCGCTGGCCGCCGCGCGGGGTCCTGTCGAGCAGCCGCTTCACGACCGGCAGGAAGCCCAGGTCGGCCATGTGGTCCGCCTCGTCCAGCACGGTGATCTCCACCGCGTCGAGCGAGCACAGGCCCTGCTTGATGAGGTCCTCGAGCCGGCCGGGGCAGGCGACGAGGACGTCGATGCCGCCGTTGAGCGCGCTGACCTGGCGGCTCTGCGCCACGCCGCCGAACACGGTGGTCGACGACAGGCCGGCGGTGGCCGCGAGCGGCTCGATCGTGGCGTGGATCTGGGTGGCGAGCTCGCGCGTCGGGGCGAGGATCAGCGCGCGCGGCCGGGCCTTCGCGCGCTGGGCCTTCGAGTCGGCGAGGCGGGTGACGACCGGCAGCGAGAACGCCAGGGTCTTGCCGGAGCCGGTGCGGCCGCGGCCGAGCACGTCGCGGCCGGCGAGCGTGTCGGGCAGCGTGGCCGTCTGGATCGGGAACGGGTCGGTGATCCCGCGCTGCGCGAGGGACTGCGCGAGGGCGGCGGGCACGCCGAGGTCGGTGAAGCGAGGCATGGAGGGGGCGCCTTTCCGGCGGTGGTCGGGGGTCCGCGGCCGCTGCGCGCGGGGCGGCGACCGGCGCCGGCGGCTCGGTCAGGCGAGCTTCTGCTGGCGGCGCAGGGCGCCCTGCGTGCGCAGGACGTAGGAGAAGAGCTCGTCCGTCTCCCGGGTGGAGGTCTCCACGAACCGGCAGCCGTAGTGCGTCCCGGAGCGCGAGGGCTGGGCACGGACGACGACCGCCTGCAGCCAGAACGCGGCGGACAGCTCGGGGAAGACGAACCTGACCTCGCTGCCCAGGGGCAGGTCAGTCTGACTCATCATACGCATCCCGTGCGCGGAGACGTCGAGGACGGTGAACACGAACGGGACCTCGTCGGCCTCGCCGTCGACGGCGGGCGCCTCGCCGGCCGCGTCGCCCGCGTGCTCGGCGCCGTGCTCGTGACCGTGCTCGTGGCCGTCCTCCGGCACCGCCGCGAGCCGCGCGAAGCCCTGGACCTCGACGTGCACCGCCACCCGCGCGACCGCGCGCTTCTGCAGCGTGGACAGCAGCTCGACCCCGACGAACGCGACGGTGTCCACGGTGACCCGCGCGACCTCGCCCTGGTAGACGCACTCGCCGCGGGCGTCGTCGAGCACGCGCAGCAGGTAGACGTCGCCCTCGGCGACGCCCCGCACGATGTCCTCGAAGCCCGCCCAGAGCACGCCGTCCTCGAAGGTGCGGACGTAGCCGCTGAGGACGGCGTGGCCGTCGTGCTCGACCGAGCACAGCGCGAGCTCGTGCATGCAGGCAGGTCCGTCCGCGGGAGAGGGGGCGTGGGCGGCCCGACGTTACCCCGGCGCCCGCCCCGCGCACGTGATCCGAACGGGTGGGGACCCGTGTCGCGGCCGGTTCTCACCCGCTGCCGACCCGGTCGGGCAAAAACGGCGAACCGCCACAACGAGGATCTTCTCGCCATTTCCGGCAACGGCCCCTACCCTCGGCCCGAGACCGGTGCGGACCCGCACCGGCCGGACCCCTCCGAGCAGACGAGGCCGATCTGCCCACCCCGACCCGGCGCTGGCCCCTGACCCGGTACTTCGCCGTCGTCAGTGTCGTCGCCATGCTCGCGCTCGGCGTCGCGCTGGTGTGGGTCACCGGGAACGTGATGCGGGACCAGGCGCAGCGCGACGGCATCGCCCTCGCCCGCAGCATCGAGTCGTACGCCTCCTCGTCCGTGCCCGAGGAGGCGTTCACGATCGGCGTGCTCGCGCCCGAGCAGGCCGCCGCGGTCTCCGAGCAGGTCGCCGGGTTCCGCGAGCTGCGCCGCCTGCGGCTGTGGACCGTCGACTCGACGCTGCTGTACGACTCGCAGGCCGACACCACCGGGTTCCCCGACGGCGAGCGGCTGGACGCCGCCGTCCGGCAGCGCGAGCCCGACGCCCAGGTCGTGACCGAGGTGCGCGGCGAGGAGTTCGGCGGCTCGGAGTCGACGCTGCTCGACGTGTACGTCCCCGTGCGGCACGACGGGAGCGTCGTCGGCGCCGCCGAGGTGATGCTGGACTACCAGGGCACGACCGACGCCGTCGCCAGCGCGACGCGCACCGTGACCCTCGTCGTCGTCGGCGGGCTGGTCCTGCTGTGGCTGCTGCTGTTCCGCACGGTGCGGAACGCGTCGCTCCGGCTGCAGACGTCCGCGCTGGAGAACGCCCGGCTCGCCCTGCTCGACTCGCTGACCGGGCTGCCGAACCGGCGGATGCTCGGCGACAAGCTCGAGCGGGCGATCGCCGAGGCCGAGGAGTCCGGGACGATCGTCGGGCTCGCGCTGCTGGACGTCGACCGGTTCAAGGACATCAACGACTCGCTCGGCCACGACCGCGGCGACGAGCTGCTGGAGCAGGTCGCGCAGCGGCTGCGCGGCGCGCTGCGCGAGCAGGACCTGGTGGCCCGGCTCGGCGGCGACGAGTTCGCCATCGTGCTGACCGACGTGCGCTCCGTCGCCGACGCGGACGCCGCCGCCCGCCGGGTGCGGCAGCTGTTCGTCCCGCCGTTCATGCTCGGCGACCTCGCTCTGCACGTCGACACCTCGATCGGCGTCGCCTGCCTGCCGGACCACGCCGAGGACGCGTCCTCGCTCATGCGGATGGCCGACGTCGCCATGTACACCGCCAAGACGCACCGGCTCGGCGTCTCGGTGTACTCGCCGGAGGAGGACGACTCCTCCCCCGCGCGGCTGGTGCTGCTCGGCGACCTGCACCGCGCGCTCGGCGTCGACGACGAGCTCGAGCTGCACTACCAGCCGAAGATCGACCTGCGCACCGGCCGCACCGTCGGGCTCGAGGCGCTGATGCGCTGGCGGCACCCCACCCGCGGGATGCTGCCGCCCGACCTGTTCGTGCCGCTCGCCGAGCAGTCCGGCCTGATCCACGACCTCACCCGGTACGCCCTGCGGGTCGCGGTCGCGCAGCTCGCCGCGTGGCGGGTGCAGGGCGACCCCGTGCCGGTCGCCGTGAACCTGTCCGCGCACGACGTCACCTCGCACGCCGTCGTGGAGGTCATCGAGGACCTGCTCGCCCGGCACGAGGTCGCCCCGGCGCTGCTCGAGGTCGAGATCACCGAGACCGCGCTGGTCAGCGACCCCTCGCGCGTCGTGCCGGTGCTGCAGCGCCTCGGCGACGCCGGCGTCCGGGTGTCGATCGACGACTTCGGCATCGGGAACACCTCGATCTCCCAGCTGCGCGACCTGCCGGTGCACGGCCTCAAGATCGACCGGCTGTTCGTCGCGGACCTGTCCACCAGCGGCCGCGAGGGGTCCGAGGTGATCGTCAAGGCGATGGTCGACCTCGCGCACTCGTTCGGCCTGCAGGTGGTCGCGGAGGGCGTCGAGGACACCGGCACCGCCGAGCTGCTGCGCCGGCTCACCGTCGACCAGGCGCAGGGCTACCTGTACTCCCCGGCCGTCGCCGCCGACCGGCTGCGGCCCGAGGACCTGCCGCGTGACCCCGCCGCGCGACACGCCGTCACATGACTTCACTCCGGAAACGGGCAGAACGCCTCAAGGTGCGTCACCATTCGTCCGATAGGCCCTGGTAACACCCGTTCCGATCACCCGTGAGGATGACCACCCGGATGGACGAGCTGCTCCGCGAGATGATCACGCCCCCGCCCCCGCGGCGGGACCCGGCACGACGGCGCCGCCTCGTCGCGACCGTCGGGATCCTCGGCATGGCCGCCCTCGGCATGACCTCCCTCGTGACCTCCGCGATCTTCACGGACAACGACGACGCCGGCCGCTCCGGGATCATCACCGGGTCGGTGGACATCGAGGCCGGCGAGGACGCCGCCTTCGCGCTGCCCCCCGGCAACCTGGCCCCCGGCGACGAGGTCTACAGCCCCGTCACGGTCACCAACGCCGGGTCGCTCGCCCTGGTCTACGGCGTGCAGTACGCCGCGACCAGCGATGCCAAGAACCTCGCGGCCACGCTGACGCTCGACGTGTTCGCCGTCCCCGCGGCGCAGTGCACCGAGGCCGGACTGGCCGGCGCCGCCCCGATCGGCTCCTCGGGTGCCGGGCTCGCCAGCACGGCGACCGAGATCGTCCCCGTCGGCCGGTCGCTGTTCTCGTCGGCCGCCGAGGAGCTCTGCGTCCGGGTCTCGGTGCCGCAGGAGATCGGCAACGAGTACCAGGAGGCGAGCGCCGACCTGCGGCTGACGTTCGTCGCCGAGCAGGACCCCACCGACCCGCACCGCTGATCCCGCCGGAGGCGCTGAGACGCAGATGAGCAGGAGGCCGGTCCCCGCGGTCGAGCGCCGGGCACCCCACCCGGAGCGGCCGCGGCACGCCACCCCCCAGTCGAAGGGCCGCCGCGCGCTGCGCACGGCCCTGTGGACCGTCATCGCCGTCTGCGGGCTCGCGTACGCCACCTCGCTGGCCGTGCCGCTGTGGTTCCAGGCCAACGGCCAGCGGCTGCTCATCGTCACCTCCGGGTCGATGTCCGGCCCGGAGCAGGGCTCGTTCGACGCCGGCGACGCGGTGGTGATGCGCCGGATCGACGACCCGTCCCAGCTGCGCGTCGGCCAGGTCGCGACGTTCTGGCCCGCGGGCGGCGACCAGCTCGTCACCCACCGGATCATCGCCCTGCGGAACCTGCCGGTCCTGCAGCAGGACGCCGCCTCCGGGCGCATGGTGCAGGCCTACGACCCCGAGACCGGCGACGCGCTCACCCGGCCGTACATCTACACCAAGGGCGACGCCAACACCGAGCCCGACCCCAACGCGACCCCGCTCAGCCAGGTCCGCGGCATCATCCTCGACGTCTACCCGCGCTGGGGCTGGGTGCTCGACTGGGCGGGGTCGGCGCAGGGACGGGCCGTGATGCTGGTGCCGCCGCTCGCGGCGCTGGCGGCGCTCGAGGTGCTGTCCCTGCTCGACGACCGGCGGGCACGACGAGCCGCGGGCGACCGCCGGCCGTCCGCGCGCGAGCGGCACGACGATGCCCTCCTCCTCGGCTGACCGCCGCCCCGCGGGGGCGGCCGGGGACGCCGGCGAGGCGCCGCTGCTCGGGCGCTGGGGCCGGCTCGTCCTCGCGACGCTGCTGGTCGGCGCGGCGCTGATCGGGCCGGCGGCGGGGTTCGCGTCGGCACGGTTCGGCGACTCGGCGACGGTGAGCATCACGATCACCATCACCCCGACGGACGGCGGGACGCCGTCCCCCACGGACA
>NZ_JAANNB010000193.1 GCF_011603975.1 Cellulomonas sp. IC4_254 | reverse complement strand
CGCCCGTGAGGTGGACCGCGAGGACCGCGACGTCGTCGTCCTGGTCGGCGTTGTCGAACTCGCGCAGCAGGACGTCGCACAGGTCGTCCGGCTCCAGCGTCCCGACGCCCGCGGCCACGGCGGCCATCCGGTCGAGCGCGTCCCGCAGGTTCCCGGACCGCCGCTCCAGCAGCCCGTCGGTGACGAGCACGAGGGTGCACGGCCCGTCGGTGGCGACCCGGGCGACAGCGCGCTCCCCCGGCGCGGGCACGCCGAGCAGCGGCGAGGACGCTCGCACGTACGCGGCGCCCGCGGGCGTGACGAGCAGCGGCGGCAGGTGCCCGGCGTTGGCGACCTCGATCGCGCCGTCGCGCAGGTCGACCACGGCGACGCAGACCGTCACGAGCTCGGGGTGGCTGCGGCGCAGCAGCGTGTTGAGCAGGTCGAGCGCCCGCGCCGGCGGGTGGCCCTCCAGCAGGTAGGCGCCGAGCGAGAACCGCAGCTGCGCCATGACGGTCGCCGCGCGCAGCGAGTGACCCTGCACGTCGCCGATCACGACCGCCACCCGGCCGTCGGGCAGGTCGACGGCGTCGTAGAAGTCGCCGCCGACGCTGAGCTGGGCGTCCGAGGCGCTGTACCGCGCGGCCATCCGCACCCCGGTCGGCGCGGGCAGCGTGTGCGGCAGCATCGAGCGCTGCAGGGTGAGCGCGACCAGGTGCTCCTGCGCGTAGGACCGCAGGGTGGCGAGCGCGCCGGTGAGCGCGGCGCGCAGCTGCTCGGCGAGCTCCCGCTCCTCGGCGCCGAACGCCTCCGGCGCGCCCACCGCGAACCCGCCGATCACCCGGCCGGCGCCGTCGGTGAGCGGTGCGACGTGCCACGCGGTGGTCGCGACGCCCGCCCGGTCGAGCATCTCCCGCCACACGCCCGGGGTGTCGGCGGCCGGCACGTCGTACGGGTCGGACGTGGGCGGCTCGGTGGCGGGGGCGAGCAGCCGGCCGCGGACGACCGCGCCGCCGGGCCCCGGGGACACCACGCGGGTCGCCATGCCGTCCGGGGCGGTCGCGACCACGACGACGGGCGCGTCGAACACCGTGGCGCCGCCCTCCGCCGCCCGGGCCACCAGGTCGTCCAGCGAGCGCGCCGAGGCGAGCGGCACGACGGCCGCCGCGAGGTCCGCGAGCCGGCGGGCGTGCTCGGTGATGCCCCGGCGGGCGGCGTGCGACCGGCACAGCGCGGCGACGGTCACCAGGAACTCCTCGCGGTCGAGCGGCTCCACGAGGTAGGCGTCGGCGCCGCGCTGCAGGCCCGAGGTGCGGGACCGCGCGTCGATCGACGTGGCGGACACGTGCATCACCGGGACGGCGGTCGCCGGGTCGGCCTTGATCCGCTCGCAGACGTCGAACCCCGACATGTCGGGGAGGTTCACGTCGAGGACGACCGCGTCGTGGCCCGCGGCGAGCTCCAGCGCGTCCCGGCCGGTGCCGGCCTCGGTCACGGCGTAGCCGGCGCGCCGCAGCCAGCTGGCCATCACGTACCGGTGCGCCTCGGTGTCGTCGACGACCAGGACCCGGCGCGGGGCCTCCACGGCAGCGGTCACGGGCCCTGCTCCCCCGTGGCCGCGCCGTCGGCGGCCACCGGCGCCCCGGCCGCGCGCAGCGCCCGGGCCAGCCCGGCCGCGTCCAGCTGCGCCTTGTCCAGGAACGGCGCGTCCGCGTCCGGCGGCTCGGCGCTCGACATCAGCACCACCGGCAGCCCGGCGGTGCGCGGGTCGGAGCGCAGGGCCGCCAGGGTGGCGGGGCCGTCCGTGCCCGGCATCCGCACGTCGAGCAGCACGACGTCCGGCAGCGCGGCGGGCGGCGCGAGGGCGGCCAGCGCCTCCGCGCCGTCGCGCGCCTCCAGGACCTCCGCGGCGGCGTCGGCGAGCAGGCCGCGCAGGACCACCCGGCTCGGCTCCTCGTCGTCGACCACGAGCACCCGCCCGAGCGTCGGCACGTCCGTCCGCTCCAGGGTGAGCGTGAACGTGCTGCCCTCGCCCACCTCGCTGGCGACCTCCAGCGAGCCGCCCAGCGCCTCGGCGACCCGCCGCGCGTACGGCAGGCCGAGCCCGGTGCCCTTCACGGACGGCTGCAGCCGGTTCGGCACCTGGAAGAACTCCTCGAACACCTCGTCCAGGTGCTCGCGCGCGATGCCCAGCCCGGTGTCCTCGACCGCGATGACGACCGTCCGCCCGTCGGCGGCCCGGCCGGCACGCAGGGTGACCGCGCCGGACTCGGTGAACTTCACCGCGTTGGTCAGCAGGTTCCGCAGCACGCGCTCGAGCAGCTCGGGGTCGGTGTGCAGCACCAGGTCCGCGGTCACCTCGACGCGCAGCTCCACCTCGGGGCGCAGCAGCGGCCGGACGGTCCCGGCCAGCTCGGCCAGCATCGCCGGCAGGTCCACCCGCACCCGGCGCACGTGCTGGCGCCCCGACTCGGCGCGCGCGAGGTCGAGCAGCTCGTTCACCATGCCGAGCAGCGCCCGCGCGCTGGCGTCGAGGTACCCGACCTGCACCCGCTGGTCGGCGTCCAGGTCCCCGTCGGCGAGCAGGGACGCCAGGCCCAGGATCGAGTTGACCGGCGCGCGCAGCTCGTGGCTGACGCTGCGCAGGAACCGGGTCTTGGCGTCGTTGGCGGCGGCGAGCTGGCGCCCCCGCTCGTCGAGCTCCGCGTACAGGGCCACGACGCCGCTGTTCGTCTCCTCGAGCTCGTCGGAGAGCTGGGTGTACATCGCGAGCACGCCGCGGCTGGTCTCCTCCAGCTCCTCGTTGGCCCGGACCAGCTCGGCCTCGCGCGCTGCCAGGGCGTCGAGCGCCCGGACCAGCTCGGCGTTCTGCACCCGGAGCTCGCCGAGGGCGTCGGCCGACCGCGGGCGGGCCAGTGCCTCGTGCACCCGGTCGAACCGGCCGCCCAGGAGCGCCTCGCCCGGCAGCGCCTTGTGCAGCACGACGACCCGGCCGTCGGGGCCGTCTGCCACCTCGACCCCGTCGAGCAGCCGCTCCGCCGCCGCGACGCCGGTCAGGGCGCCGTGCGCCGCCCCGGGGCGCAGCGCGCCGTGCACGTGCACGACCAGCCCGACGTGGGGCGGCGCGGTCACGTGCAGCACGGCCCGGCCCCGCCCCGCGGCGACCACCTCGCGGCCGACCTCCGAGAGCGCCGTCGCGAGCCGCACCTGGTCCTGCCGGTCGAGGCCGAGCAGCTCGCCCGCCTCGCGGCCGACCTGGCGGAGCACCACGACGTCGCCCTCGCCCACGATCTCCACCACGGCGAGCTCGCGCAGCGGCCCGGCCGGCGGCAGCGACCGGCGCGGGCTCACGCCGCGACCCCCGCGCGCGCGACCACGACGCTCGCGTCGTCCCGCCGCACGCCGAAGTCGCGCAGCAGCACGGAGGCGACCACGAGCGGCGTCCGGCCGAGCAGGCCCGGGTACGGCTCGAACGACTGGCGCTCGGTGACGCCGTCGCTGTGCATGACGACGACCGCGCCCGTCGGCAGCGGGTACGCCACCTCCCGGATCGTGCGCGCCTGCGCGCCGACGATGCCGGGGTGGCTGATCATCGCGCGGCGGGTGCGGCCGTCGTCCACGACCCCCGCGATGTTGCCGACGCCGGCGTAGCGCACGGCGTCCCCGTCGAGGCGGGCGACCGCCGCGGCGGCCCCGCGGGTGCCGGACAGCGCCCGGTGCACGGCGCGCAGCAGGTCCGCCGGCCCGGCCGGGGGCGCCGCGCGGAACGCCCGCACGGCCTCCGCGCTCGCCACCGCCGCCAGCGGCCCGTGGCCGAGCCCGTCGGCGAGCAGCAGCGTCCGCACGCCGTCGTCCTCGCGGACGGCGTAGGCGTCGCCGCAGACCTCCTTTCCGGTCATCGGCCGGGTGATCCCGACTGCGGTGCGCGGGGGCACCGGCGCGCCGGGCTCCGACGCGAACGTCGCGGTCAGCACGGTCCCCTGGCCCGGCCGGCTCCACACGTCCCAGGTGGACGCCAGCCGCACGACCGCGCCGAGCCCGATGCCGAGCGTGCCGGCAGACGACGTGCCGTCGACGACGGCCGCCTCGACGTCCCCGATGCCCGGCCCCGAGTCCGCGGTGACCACCTCGACGACCGGCCCGGCCGCGGCGTGCCGCAGCCGCAGCAGCACCGCCCCCGAGCCCGCGTGCTTGACCAGGTTCGCGGTCAGCTCGGTGACGGCGAGGCCGATCTCGCCGACCCGGTCCGGGCCCATGCCGACCCGCTCGGCGAGGGCGGCCGCGGCCCGCCGGGCGGCGCCGGCGGCGCTCACGTGGTCGGCGGTGATCCAGGCGACGTCCTCGACGGTGGCGTCCGCAGTCACCGCGACCACGAGGCGATCGTGACGCGCGTGCCCGCGCCCGGCGCCGTGTCGATCTCGAACTGCTCCACCAGCCGGCGCGCGCCCGACAGCCCCAGGCCGAGGCCGTTGCCGCTGGTCCACCCGTCGGTCATGGCCTGGTCCAGGTCGCCGATCCCCGGGCCGTCGTCGCGGAACTCCACCCGCACGCCGGTGCGCCGCCCGTTGGTCAGCTCGGACAGCACGGCCTCGCCGCCGCCCCCGTAGATCAGCGTGTTGCGCGCGAGCTCGCTCGCCGCGGTCACCAGCTTGGTCTGGTCGACGAGCGAGAGCCGGGCCCCCTGGGCCAGCGCGCGCACGGCCTGCCGCACCCGGACGACGTCGCCGTCCGTGGCGATGGCGAGCCGCTGCGCCGCGTCCGGCTCCACGGCGGTCACGCCCGGTCCGCGTCGAGCCCGAGCAGGAGCGCCTCCGGGGAGGTCGTGTCGGCGGGCCGGAGCATCCGCAGGCCCTTCTCGACGTCGAGGGCGGTCTTGACGCCGTCGAGCTGCAGGCCGAGCTCGACCATCGTGATCGCCACGGCGGGGCGCATGCCGACGACGACCGTGGTCGCGTCGAGCACGCGCGAGATGCCGGCGATCGAGGACAGCATCCGGCCGATGAACGAGTCGACGATCTCGAGCCCGGAGATGTCGATCAGCACGCCGCGCGCGCCGGTCTGGGTGATCCGCTCGGCCAGGTCCTCCTGCAGCTGCAGGGCGGTCTGGTCCTGCAGGTCGACCTGGATCGAGACCAGCAGGGTCGACCCGAGCTTGAGGATGGGGACGGCGTCCATCAGCCGATCGCCGACTTCGCGGTCCCGTTCGCGCGCAGCGCCGCGACGAGGGCGTCGGCGAGCGTCGCCTTGGTGCTGATGTCGCCGAACTCGATGCCGAGCGCGACGATCGTCTGCGCGATCTGCGGGCGGATGCCGGAGATCGTGCACTCGGCGCCCATGAGGCGCGCGGCGACGACGGTCTTGAGCAGGTGCTGGGCGACCTGGGTGTCGACCGCCGGCACGCCGGTGATGTCGATGATCGCGTGCTCGGAGCCGGTGTCGACGAGCGTCTGGAGCAGCTTCTCCATGACGACCTGGGTGCGGGCGGAGTCGAGGGTGCCGACCAGCGGGACGGCGACGACGCCCTCCCACAGCTTGACGACGGGGGTGGAGAGCTCGAGGAGCTGCTCGGCCTGCTCGGCGATGATGGCCTCCCGGGCCGCGGCGAAGGACTCGAACGTGAACAGGCCGAGGTCGTCGACGAGGCGGACCAGGGACATCAGCTCGACGAGGCCGGTGCCCTGCTCGTCGGCGGCGAGGGTGTACAGGCCCTCCTTGAGGGCGAACACGCCGACCGCGGTCTCGCGGGGCGTGAAGCCGAGGCGGGCGCGGGTCGCGGAGAGGTCCGCGAGCAGGCCGCGCAGGCCGTCGAACGCCGGGTCGGTCAGCCGGAGGCCGCCGTGGCGGAGGCCGCCGACCAGCGCGTCCAGGATCTCGCCCTGCTCGCGCTCGGCCTCGGAGCGGGTGGTCCGGCCGCGCAGCTCGGTGATGACCGCGTCGAGCCAGGCGGCAGAGATGTCGGCGCGCCGGCTCTCCAGGATCTCGGCGAGGCGGGCGGCGTCGGCTCCGGGCATCTGCTCAGGTCTCCGTTCGGGTGCGGCTGGCTCGCCGGGGGGCGGGCGCGGGCGTGATGCTACAGCGCAGGTCAGCGGGGCGCCCGACGGGCGACGGGCGGGGCACGGACCGCGCGCCGGGCCTCCGTCGTGCGACCAGGGGCGGGACCGGCCACGCGGGTGACAAACGGGACAAATACCCGCGAAACGGTGTGAGCGAGGCTACGGTCTGCGCGTGACAGTTGCCGGAGCCAACCGCGCGGCGCCGCGCACCGCCGCCGCCCGCGCGGCAGCCACCTCCCCCGCAGGCCGGGTCGCCGGGCTGGACGCGCTGCGCGGCGTCGCCATCGCGCTGGTGATGCTCACCCACGCCGACGGCGCGCTGGTCGGCTCGGGCGGCATGGTCGGCGTGACGCTGTTCTTCGTCCTGTCCGGCTTCCTCATCACCGGCCTGCTGGTGCGGGACCTGGAGCGGCACGGGCGGGTCCGCTGGGGCCGGTTCTACGGGGCCCGCGCGCTGCGGCTGCTGCCGCCCCTGGCGCTGGTGCTCGCCGGCTACCTCGTCGTCGAGGGCCTGCTCGGGTGGTTCGCCGGCCCCTCGCAGGTGCCGTGGACGCTGCTCTCGGCGCTGACCTACACCTCGAACCTGCCGTACCTGCCGCACGGCAGCGGCGCGTTCTTCCACCTGTGGACCCTCGCCACCGAGGAGCAGTTCTACCTGCTGTGGCCGGTGGTGCTCGCGTTCGCGTGGCGCCGGCGGTGGGTGCGCGGCGTGCTGGCGCTCGGCGTGGCCGGCTCGCTGCTGCTCTGCGCGGCGACCATCGCCTACCAGGCCCCCGACGTCGCCCGCGTGTACGCGCTGCCGACGTCGTGGTCCGTGGCGCTGTTCCTCGGCTGCGCGCTGCGGCTCGGACGGGACCGCGTGTCCCGGGCGCTGCCGGCCGGACCGGTCGGGCAGCGCTGGCTGGCGGGGACGCTGCTGACGCTGCTCGCGGGGCTGGCCCTCGTCCCGGGGCTCGACACCTCGCCGTGGATGTACCTCGCCGTGGTGCCGGCGGTCGCCGTCGCCTCCGCCGTGCTGGTGCTGCTGGCGGCCGGGTCGCGCTGGCGGGCGCGCGGGCCGGTGCGGGCCGTGGTCGCGCTCGGCACCGTGTCCTACGCGGCGTACCTGTGGAACCTGCCGATCACCCAGTGGCTCGGCGACCCCCGGGACCTCGCGGGCGGGACGCTCGGGGTCGTGCTGACCCTCCTGGCGGCGACGGCGAGCTGGTGGCTGGTCGAGCGCCCGGCGGCCCGTCTGCGCCACCGCCTCCTGCCGAGCGGTGCCGACCACGCCCGCGTGCCGAGCCCCGCCGCGCCCGCCGACTGACCACGGTCCCGTCCACGGCCCCGTCCGCGAGGGGATAGCCGACACGTCGAACGAGTACCCCGCGGGTAACCACTCGACGTGTCGGGTACTCCCTCGGCGACGCGGGGCCCCCGGGGCGTGCCCCGCG
>NZ_JAANNB010000192.1 GCF_011603975.1 Cellulomonas sp. IC4_254 | reverse complement strand
CGGGCGGCGAGCCGAGGGCACAGGTGTTCCTTGCTGGGCGATGCGGTGTGGTGTCGGTGCGGAACTCAGGTCCGTGACGAGTCGTGTCCCTCTAGGCTACGGCGCCCGGGGCGATTTCTTGAGGTGATGGCAGCAATGACTGTGATCATCTTCTGTAATGATGACGTGATGACGACGCAGGCCAGGGCCCCGCGGTCCGGGACGGAGGAGCGCCGTGTTTGACCCCGACCAGCTCCGCACTTTCCTCGCCGTTTCCGAGACGTTGAACTTCACGCGCGCCGCGGGCCGGTTGTCCCTGTCGCAGCCCACGGTCAGCCAGCACGTGCGCAAGCTCGAGGACGCCGCGGGGCGTCGACTGCTGGACCGGGACACCCGCGGCGTGCAGCTCACCGACGACGGCCAGGCGATGGCGACGTTCGCCCGGACGATCCTCGCGGCCCACGACGAGGCGACCCGGTACTTCACCGGCTCGGCGATGCACGGGCGGCTGCGGTTCGGCGCGGCCGACGACCTCGCGCTGGCGCAGCTCCCGCGCGTGCTGCGCGACTTCCGCCGGCTGCACCCGCGGATCAACCTGGAGCTGACCGTCGCGCAGAGCGGCGCGCTGCACCGGCGGCTGCGCGCGGGGCAGCTCGACCTCGTCTACATCAAGGAGGCGACCGGCCAGGCCGAGGGGCAGCTGGTCCGCCGCGACCGGCTGGTGTGGGTCGCGGTCCCGGGGACGGCGGTGGACGCCGAGGCGCCGGTGCCGCTGATCACCTACCAGGGGGCCTCGCTGACCCGGCAGGCCGCGGTCCGGGCGCTGACCGAGGCGGGCCGGCCGTGGCGCACGACGTGCAAGGTCGTCGAGGTCAACGGGGTGCTCGCCGCGCTGCGAGCCGGGCTCGGCATCGCCGTGCTGCCGCAGAGCCTGCTGCCGGAGGACCTGGTGCAGCTGCCGGCCGCGGCGCTCGGCCTGCCGGACCTGGGTGACGTCGACATCACGCTGGTGGCCAACCCGCAGTCGCCGCGCGAGCCGATCGACGCGCTCACCTCGGCGATCCTCGGCCAGGCGCCGCGCTGACCACCCGCGCCGCGGACGGGCCGCGCTGCGCTACCGTCACGCCCGGCCCGCGCGCACCGGCCGGGCCGACGACCCGAGAGGACCGCCGTGGCCAGCGCCGACTACTTCCTGACCGGGGACCCGGGCGCGGCCCGCGCCGAGCTCGCCGACGCGCTCCGCGAGCACGGGTTCACCGTCACGCCCCGGCCGGACGGCTCGTGGGAGGTCGCCCGCGGCAGCACGACCGCGACCGCCCTGCTCGGGGTGCTCGCCGGCCGGAAGAACCAGCGGCTGGTGTACGGCGTCCAGTTCTTCGACCACCAGGGCACGCCGGTGGCGCGGTTCGCCCGCGACTCGGGCGCCGGGGCGATGGGCGGCGCGTTCGGCGTGCAGCGGTCCGAGAACGTGTTCGCCGAGGTGAGCGAGGCGGTCGCCGCCCGGCTGCACGCCCGCGGGCACCTGGTGCACCTGTACCGGGGCGCGTGACGCCGTCGGCGCCGGTGCACGGAATGTCCCCGTAACACCTCCTGGTTAGGCTCATCGAGGGCCGGCAGCCGTGCCGGCCCGGGCACGAGGGAGAGCGTTCGTGGCACAGGGTGTGGTGGCCGAGGGCCTGCAGGTCGGGTACGCGGCGATGCTGGAGCAGTTCCATCCGACGGAGGCCGTCGAGCTGTCGGCGTACGCGGAGTCGCAGGGGTTCCTCGGCACGATGGCCGCCGACCACTACCAGCCGTGGGTCCCGCAGCAGGGGCAGTCGGCGTTCGTGTGGAACGTGCTGGCCGCGCTCGGCGAGCGCACGACCGGCGACATGGGCCCCGGCGTCACCGCGCCGACGTTCCGGTGGCACCCGGCGATGGTCGCCCAGGCGTCGGCGACGCTCGCCGCCATGTACCCCGGCCGGCACTGGCTGGGCCTCGGGTCCGGCGAGGCGCTGAACGAGCACATCACGGCGCAGTACTGGCCGGAGGCGCCCGAGCGCATCAACCGGATGTTCGAGGCCATCGACATCATCAAGAAGCTGTTCTCGGCCTCGCTCGCCGGCAAGGACGTCAAGCACGCCGGGCAGTTCTACAAGCTCGAGTCGACCCGGCTGTGGACCATGCCCGAGGTCGCCCCGGAGATCCTGGTCGCCACGGCCGGCCCCGTCACCGCCAAGCGCGCCGGCAAGCACGCCGACGGCTTGATCACGGTCGGCGCCCCGCTGGAGAAGATCAGCGGCCTGTTCGGCAAGTTCGACGAGGGCGTCCGCGAGTCGGGCCGGAACCCCGAGGACCTGCCCAAGGTGCTGCAGCTGCACCTGTCCTGGGCGGACACCGACGAGCAGGCGCTCGAGAACGCCATGGTCGAGTGGCCCAACGGCGGCATGAAGTTCCCCAAGGGCGACATCCGCTCGCCGTTCGACTTCGCGCAGATGGCCAAGCTCGTCCGCCCGGAGGACTTCGAGGGCCGCATGGTCATCTCGGCCGACCCCGACGTGCACCGCGCCGAGATCCAGAAGTACGTCGACCTCGGCTTCGACCGGGTCTACCTGCACAACGTGGGCCGCAACCAGCGCGAGTGGATCGACGTGTTCGGCCGCGACGTGCTGCCGAAGCTGGTGCGCTGACCGTGCCGGACGTCGCGCCCGGGCCGGCCTCGGCGGCCGCGGACCTGCTGACCGCCTGGGGCGTCCCGGGCATCGGCGAGGTGCGCCCCGGCGACGACCTCGCCGCGCTGCTCGGTGACGCCCTGGCGGCGGACGCGGCGGCCCGGCCGGCGACGGCGCTCGCCGACGGCGACGTGCTCGTCGTGACGAGCAAGATCGTGTCCAAGGCCGAGGGCCGGGTCGTCCAGGCGGAGGACCGCGAGGCGGCGATCACCGCCGAGACGGTCCGCGTCGTCGCGACCCGGGAGCACCCGGGCGGCGTGACCCGGATCGTGGAGAACCGGCTCGGGCTGGTCATGGCCGCCGCGGGCGTCGACGCGTCGAACACCGACGAGGGCACCGTCCTGCTGCTGCCGGTCGACCCGGACGCGACCGCCCGGTCGCTGCGCGCGGCGCTGGCCGCGCGGTTCGGGGTCCGGGTGGGCGTCGTCGTCAGCGACACCGCCGGGCGGCCGTGGCGGCAGGGGCAGACCGACATCGCGATCGGCGCCGCGGGCGTGCAGGTGCTCGACGACCTGCGCGGCTCGACCGACACCCACGGGCGCCCGCTCCAGGTCAGCATGGCGGCCGTCGCCGACGAGATCGCCGCCGCGGCGGAGCTGGTCAAGGGCAAGGCGACCGGACGGCCTGTGGCCGTCGTGCGCGGGTTGGCGCACGTCGTGACCGCCGAGGACGGACCGGGCGCCCGGGTGCTGGTGCGCACCGGGCCGGACGACATGTTCGCCGAGGGCACCGCGGAGGCGTACGCGCGCGGCTGGAAGGACGCCGCCGGCGCCTCGGGAGCGGCCCCTGCCTGACCGACGAGCGCGGCGGCCCGCGCGAGCCGCCCGCCGACCGCGTCAGCGACCCGGCTGCTGCCCCGCGATCTGCGCCGACTGCCCCGTGGCCCCCGGCTCGCCCGCCGGGATCGGCTCGGCGATCACCGCGGTCCCGTAGGCGCACACCTCGCTGAACTGCCCGATCGAGTCGGTGTCGAACCGCATCGCGACGATGGCGTTCGCCCCGCGCTGAGCGGCCTCCTCGGTCATCCGGCGCATCACCTCGTGCCGGGACTCGTACATGATCTTGGTGTACTCGGGGATCTCGCCGCCGCCGATGGAGCGGAAGCCCGCCGTGAAGTTCGCCCCGATGTTGGTCGAGCGGACGGTCAGGCCCATGACCTCGCCGAGCACCGCCTGGATGCGGTAGCCGGGGATCTCGTTGCTGGTCACCACGATCATGCGGCGATCGTGCCAGGCCCCGGCGGCGCCCCGCGAACCCGGCGCGCGAGATCACCCGGCCGCCGGGTCCGCCGCCACCCGGTCGGGCGCGGCTAGCATCGCGAGGCCGGGTCCGCGGGCGCGGCGCCGACGGCGGGGGCACGACGAGAGGGAGGCCCGGGTGGGCACGTCCGAGAAGTTCCAGTACGGCGACGGTCGGTGGGGCGGCGACCTCGCGACGACCCCGAGCCTGGCGATCGAGATCCAGGACAGCGACATCGCGGTCATCGACTACCGCCCGGCCCCGGAGGGCCTGGGCCGGTTCTACCTCGGGTTCCAGCCGCGCGACCTCTACGACGACCCGGCAGAGAGCGAGCCGGTCGACATCGAGGCGGAGGCCGAGGCGTTCGCGACGTGGGCCGAGCAGGTGGGCGCGCTCGACGTCCAGCCCGGTGAGGTCCGGCGGCTGATGGCGGTCGAGGGCGAGGAGCCGGAGGACACGTTCGTCGAGGAGACCGCGGTCCGGCTGCTCCGCCTCGTGGGGCTGTCGGTGCCGAAGGGGCTCGCCGGCTAGGTCCCCGGCGCACGGGCCCGTCGCCCACGCCGCGGAGGAGCACAGGTGACGGACCCGGACCCGCTCCCGGTCGCCCGGGCCTCACATCCGGACGCGCCGCGTCGTCACCACCTCGGAGCGCGGCGCCCGCCGCGCACGAGCACGAGGAGGCTCAGATGAGGATCGCGGTCTGCGGTGGGACCGGCACGGTGGGGCGGCACGTGGTGCGGGTCGCCGACGAGCGTGGGCACGACGTCGTGGTGCTGAGCCGCGCCCGTGGGGTCGACGTCGCCGCGGGCCCCGACGCCGCGGTCGACGCGGCGCTCGCCGGGGTGGACGTCGTCGTGGACGTGCTGAGCACGAGCACGCTGTCGGCGAAGGGTGCCGTCGCGTTCTTCACCGCCACCACCGGCCGGCTGCTGGCCGCCGAGCGGCGGGTCGGGGTGCCGCACCACGTCGCGCTGTCGATCGTCGGGATCGACGGGATCGACGCGTCGTACTACGCGGGCAAGCTCGCCCAGGAGCGGCTGGTCGCGGCGGGCGGGGTCCCGCACTCGATCGTCCGGGCGGCGCAGTTCCACGAGTTCGCCGGGCAGATCGTGGGGCGCGCGTCCGTCGGGCCGGTGACGCTCGCGCCGCGCACGCTCACCCGGCCGGTCGCGGCCGCCGAGGTGGCGGAGCACCTGGTGGCGGTGGCCGAGAACGGGCCGGTCGGGCGGGCGCCCGACCTGGTCGGGCCGGCCGACGACACGCTCGCGGCCATGATCCGCCGGCTGTCGGCGCACGAGGGCACCCGGCGCCGGGTGCTCGAGGTGCGGCTCCCCGGCCGGTACGGGGCCGGGCTCGCGTCGGGTGCGCTCCGGGGTGGGCCCGACGCCGTCCGGGGCCGGTTGTCGTTCGACGACTGGCTGCGCTCGGCGGTGCGGGCCGGCTGAGCCGGCGCCGGTGCGGTCGGGCGGCGGTCCGGTCCGCCGACCCGGGGTCAGCCCTTCGCGGCGCGGGCGGCGGCCTTGGCGGCCTGCTTGGTCTCGCGGACCCGCCGCAGCGACTCCGGGTCCCGCACGTCGGCGATCGACCGCGGCACGTCGTCGGCGTAGGCCCCGGCGGCCTCCTGCCAGCCGGCCGGCGTGACGCCGCGCTGCTTGGCCAGCAGCGCCAGGAAGATCCGCGCCTTCTGGTCGCCGAAGCCGGGCAGCGCCTTCAGCCGCCTCAGCACCGTCGCGCCGTCCGGGTCGCCGTCGGTCCAGATGCGGGTGACGTCGCCGTCGTACTCCTCGGCGACCGCGCGGGCGACCGCCTGGATCCGGCCCGCCATCGACCCCGGGAACCGGTGCACGGCCGGGGGCGTGGCGGCCAGCGCCGTGAACTCCTCGGGGTCGGCCTCGGCGATCCGCCGCACGTCGAACCCGCCCATCCGCTGCTCGATCTTGGCCGGGCCCGCGAACGCCGACTCCATCGTGACCTGCTGGTCGAGGAGCATCCCGACGAGCAGGGCGAACGGGTCGGAGTCGAGCAGGCGGTCCGCGTCGGCGTCGCCGGTGAGCCACAGGGTCATGCCAGGGATTGTCGCACCGGCCCTGCGCGACGTCCGCCCGCGGGGCCCCGCCGCCGATCGGTCGGGGTCAGGGAGCCGCGTCGCCGGCCGGGTCGGTCAGGGCCGTCGACCAGCGCAGGTCCGGGCAGTCCGCCGCGGTGGCGCAGAACCGCGCCGGCGGGTGCGCGCCCCAGCCGAGCGGGATCCCGACGACCCCGAACAGGCAGCCCGCCAGGGTGAGCACGGACATCACGCGCTGCCGCCCGCTCATCGCCCGCCTCCTGCCCGGTCCCTCGACGTCCTGTCCTCCCACCCATCGGCCGGTCGCGGCCCGGGTGGAGGGCGCATCCGGGTGATCGCGAGGGGCTGACGCCGCGGACGACGCGCTGCCAGGATCGGGGGAGGACGGCCCGCGGGGAAGAGGGGGAGCACCCATGGCCGAGGTCACGGACTACGTCGCGTCGCTGCCCGACCCCGAGCGCGCGGTCGTCGCCGCGCTGCTCGACCGGGCGCCGGCGCTGGTGCCGGACGCCGAGGAGGGCACCAGCTACGGCATGGCCGCCTATCGCTACCGGGGCCGGCCGCTGGTGGCGGTGGCGGTGGGGCCGCGCGGCTGCACCGCGTACCCGTTCAGCTCGGACGTCACGGCCGCGGTGCTGGCGACGCTCGACGGGTTCGACGCGACGAAGGGCGGCATCCGGTTCACCGCCGGGCGGCCGCTGCCCGCGGAGGCGTTCGACGCGCTCGTCACCGGGCGGCGGGCCGAGATCGACGCGGCCCTGGACCGCGGACGCGAGGGAGCCGGAGGCGCGTAGGGTGCGTCCGTGCTGCTCGCTCGGTGGGTCCTGGTCGTCCCGGTGAAGGACGCGCGGCGCGGCAAGACCCGGCTGGCCGACGTGCTGGAGCCGCGGGCGCGCGCCGCGCTCGTGCGGGCGATGGCCCTGGACACGGTCGAGGCGGTGCTGGCGACCCCGCGGGTGGCCCGGGTGCTCGTCGTGACCGCCGACCCCGAGGTGACGGCGGCCGCGGCCGCGCTGCCGCGGGTGCGCGTGCTGCCCGAGCCGCCGCCGGCGCCCGAGGACGCGGCGGGCGGCTGGGCGTCTCTGGACCGCGCCGTGTCCGCCGGGGCCGCTGCTGCCCGCGGCGAGGCGCCGACCGCGCACGTCGGGGTGCTGCTGGGCGACCTGCCGGGGCTGGACCCGGCCGAGCTCGACGCGGCGCTCGCGGCCGCCGAGGCGCACCCGCTGGCGGTGCTGCCCGACGCCGAGGGCACGGGGACGACGCTGCTCACCGCGCGGGCGGGGTCGACGCTGCGGCCGGCGTTCGGCGGCGGGTCGGCGGCGGCGCACCGGGCGCTGGGGCACGCCGAGATCGCGCTGCCCCCGCAGGCGACGCTCCGGCACGACGTGGACGTGCCGGCGGACCTGGCGGCACTGGTCGCGCGCGGCGTGGGCGGACGGACGGGCGCGCTGCTCCGGCGGCTGGGACCGCTGGGCTGAGGC
>NZ_JAANNB010000191.1 GCF_011603975.1 Cellulomonas sp. IC4_254 | reverse complement strand
TGCGCCAGGTCAGCGCCGGGTTGTTCGAATGGCTCACCCCCACCGGCCACCGGTACCTCACCCGCCCCGGCACCGGACGGAGCCACGACGCCACCACCGACCCCCACGACGCACCCCCGCCGTTCTGAGGCACGAGCCGGCCCCCTACCGCCGTCACCACGGCACGCGCACGCGCGATCGGCGACCTCTGCGACGTGCACCGCACCGCTGGGCCCGACGTGTACCGCACGGCTGGGACCGACGTGCCCAGCACCGCCGGACCCGGCGCGACACCGCTCCCGGTCACCGGGCGCGGTGTCGGTGGCGCGCGGCACACTGGGCCCCATGTGTGGCCGCTACGCGCAGACCCGTGCCGCCGACCAGCTCGAGCGTGACCTCGCGATCGACCGGATCCTCGGCGAGCACCCCGGGCCGTCCTGGAACGTCGCCCCGACGCAGGACGTGCCGGTGGTGCTCGAGCGCGTCGAGGACGACGGCCCGCAGCGCCAGCTCCGGCAGGCACGGTGGGGTCTCGTGCCGTCGTGGGCCAAGGACGTGTCGATCGGTTCGCGGATGATCAACGCCCGCTCCGAGACGGTGCTCGACAAGCCCGCGTTCCGGAAGGCGGCGGCGAAGCGGCGCGCGCTGGTGCCGATGGACGGCTACTACGAGTGGCAGGCGAACGAGCGCGGCCCGAAGACGCCCTACTTCCTGCACGGCGCCGAGCCGCTGGCCGCCGCGGGGCTGTACGAGCTGTGGCGGGACCACGCCAAGGCCGACGACGACCCGACCCGCTGGCTGTGGACCGTCACGATCATCACGCGGCCGGCGACCGACAGCCTCGGGCACATCCACGACCGCTGCCCCGTCCTGCTCCCCGGCCACCTGTGGGACGCGTGGCTGGACCCGTCAACGACCGCGGCGGACGAGGTGGGCGCGATGCTGGTGCACGTCCCCGAGCCGCACCTCACGCCGCGCGAGGTGGGCCGGGCGGTGGGCAACGTGGCGAACGACGGGCCGGGCCTGGTCGAGCCGGTCGCCCCGGAACCCGAGGGCTGACACCCTGGTCGGGTCGGTCAGGACACCCGGCCGAGCGCGATGGCCGCGTGCAGCAGGGCGCCGAGCGACTCGTTGTCGGTGATCGCCCCGGCGCGCACGAGCCTCAGCAGGTCGGGCCACGGGACCCGCCGCAGGCCGACGATGCCCTCCTCGTCCTGGGCGTGCGCCTCGTCGGCGGGCCGCAGCCCCCGGGCGAGCAGCACGTGCCCGGGCGCGTGGGCGACGCCGTTGAGCGAGAACACCGGGCCGAGGTGCGTCCAGTCGTCGGCCGCCAGGCCGGTCTCCTCGCGGAGCTCGCGGCGGGCGGCGACCAGCGGGTCCTCGCCGTCCGTGCCGCCGGCGGGCACCTCGAGCGAGACGGCCCCGGTGGTGTATCGCTCGACCTCGACCAGCACGACCTCGTCGTCGTCGGTGACCGGGACGACAAACACGGCCGGGTGCCGGACCTCGACGACGCCGTAGACCCCGTCTCCGCCGTCGGGCCGGGTGACGGCGTCCTCGCGGACCCGGATCCAGGGGTTCTCGTAGACGGTGCGGGAGTCGTGGGCGTGCCAGGCGGACATGTCCGCCATCGTGCCAGCCGCGGGGGCGGGCCAGGCCCGGCGACCTCGGGGCGGGTCGCCGCGCCGGGGCGCTGGCCGGGGGTGACCCGCGCGGCCCGGGGTGCGCGGCCGGTGTGGCGTGCGCCCGTGGGTCACCCGGCCCGGGCGATGCGCACCGCTCGGCCGCGCGGTGAGGCTGGCAGCGTCCCACCCGGCGACGAGACCGACGAACCGACGAAGGAGCACGACGGTGGCCACTCTCAGCGTGTGGAAGTTCGACACCCCCGGCGGTGCCCAGCAGGCCGAGCAGGCGCTCGAGTCGCTGGCGAAGCAGGAGCTCATCCAGGTGCACGACGCCGCCACGGTGTCCTGGGACCCCGACAAGTCGAAGCCGAAGACCCGGCAGGCGCACAGCCTCGCCTCCGCGGGTGCCCTGGGCGGCACCTTCTGGGGCCTGCTGTTCGGCCTGCTGTTCTTCATCCCGCTCATCGGCGCCGCGATCGGCGCGGCGGCCGGCGCGCTCGCCGGGTCGCTGACGGACGTCGGCATCGACGACGACTTCATCGACTCGGTGCGCAGCAAGGTCACGCCGGGCACGTCGGCGCTGTTCCTGCTGTCGTCCGGCGCGGTGCCGGACAAGGTGTTCGGGGCGCTCAAGGACCAGGGCATCCACCCCGAGCTGATCCAGACCAACCTGTCCGAGGACGAGGAGGCGCGGCTGCGTCAGGCGTTCGACGAGAACGCCTGAGCGGCCGCCGGCCGGCCGGGAGGAGGACGACGATGACGAAGGCCTACGCCGCCGCGGGGGTCCGGACGCGACCCCGCGAGACCGCCTGGGTCGGCTGGATCTGGTTCGGGGCGCTGATGATGATCCTCATGGGCCTGTGGGGCATGTTCAGCGGGCTGGTCGCGGTGTTCTCGCCGAGCACGATCGTCGCGTGGACCACCTACGGCCTGGCCACCGTCGACATCTCGACCTGGGGGTGGGTGCACCTCGCGGTGTCCGCCCTGGTGTTCGTGGTCGGGATCTCGCTGCTGACCACGGCAGCCGGCTGGGCCCGGATCACCGCGGTGGTCCTGGTCGGGCTGGAGCTGCTGCTGCAGTTCGCCGCCCTGCCGGCGACGCCGTGGTGGTCGCTGGTGTCGATCGGGCTGTGCGTGACGGTGCTCTGGGCGCTGGTCGTGCACGGCGGCGAGCTGCGGCCCGTGTCGACCTGAGCGGGCCGCCGCCCCGGACGGGCACGAGGGCGGCGGCACCCCGCGGGGTACCGCCGCCCTCGTGCGCGTCCTCGGCCCGGTCGGCTCAGAGCAGGCCGCGCTGCACGGCGGTGCGTACCGCCGCCCGCCGCCCGTCGACCCCGAGCTTCCGGTAGATCGCCCGCATGTGCGTCTTGACGGTGTTGATCGACAGGAACAGCGAGCCGGCGATCTCCTCCGACGTCAGCGACGACCGCAGGCAGGCGAGCACGTCCCGCTCCCGGGGCGTCAGGTCCCACGCGGAGGCCCGGGGCGTGGGCGCCTCGTGCTCGGCGACCAGCAGCCGGGTGACCAGCGGCTCGTGCGCGCTGCCCCACTCGAGGTGCGCCGACAGCAGCGGGTGCAGCGCGGCCGCGCGGTCCCGCAGCGGACGGACCAGGCCGTGCGGCGCGGCGGCCGCGAGGGCCGCCTCCAGGGCGACGTGCGCGGCGGCGGCGTCCTCGTCGGCGTGCAGCGCCGCGGCCGCGGCCAGGTTGGCGACCCGCACCTGAGCCGGGGTCCCGCCGAGCGCGACGGCGGCCCCCGCCGCGGCGCGCTCGGCCGCGTGCAGCGCCCGCTCGGCGCCCTCGATGTCGCCGATGCGCAGCAGCTGGTCGCTCTGCCAGCCGAGCGCCAGCGGGTCGGCGAACGCGACCGACGACTCGTCGACGATCGCCAGCGCGTCCCGCGGCCGGTCCTCGGCGCCGAGCTGCACGGCGGTCAGGAAGTCGCGGAACCCCGTCAGGTGCTCGGGTGCGGAGCCGTCCGGCCACGGGGCGTCGGTGATCTCGCGGGCCCGCGCCAGCCCGGGGGCGTCGCCCTGCGCCAGGCAGACGATCGCCAGCACGCCGGCCGCGTGCACGGCGACCTCCCGGCGGGTCCGGCCCGCGGCCTCGACCGCCGCCCGGAGGTGGCCCCCGGCGGCGCACAGCTCGTCGCGCCAGTAGGACGCGATGCCGCAGGCCAGGTGCGCCGACGCGACGATGCTCGCGCCCTGCCAGTCGTGCAGCGCCGCCGCCGCGAGCACGGACCGGGCCCCGTCGAGCGCCGCGCCGACCTCGCCGCGCAGCGCGGCCGCGAGCGCCTGCTCCGCCCGGCAGCCGAGCTCGAGCGCGACCCAGCCGTGCTCGGCCGCGAGCGCCCGGCCGGCCGCGAGGTGCCCGAGCGCGTCCGGGTCCGGCCCGTACCGCTGCAGCTCGGCGCGCCCCACCAGGTACAGGCCCAGCGCGCGGACCGCGTCGTCGGGTGCCCCGGCCCCCGGGACGCCGTCGTCGAGCAGGGCCCGGCCGCGGCGCACCGACTCCTCCAGCGGGGGCCGGCCCGGGCCCAGGAACGTGCGGACGAGCTCGCCGACCCACGCCGGCCCGCCGTCGTCCTCCCCCGTGCCGTCGGCCTCGTAGGCGTGCGCGGCCGCGAGCGCCAGCAGCACGTCCGGGTCGCTGCGGTACCGGGGCGGCAGGGCGGCGCGCAGCCCCCGCACCTGGCCGACGTCGCCGCGCACGACCAGCTCCGGCCACCGCTCGCCGAGCACCCGCGCCGCGAGATCCGGCGCGTGCCCGTCGAGGGCGTGCCGGATGGCCGCGGCCGGGTCGCGCGGGCCGAGGTGGGCGGCGACCACCCGGTGCGCCACCCGCGCGGCGAGCGGGTCCCGCCGGGCCAGGACGGCCCGCGCGTGCGCCGCCACCAGGGCGTGCCACCGGTAGACCGGTCCCTCCTCGGGCTCGCCCCCGTCGCCCGGGCCGCCGGCCCCGCCGACGTCGGTGAGGAACAGACCGCGGCCGACGCAGTCGTCCAGCAGCCGCGCCCCGCCCGGCACCAGGGCCTCCGCGAGCTCGGGGTCGAGCTGGGTGGCCACGCTCGCGCGCAGCACGAAGTCCGCGAGGTCGTCCGGCAGCGAGCCGATGACCTCCTCCACCAGGTACCCGGTGATCGGCACGTCCCGGTCGCGCAGCTGGGCCAGCGGCTCGCCGGAGCGACCCAGGACGTCGGCGGCGAGCGCCAGCCGCACCGCCACCGGCCAGCCGCGGGTGACCTCCCAGAGCGCGCGCACCGCGGCGGCGTCCGCCGGGACCTCGACCGCGCGCACCACCTCGGCGACCTCGTCCTCGGTGAACGCCAGGGTGCGCTCGCGCAGCTCGCCGACCTCGCCCGCCATCCGCATCCGGTTGACGGGCAGCGCCGCGTCGTACCGGCCGGCCAGGACGAACCGGGGGCCGCCGTACCGGAGCACGGGGCCGAGCACCTCGCGGGCCGTGCGGGCCGAGATCAGGTGCACGTCGTCCAGCACCACGACCGTCTCCGCCGGGACGTCCTCCAGGACCGCGACCAGCGCGTCCACCCGGCGGGCGACGGTCGCCAGCGCGCCCGCGGCGCCGTCGTCGGGCCCGCCCACGCGCGCGAACCGGACGAGCGCGTCGCCCAGCACCCGCACGAGGCGGCCCGGCTCGTCGTCCAGCGGGTCGAGCGACACCCACACCACCGGACCGGGTGCGGTGGCGGCCCACTGCGCGAGCAGCGTGGTCTTGCCGAAGCCCGCCGGCGCGGTGACCACCGTCAGCCGGTGCGCGGCGACCGTCTCCGCCAGCGCCGCGTCGCAGCGCGACCGCGCCACCAGCCCGCGCGGCGGTCGCGGCACCGCGTACTTCGCCCCCGGGGCCGCCCGCTCGCGCTGCTCCCCCGCGTGGTCCCGCGGTACCGACCCGTCGCCGTCGTCCCCAGCGCTCATGTCCACGCCCCCCGACGCGTGCTCGACTCACCGTAGCCCGCCTGCTCGCGCGCCCCGGGTCACCCGGCACCACAGTGACACGGCTGGGGTGATCGTGAGTCACGAATTGCACTGACTCCCTCACCCGTCGCGGGTGAGCCGACGCCGCGTACCCGCGCGGCGACCGGCGTTCACACACCGCGGGTGAGGCCCGCCGCGCGCCGGACGGCTGTGCTGGAGGCGACGGTGGCGGGACGGGCGAGGACGGTGGGCGATGCCGGAGACCCTGCCCGCCCCGGCGCCGCACCCGCACGACCCCGAGGTGGTCCGCGCCGCCGCCGAGGCCGCGGTCTGGGCGCACCCGGCGCTGCTCGGCTACCGGGAGCTGCGCACCGAGCTGCGGACCGGCGTCGCCGCACTCGGGGTCCTCGACCACGACGGCGCGCCGCCCGCACCCGGCGACGGCACCCGGCACGCCGACCCGCTGCTGCTGCGCTCCAGCGCCTGGCTCGACCTGCGCGCCGAGCCCGCCGTCGTCAGCCAGCCCGACCTGCCCGCCGGGCTGTACTCCGGGGCCCAGGTCGTCGACCTGCTCGGGACCACGGTCGCCCACCTGGGAGCCGCGAGCACCGGGCGCGACGCCGGCGACTGGGTCGTGGCGGGTCCCGGCTGGGACGGACCGGTGCCGCCCGGGGTGCGCGGCGTGCTGCGGCCGACGTCGTGGCTCGTGCGGGTGATCACGCGCACCGCGGTGCCGGGCCCGGACGACCTGCCGGCGGCCCGCGTGGTGCAGCACGGGTACCGGGTGCGGCCGCTGCACGCGCTCGGCGGGGTCACGCCGCCCCGGCCGGCCCCGTCCGTCGCGTGGCTGCCCTGGGACGAGGAGCGGGCCTGGGGCGCCGGGTTCGTCGACTACCTCGCCCTGCTGCTGCGGCTGGCCCGCCCCACCGACCCGGCCGACCGGGCCCGGGTCGCGCGGTGGGTCCGGCTCGGCGTGCTCCCCGGCGGGCCCGACGGATGGGGGCCCCGCGGGCAGGACGCCCGGACCCGGGCGCTGGTCGCCCGCGGCGCGGCGCTGGGCGCGGCGCAGCTGGAGGACGCCCTGCGCCGGGACGGCCTCGGCCGTGGCGAGGCGGCCCGGTCCAGCGCGGGCGGCAGCGGGCGGGGCGCCGCGCCGGGGTCCGCCGACGAGCCGGGGGCCGCCGACGGGGCCGGGTCCGCGGCGCTGCGCCGCGCCGTCGCCGCCGAGCACGAGCTGCACGCCCCCGAGCCCGACGAGGTCCGCACCCTGCGCTGGCGGGGGCTCGGCGGCGAGCCGCTCGACGGCCACCGGCGGTACCGGATGACGCTGCCCGGCCCGCCGCCGGCCCGCCTGCACTGGTCGCTCGCCGCGCACGCGGAGCCGTCCGGCGAGCTCGTCGCCCATCGCGCCCGGCGGTACGCCCTCGGCCCGGGCACGCCGGACCTGCCGTGGGGCCGGGACGGCTCGCTGGTCGTGGCGCTGCAGCACGACGGCCCGGTCGACGCGCGCGCCGCCTGGCTGCCCGTGCCGTCCGGGCCGTTCAGCCTGGTGCTGCGGCTCTACGCGCCGGTCGCCGCCACCGGCGACGGTCCGGCGTGGACGCCGACGCTGCGCGCCCTCGACTGACCCTCGCGCCGAGGTCGTCGGCTGCCTGCGACCTCACCGGCCCCGGCGCACCCGCGACGCCTCACGCCGGCCGGGTGACCGCCTGGAGCTCCGCGATGTCCACCCCGAGGTCGCAGAGCAGCGCCACCACCCCGGTGAGGCCCGAAGCGTCCGGCACCTCGCAGGACAGGATCGCGCCGTCCCGGGTGGGCGCCGCCACGATGTCGGCGTAGTCCCCCAGCCCGCCGAGGTCGCGCTCGGGGCCGACGACCCGGATGTGGTAGAGCACCGTGACCGCCCCTCCCGCCGCGTGCTGACCCGACCGGGCCAGCCT
>NZ_JAANNB010000190.1 GCF_011603975.1 Cellulomonas sp. IC4_254 | reverse complement strand
CCAGGTCCCGCCCGCCCCGAGCTCGCCGGCCCCGTCGGGCACCGGCGCCGCCGGCAGCCCGCTGCGCACCCCCGCCGGCCAGGACGTCCTGGCGGTCCTCACGACCCTCGCGCTGGTCCTCGGCGGGTCACGGCTCCTCGCCGTCGCCCGTGACCGCGTCGAGCTCCCGCTCCGCCTTCGCGACGTCCCCGTCTTCCCCGCCTGAGTCGGGCCCCGGCGCCCGCGGCACCCGTGCCGCCGCGCCACACGGGCCCTCGCGCCGCGCGCCGGCGCACCGACTCAGGAGCAGGGGAAGACCACCATGCACAGGAACATGAGACGAGCGGTCCACACCGCTCTGCTGACCGGCGGCCTCGTCGTCGCCGGGGCCGTGTCGGCCTACGCCGCCGACGACGACGGCCTGCTGTCCGGCCTCGGCGTCGAGGCACCCGTCGACGTCTCCGTGGACGTGGACGGCCTCGCGGCCGGCGTCCTCGGCGACGCGGCCACGACCACCGCCCCGGCCGCCGCATCCGCGGCCCCGGCGCCGGCGGCACCCGCCCCGACGGCGTCCGCCGGCGGGTCCAGCTCCGAGGGGGTGGCGTCCGGCACGGCCGTCGCCGCCCCGGTGAGCGTCCCGGTGGACGTCTCGACCGTCGCCGTGGGCGTCCTCGGGGACGCCACCGCCACGGCTCCGGCAGCCGCCGACCCGGCGACGCCCGCGGCCGCGCCGACCGCCACGGTCGAGGGCGGGGACTCCCAGGGGATCGCCTCCGGGACCGGGATCGCCGCGCCCGTCAGCATCCCGGTCGGCGTCGACGGGGTCGCCCTCGGCGTCCTCGGGAACGCGACCGCCACCAGCACCGGCGGCACGACGCCCGCGGGTGCCGGCACCGGCGCCCCGAGCGCCACGGTCGGCGGCGGCGACTCCGACGGGATCGGGTCCGGCACGTCCGTGGCCGCGCCCGTCAGCATCCCGGTGACGATCGGCGACGTGGCGCTCGGCCTGCTGGGTGACGCGTCCACCGAGTCGACCGGCACCGGCACCACCGGCACCGGCGCCCCGACCGCCGAGGTCGGGGACGGCGACTCCGACGGCCTGCTCGCGGGCACCGGCGTCGCCGCTCCGATCAGCGTCCCCGTGACGATCGGCGACGTGGCGCTCGGCCTGCTCGGCGACGCGTCCACCGAGTCGACCGACACCGGCAGCACCGGCACAGGCGCTTCTGACGCCCCAACCGCCGAGGTCGGGGACGGCGACTCCGACGGCACCGGCTCCGGCACCTCCGTCGCCGCGCCGATCAGCATCCCGGTCACCATCGGCGACGTGGCGCTCGGCCTGCTCGGCGACGCGTCCACCCAGTCGACCGGCACTGGCACCACCGGCACCGGTGCCCCGAACGCCACGGTCGATGACGGCGACTCCGACGGCCTGCTCGCGGGCACCGGCATCGCCGCTCCGATCAGCGTCCCCGTGACGATCGGCGACGTGGCGCTCGGCCTGCTCGGCGACGCGTCCACCGAGTCGACCGACACCGGCAGCACCGGCACAGGCGCTTCTGACGCCCCAACCGCCGAGGTCGGGGACGGCGACTCCGACGGCACCGGCTCCGGCACCTCCGTCGCCGCGCCGATCAGCATCCCGGTCACCATCGGCGACGTGGCGCTCGGCCTGCTCGGCGACGCGTCCACCCAGTCGACCGGCACTGGCACCACCGGCACCGGTGCCCCGAACGCCACGGTCGATGACGGCGACTCCGACGGCCTGCTCGCGGGCACCGGCATCGCCGCTCCGATCAGCGTCCCCGTGACGATCGGCGACGTGGCGCTCGGCCTGCTCGGCGACGCGTCCACCGAGTCGACCGACACCGGCAGCACCGGCACAGGCGCTTCTGACGCCCCGACCGCCGAGGTCGGGGACGGCGACTCCGACGGCATCGGCTCCGGCACCTCCGTCGCCGCGCCGATCAGCATCCCGGTCACCGTCGGTGACGTGGCGCTGGGCCTCGGCGGGGACGCCGCCACCACCTCCACCGGCACCACCGGCACCGGCGCCCCGACCGCCGAGGTCGGCACGGGTGACTCCGACGGCCCGCTCGCGGGCACCGGCATCGCCGCTCCGATCAGCGTCCCCGTGACGATCGGCGACCTGGCTGTCGGCCTGATCGGCGACGCCGCCACCACCTCGACCGGCACCGGCACCACCGGTACCGGCACCGGCACCGACGCCCCGACCGCCACGGTCGGCGACGGCGACTCCGACGGCCTGCTCTCCGGCATCGGCGTCACCCTGCCGATCGAGGTCCCGGTGACCGTCGGCGAGGTCGCGCTCGGCGTGGTCGGCGAGGCCGCAGTGGCCGACCCGGGCACCGGCACCGGCACCACCGACCCGGGCACCACCGACCCCGGCACCGACCCGGGCACCACCCCCGGCACCACCCCCGGCACCACGACCGGGACCGGGACCGTCACCGGCACCGGCACCACCACGGTCGCCGACGTCACCTTCTCCTCCGACGTCCTGGCCGCGGCCGACCTCGCCGCCGCCCTGGACCGCTCGGCCGTCGCGGCGGTGACCGTGCCGGCCGCGCTGGCCACGACGGGTGCTCCTGCGGCCCTGACGGTGCTGGCCGCGCTCGGACTGGCGGGCCTCGGCCTGCTGCTCCGTCGCATCCCGCGGGTGGTGCTCACCTGACCACCCGCCGCTGAACCCGTCGGCCGGCGGCGGGTGCGGGACCTCCGCCGGCCGACGGACCCAGTGGTCCGCAGACCCCGCAGCTCGGGGCGGCACACGCTGACGCCGACCCCGGAACCGAGGAGAGGAGTGGAACCGGCCACCGCGGCCGGCGACGGGTGCGGGCCCGTCGCCGGCCCGCGGCACGCCCCGTGGGGACGCCGCGGGGTCAGGAGGCCCGGAAGGACCGGGCCATCTCGCGCTGCTCGTCGAGCACCTCGCCGATCCGGGCCTGGACCTCGTCCATGCGCCGGATCGTCGTGCTGACCGACTCGATGCCGCGGGACACGGCGGCGGTGTTCGCCTGGATGTCGGCGACCTGCTGCTCCACGTGTGACGTCGCGGTGGACGTGCCGCCGGCGAGGTCCTTCACCTCGGTGGCGACGACGGCGAACCCGCGCCCCGCCTGCCCTGCGCGTGCGGCCTCGATGGTGGCGTTGAGCGCGAGCAGGTTGGTCTGGTCGGCGATCGAGGAGATCACGCGGATGACGTCGCCGACGGCGGAGGACGACGCCTCCAGCGTGCGGACCTCCTCGGCCATCGCGGCGGTCTGCGCGACGGCCTCCTCGGCGACGCGCACGGCCTCGGACGCGCTCTCGGACAGCCGGGCGACGCTGCCGAGCAGCGCCTCGGAGGCGGCGCGGTCCCGCTGGGCGGCGCGGAGGATGTCGACGCGCTGCGACACGAGGCGGGCGACGTTGCGCAGCGAGCCGCGGCGGCTGTCGGTGAGCTCGATGGTGGCGGTGGTGAAGAAGTCCATGGTGCCGAGGACCTCGTCGCCGACGATCACCGGGATGCACACCCCGGAGCGGACGCCGGCGCGCTGCGCGGCGGGCGCCCGGACGCAGTCGGTGAGCTCGCCGAGGTCGCGGACGAACACGAGGTCCCGGGCCCGCCAGGCGCGCCCGGCGAGGCCGACGCCCTCGGCGAAGCTCGCGGCGAGCGTGACGCGGCGGAACTCCTCGCCGGCGGTGCCGGACTCCACTTGGAACCGCAGCACGCGCGCCTCGGGGTCGACGGCCCAGTAGGAGCCGTAGTCCCAGCCGAACTCCTCGCGGACGGTGTCGAGGGCGACGCGCAGCGCCTGCTCCTCGTCGGTGCACTGGCCGACCTTCGCGACGGAGGCGGTCACGGCCTGCTGGTCGCGCGCGACCTGGGCGATCTCGTCCGCGGCGCGCCGCGCCTCGAGCGCCTGGGAGACGGTCCGCGCGAGCACGTCGAGGACGAGCACCTGCGCGGGGCCCTCGGAGCGCCGCTCGGTGGTCAGGAAGTCGAGCACCGCCACGACCTCGCCGCGGTGCCACAGCGGCATCGTCATCGCGCCGCGCGCGCCGGCCCGGAGGAAGACCTCGCCGCGGGCGCAGTTGGTCGCGTGCTCGTTCAGGTCGGCGACCGGCAGCACCCCGTCCCGCTGCCACGCCAGACCGCACAGCCCGACGCCCTTCGGCATCCGGTAGCCGGGGGTCATCTCGGTGAGCTCGCGGGACAGGTGCCCCGACTGGGCGACGAACACGAGCGCGCCCTCGCCGGGGTCGACCCGCCAGGCCGACGCGTACGCGAAGCCGAGCGCGGTGCGGATCGTCTCGAGGATGTCGCCCAGCTGGCCGCCGCTCGACGACCCGAGCGCCCGGACGACGTCGTCGAGAGCGCGGAGCTCGCGCTCGGCCTCGAGGCCCTGCGCCGGTCCGGCCGTCCGGCCCCGTCGCCCCAGTCCCGCCATGTCCGTACCCCTCGTCGCTGTGCCCGCGCGCGCCCCTGCGTCTGCTCCGCACGGCTCCCCCTGAGTGGTCTGCGTATCGGCAGCGGCGGCGCCCGCGTGAGGGATCGGGCGAGCGCTCTCCCCGACCGGGCGCGCGGCGTCACCCGGCCGTGCGGCCGGGGCCGGCCACCGACGGCGCGCTGACCAGCCGGGACGGGCGAGAGCCGTCCAGCGGGCGCCCGCCGCGGATCACCCGGATGCACGGCGTGGGAGGATGCGGCCCATGCCCGCGCACGAGAGCAGCCCGTCCGCCGCGCCCGCCGCCCGCACGTCGCTGGCCGACGTCGAGCCGCCGATCGCCCTCGGCCCGCTCGACGGCCGGTACCGCCGGACCGTCGCACCCCTGGTCGACCACCTGTCCGAGGCGGCGCTGAACCGCGAGCGGGTGCACGTCGAGGTCGAGTGGCTGATCCACCTGACGACCCACGGCGTCGTCCCCGGCGCCCCGGTGCTGCCGGACGCGGACCAGGGGTACCTGCGCGCGGTCGTCGCGGACTTCGGCGCCGACGACGTCGCACGGCTCGCCGAGCTCGAGCGGACCACCGTGCACGACGTGAAGGCGGTCGAGTACTTCCTCAAGGAGAAGATCGCCGCCGCGCCGTCGGTGCTGGGCGAGACGGTCCTGCCGTCGGTCTCCGAGCTGGTGCACTTCTGCTGCACCAGCGAGGACATCAACAACCTGTCGTACTCCCTCATGGTCCGCGGCGCCGTGCGCGACGTCTGGCTGCCGGCCGCGACCGGCCTGGTCGACGACCTCGCCGGCATGGCACGCGACCTCGCCGACGTGCCGCTGCTCGCGCTCACCCACGGCCAGCCGGCGACGCCGACCACGCTCGGCAAGGAGATCGCGGTCCTCGCGCACCGGCTGCGCCGCCAGCTGCGCCGGGTCGAGGGCGCGGAGTACCTCGGCAAGCTCAACGGCGCGACCGGGACCTACGGCGCGCACGTCGTGGCGGTGCCGGGCGCCGACTGGCCCGAGGTCAGCCGCGCGTTCGTCGAGCACCTCGGCCTGACCTGGAACCCGCTGACGACGCAGATCGAGTCGCACGACTGGCAGGCCGAGCTGTACGCCGACGTCGCGCGGTTCAACCGGGTGCTGCACAACCTGGCGACCGACGTGTGGACCTACATCTCCCGGGGCGTGTTCACCCAGATCCCCGTGGCGGGGGCGACCGGCTCGTCGACGATGCCGCACAAGGTCAACCCGATCCGGTTCGAGAACGCCGAGGCGAACCTCGAGCTGTCCTGCGCGCTGCTCGACTCCCTGGGCGCGACGCTGGTCACCAGCCGCCTGCAGCGCGACCTCACCGACTCGACCACGCAGCGCAACATCGGCCCCGCGTTCGGGCACTCGCTGCTCGCGATCGACAACGTGCGCCGGGGCCTCGCGGCGCTGTCGGTCGACCGGGACCTGCTGGCGCGCGAGCTCGACCAGAACTGGGAGGTCCTGGGCGAGCCGGTGCAGTCGGCGATGCGCGCGGCGTCCGTGGCGGGGGTGACCGGCATGGAGAACCCGTACGAGCGGCTCAAGGAGCTGACCCGGGGTCGCCGGCTGACGGCGGAGGACATGCGCGAGTTCATCGCGGGCCTGGGTCTGCCGGCCGACGTCGAGGCGCGGCTGCAGGCGCTCACGCCGGCCACCTACACGGGTCTGGCGACGGACCTGCTCCGCTACCTGGAGGCGTGACGGCCGAGATCGGCACTCCGCGGCCGAGTTCGGCAGCTGCAGGTGCCGAACTGGGTACGTGACTGCCGAACTGGGCGGAAGAGATCAGCGGCCGGTGAGGGCCGGGCGCGGGACCTCGACCGCGGCCAGGTCCGCGAGCGCCGCGGCGTACGACGCCGCGTCGCCGGCGCGGGCGGCCTCGCGGGCGCGGACCGTCGGGGCGTGCAGCGCAGCGCGGACCCGGCGGCGCAGCGCGCGGGCCTCACGCTCGGGCAGGCCGTCGACCGCGGCGCCCAGCTCCTCCAGCACCCGGCGGCGCTCGGCGACGACGGGCGGGTTCCACTGCCGGGTGCGCAGGTCGCGCTCGAAGGTCGCGGCCTGCTCCTCGACGAGCGCCCGCGCCTCGGCGACCGTGGCGGAGTGCCCGTCGGGCGCCTGCTCGGCGACGGTGGTGAGGCTGACGAGCCGGACGCCGGGGAGCTCGCCGACGGCGGGGTCGACGTCGTGCTGCAGCGCGAGGTCCAGGACCGCGAGCGGTCGCGCACCGAGGGCGGCCTCGGCCGACCGGGCCCGGATCAGCGCGTCGACGTCGAGCACCGCCCCGGAGGCGCCGCTGCACGCCACGACCAGGTCGACGCCGGCGAGGCTGGCGGCGAGGTCGTCGGTGGCGGCGGTGACCCCGCGCTGCGCGGCGAACTGCCCGGCGCGCCCGCTGGCCGAGTAGACCAGGACGTCCCGGCAGCCGCGGGCCTTGAGGGCGGCGAGGCTGGCGCCGGCGTAGGAGCCGGTGCCGATCAGCAGGCAGCGCACGTCCGACCAGTCGGGCAGGCCGTCCTCGACCAGGTCCAGCGCGACGCCGACGACGGAGCGGCCCGCGGCGCCCAGGCCGGTGCGGCCCTCGACGGCGCGGGAGGTCCGGGACGCGGCCTGGAACAGGCCCTCGAGGTCGGAGGTCGTGGTGCCGTCGCGGCGGGCCGCGGTCAGCGCGCGGCGCACCTGGCCCGCGATCTCGCGCTCGCCGACGACCATCGACTCCAGGCCGGAGGCGACGGCGAACAGGTGCTCCACGACCCGCGGGCCGGTGGCCGGGGCGAGGGCGTCGGCCACGCGCTCCGGGGCGTAGCCCGAGCGGGCGGCGACGGCACCGGCGACGGCGGAGCGGGCCGCGTCCGCGGCGTCCGCGTCGGCGACGTCCAGGTACAGCTCGAAGCGGTTGCAGGTCGCCAGGACGACCGCCCCCGCGATCGACTCCGAGGCCGTCACGATCTCCCGCCCGACGGCGTGGGTGTCGGCGGACAACCGCTCCAGCACGGACAGGTCGAGGTCGTGATGGCTGGCCACCAACGACAGCATCACCACGCCAAGAATTTAATCACTCCAGGGAAGACGGGGCACAATCGTCCCGATGTCGACTCCGTCACGCCCCGACGCGCCCGCGAGCGCCCCGGCG